>CP065018.1:3541103-3851287 GCA_016700415.1 Flavobacteriales bacterium
CAGGTTCACATCCGCATTGGCCGTGCAGCCAGATGCATCGTAGATGACCACGCTATAACTGCCGGGACCCAGGTCGTGAAGCACGGTCTGTTGGGATGTAAATCCGTTCGGGCCGGTCCAGGATGTGGTGTAGCCCGGGTTTCCGCCGGTGGTGATCAGCGTGATGCTGCCGTCCGCGGCACCCGAGCAGGAGATGGCGTTGCCACTGCTATAGGACGAAGTTGTGATCGCCAGGTCAAGCGGCGCCGGTGCGACAAGGTTCACTTGGGCCACGGCGTTGCAGCCGTTGGCATCTGTGATCGTTGCGGTGTACGTGCCCGGCACCAAACCGTTGATGTCCTCGCCGGAAAAATGATAGCCGGTGGGTCCGTTCCATGTGACCTGGTAAGGAGCTGCACCACCGGTGATGTCCAGATCGATGCTGCCATCGCTGGAGTATGTGCAGCTCAGGTTGGCTCCGTTGGCGTATTCATGCGCGGTGGCGATGGCATCGATACCTGCCGGACTGGTCAGCGTGATGCTTCCGGTCGCGGAGCATCCCAAGGCGTCGGTCACGGTGATCACATACGTTCCCGCACCCACGCCGGTGAGGTTCTGCGAGATCCCGAGCGATCCGTTAGGGCCGGTCCACGAGGAGGAATAGGGAGCGGTCCCTCCGAGAATGGACGCTTCGATACTACCGTCATTGCCGCCGTTGCATGCGGGCTGTGCCGTGGTGATCAATCCGATGATGATCGGCGATGGCGCAGTGAGGGTGAAGCTTGCCGTTCCGTTGCAGCCGTTCACGTCATGCACGGTGAGACTGTACTGGCCAGATGGAAGGCCGGTGAGGTCGAGGTTGATCGAAGTGAAGCCGTTAGGGCCGGTCCAGAAATAGTTCAAGGGGCCGGTGCCGCCGCTCACGTTGGCATCGATGCTGCCATCGCTAGCATCCGCGCAGCTCACATTGTAGCCGCCACCGACGCTGCTCAGTTCGGCCGTGATGTCGAACAGGCCAGGCTCGCCGACATTGTAGCTAGTGTTATATGTGCACCCATTGTCATCCGTCACTGTCAGTGAGTATACGCCAGCGAATAGCGGTCCGATGTCCTCGGTGGTGGCGGAGAATGCGGGGAAGCCCGTCCAGAGGTAGGAGTATCCGCCTGTCCCCCCGGTCATCGTTAGGTCGACCGCACCCGTGTTGGCGCCTTGGCATGCCGCAGTGGTGATGATCGCCGTGGCCTGGATCGCGGTGGGCTGGACAATGGTCACGGAAGTACTGGCTGTGCATCCGTTGGCGTCCACTACGGTCACGGTATAAGTACCGGCGATCAAGTTGGAGATGTCCTGCGTGCTGGCAGTGAACACGTTCGGGCCGCTCCATTGATAGCTGTAGATGCCGCTGCCTCCGGAAACGGAAAGGTCCGCGGAACCGGTGTTGCCACCATTGCACATGATGTCGGTGCTTGTGCTGGTGAGCTCCAAGGGTAGCGGTGCGGTCAATGTTGCGGATGCCGTAGTTGAGCAACCGTTCGCATCGGACACGGTCGCGGTATAGCTCCCTGCCGCCAGGCCGGTGATCTGCCAGGCGCTCGAAGTGAATCCGCTTGGGCCGCTCCAGGTCACCGCGTATGGAGGCGTCCCACCCGCTGGTGTGAGAACGATCGATCCGTCCACAATCCCATTACAGCTAGTGCCGCTACCGCCGGCAAAGCTGCCTGCCACCGCAGTGGCTGAAAGCACGGGAGGAGCGACCAATGTCGTGATGGCGACCACCGAGCAGCCATTGTCATCCGTCAAGGTCAGTGTATATGTGCCTGCCGCAAGCCCGGTGATATCCGCAGTGCTGGCGGTAAAGCCGCCGGGTCCGGTCCATGCGAAGGAATACGGAGGCGTTCCTCCGCTGTAGGTGGTGTTGATCACACCGTCCGAGGAACCGTTACAGCTGATGTCGTAGCCGCTGTGGTCCTTGTTGGAGAATGTGTAAACGCTCAGTGACGAGGGAGCCGTGAGGGTCTGGCTGGATAGTGCGGAGCAACCATTGTCATCAGTGAGGATGAGGTTGTATGTGCCTGCCGCGAGACCATTGATGTTCGCTGTGGTCGCATTGTAGCCGTTGGGTCCGCTCCAGTCGTACTGGTAAGGTGCCGTTCCGCCGGAAGCGGTGAGCTGGATCGAACCGTCCGTGGAGTTGTTGCAAGCGACGGGGCTGAGCGTTGCATTGAAGCTGAAGGTGCCGGGCTCGGTCACATCGAAGGGTTGATCGATCGAGCATCCGTTGGCATCGGTGATGACCACCATGTAGACGCCTGCACCGATCATGTTCAGGTCCTGCGTACCGGCCGTGAAACTGCCCGGACCGCTCCATTGATAGGAGTAGGGTGCAACACCGCCTGCTGCGGTCATGTCGATCGAACCATCGCTGGCACCGTGGCAAATAGCGGAGTGAACGTTGGCGGTCGCGGTGATCAGGGGCGGTGCTACCAAGGTGATCGTCGTGTCGACCTGGCAACCATGCCCATCCCCGATGATAAGCTGGTAGGTACCTGCGGAAAGACCCGTGGGATCCTGCATATTGAAGGTGCCGCCCATGCCATCCTGCCACGAATAGGCGTAATTCGGGGTACCGCCCGTCACGGTGACGTCAATGCTCCCATCGCTGTTCCCCGGGCAACTGACATGCGCTCCACCGGGAAATGTGAAGGGCACGTACGTCAAGGCCAGCGGTGCCGCAGGTCCATCGATGGAGACCGGGAATGCCAGCGTCTGCGTGCATCCGTTCGCATCGGCAATGGTGGCCACATAGTTGCCTGTCGCCAGGCCCGTCGCCGTGGAGCCGGTCTGCACCGGGCTGGTGTTCCACGTGATGTTGTAGTTGCCGCTGCCCCCGGTCACCACAATGGAGATGGATCCGTCGTTATCGCCGAAGCAGGTGACGTAGTGCCGGTTCGCCACGGTTGCCGCAAGAGGCTGTTGGGGCTGCGTGATGATCACGTTCCGCGAAGTGGTGCATCCCGCGGCATCCGTCACGGTCACGATGAAGGTGCCGGCGACCAATCCGGTCGCAGTGGGGCCGTTGGTCTGCGGGCTGGTGTTCCACGTGTAGGTGTATGGTGCCGTTCCTCCCGTTGCCTGGGCCGTGGCCGCACCGGTGTTGCTGCCATGGCACAGAACGTTGGTGATGCTCGGCGGAAGGATGGCCAACGCTGCAATAGGCCCGCCCACGGTCATGGTAGCGGTGGTGGTGCAACCATTGGCGTCGGTCACGGACACGGTATAGCTGCCCGCGCTCAGGCCGGTCGACGTGGCCGCATGCTGTGCGGGGTTGGTGTTCCAAGTATAGGAGTATGGTGAACGACCGCCGGTGACGTGCACGGTGGCCTGCCCGGTGGCGCTGCCGAAACAGCTTGCAGGCGAGGTGCCGCCATTGGTCGCGGTCAAGGCGAAGGGCTGGGTGATCTCAGCGACTTGGTCGGTCATGCAACCGTTCGCGTCCGTGATGGCCAGCTGGTAGGTGCCGGCGCTCAATCCCGTGAGATCGGTCTGGGCGGAACTGAAACCGGAAGGCCCGGTCCATGCCGTCGTATAGGGTGCGTTCCCTCCGGAGATCTGCGCGGTGATGCTGCCGTTGCTGCCGCCGTTGCACGAAATAGAGGTTCCACCGAAGTTGCTCAGCGTGGTCTGCACAGCGATGGGCGGAGGAGCCAGCAGCGTCACATCAAGGTCGGTGCTGCAGCCGTTATCATCGGTGATGGAAACGGAGTACGTTCCCGCCTGCAGGCCCGCGATATCCTCAGAAGCTACGTTGAAGCTGCCCGGCCCGGACCAGACAAAGGAGTAGGGAGGTACGGCACCGCTTACCGTCAGGTCGATCGCACCGTCCGTACTGTTCGGGCAGCTCACGTTCGCATTCCCGTGAACGGATGGTATTGCGCTCACGGTGAAGAGGCCCGGCTGGTTCACGTCGAAGCTGCGGGTGATGCTGCATCCGTTGCCATCGGTCACGGTCAAGGTGTAACCGCCCGCGTTCAGGGAACTGATGTCCTCCGTGTTCGCGGTAAAGCTGGCAGGTCCGGTCCAGGACCAGGAATAAGGAGTGGTTCCGCCGGAGGTGCTCACATCCACTGCGCCGCTGGCAGCGCCTTGGCAGAGTGCGGGACTGATGGTGCCGATCGCAACGAGCGGTGTGGGTTGTGCGATCGTTACTGATGCTGATGTACTGCATTGGTTCGCATCCACGATGCTGACCTGCCATGTGCCGCTGGCAAGACCGGTGGCGGATGCTCCGCTTTGCGGTGGGGTAGTGTTCCAGAGGTAGCTGTAGGGGCTGGTCCCACCAGTGACGGCGACTGTCGCACTCCCGTTGGAACCACCGGCACAGAGCACGTCGGTGCTGGCATTGATGCTTGCCGACAAACCGACAGCGGGTGCGGTGATCTCAACGCTCTGCGTAGTGGTGCAACCATGGACATCGGTCACAGTGACCGTGTAGCTTCCGGCATTCAGACCTGTTTGTGAGGCCCCGTTCCGTGCGGGCGTCGTGTTCCATGAATAGGCATAGGGGCCGCTTCCGCCGGAAGCGCTCACCGTAGCACTGCCGGTGGCTTGGCCGTGGCAGAGTATGTTCGTTTGCGCAGTGATGGCAACGGCCAAAGGCTGTGCCGGTTCAGCAATGGTCACTTGCAGTGTCGTGCCGCAACTATTGGCATCGGTGATCGTCGCCGTATAGGAGCCGCCGGATAGTCCGACCGCTGTCGTGCCTGTCTGCACAGGAGTCGTGTTCCAAGATATTCCGTAGGCGACGGTCCCGCCGCTCACGGAGATCGTCGCACTGCCATTGGCCGCGCCGAAGCAGGTCACGTCCGTCTTCGCGGTCAATTGTACGTTCAGCTGCTGCGTCGGGCCGGTGATGGTGGCCGCGGTGCTGATGACGCATCCGTATTGATCGGTGGCGATGACGGTAAATATGCCCGGCGAAAGACCGCTGGCGGTGGCGCCGGTCTGCGCGGGCACCGTGCTCCAACTGTACGTGTAGTTGGGCATGCCGCCCGTCACGTCGACCGTGGCGGAACCGTCCGCGTCATTCGCGCATGCCACGTCACTTGTTGCACTGATGGCGGCGTTCATCGGCGCGCTTTCCAGAAGCGTGGTATTGGCCGTCGCCGTGCATCCGCTCGCATCGCTCACCGCAATGGAATACGTGCCTGCGCCAAGTGTGCCGATGTCCACGGAATTGGAGATATAGCCATTGGGGCCGGTCCAATTCACCGTGTACGGGCCGGTACCTCCGGTGATGGTCGCGTCGATGCTGCCGTCATGCCCACCGCTGCAGCTGATGTTCTGGCCGAAGATCAGCAGCGACGGTGAAAGGCTCACGCTCAAAGGCGCGGGTTGGCCCACATTGAAACTCTGTGTCTTCGTGCAGGCCGCATCCGTCACGGTGACGGTATAGGTCCCTGCGGTGATGTTCGTGATGTCCTCGGTAGTGGCCGAGAAGCTGTTCGGGCCGGACCATTGGAAGCTGTACGGTGCGATGCCGCCGCCGAGGGAAATGTTGATGGCACCATTGCTCGCAGCGTTGCACAAAGGCCGTGTGGTGTTCGCGGTGATCGTCATGTCGCTCACCTTCACCGTGCATTGCAAGGTCTGCGAGCATCCTCCGTCCTGCACGGTCACCGAATATTGTTGGGTGGAGTTGGGCTGGGCGATGGGGTTGGCGATGTTGGTCGCGCTGAGGCCGTTGGCCGGGGTCCAGGTGTACTGCGTGCCGCCGGTAGCAAGGAGTTGGACTTGGCCGTTCAGGCAGATCGTGCTGATCGTTGGCTGGACCGATGCGTTCAGGGAATCCACTAGGGGAACCTCCAAGGAATCAGCGTAAACACTCGGGCAGTAGGGATTGCCAAGAATGAATAGCAGGGTCTCCAGCCCTTCCGGTATACCGTCGACGATGGGGTCGATGGGCTGATCAACATAGGATTGGTTCGCAGGGATGGTGATCGACTTCGGTGTATTGGGATCTACGGCTCCGATGGCGGCATAGTCCGTTCCATTGGTCGCCGAACCTTGCAGGTAGTATTCCAGCGTCAAAGGTTGGCTCGTCGCTTGCTGGCGCATGAAGCGTACGGAACCACTGTTGCATCCCTCGATCAAACTGTCAGCTCCGCTCTGGGTGACCAATTGCATCGTTATCGGATTGCTCTTGACCTTGGCGATGAAGACACCGGAGTCGAATTTGCGGTCGGAGGCGTCCGCCACGATCAGTTTCAAGTGATAGGTCGCACAAGGTTGCACGGTCGAGAACGCGCTCAGGCCCGTGGTGACGCCATCGTACTGGATGTGCTGGCCACCGGCGTTGTCATGGAAATAACTGGCGTTCGAACCGTTGTTGACATTGTTGATCGTCACGGCCTGGCTGGTCCCGGGAATGAGGGCGATATTCTTGTCAATGCCGATACCGGCGTCCCCGGTAATGCCCGGACCACTGATGAAGAAGCCGAAGACATCATTGTACTGTGAGCCCACCCATTCATTGTACTCCTCGGAACCGAATACGAAATCGAAGCGGAGGCTGTCGCCTGCCGGGATCACATCGAACTCGAATTTGCAGGCATCCTTCGTGGTCCGGCCGGTCACGATGTCCAGTATGCTGTTCCCGCCGTAGCCTTGGTCGAAAGTGGTGTTCTCGGCGTTGTTCGGTCCCACCGCATTGGCGATCTTCCCGGAGGTGAGCAGGATCCCTTCATCGATGCCGAGCAGCGATCCCGCGTATTGGAATTCGCCATACCCTTGGCTATTGCAGTTGATCTGCGGGTTCGAGATGGAGACCCCGGGACCGGTGATCGTCCGGGCAAGTTCCTGAAGGTCCGTTTGTGGGCTTACCGACAGCTGTGCTTGAGCGAAGCTGGTACAAGCGACAGCGATCACTGCGGTGATGAAACGGTTCATGCGATGCGTCCTGGATATGCTCATTGTCCACGTGCGGTTTCGCAAGCCGATTCGGCATCGTGCAGCGTGAGTTCAGCGGGATCGATGCGACCGATCGCAAGGACCGGCGCCAGGGCGGCGAAGACCCGGGTGCGGAGGACCTCGCGCGATGCGGTCGGTTCAGCCGAGGCGAAGACAAGAATGCCTGCAGGCACGCACGCGTAGATCACTTGTGGGTCGCCGGCATGATGGCTGAGTGAAACGAGTGAGTCACGTTCTGCACTGGTGAGCGCATCGACCCTGAGGCCGATGGTCTCTTGCGCCATCAAACCGTTGCAGGCCAGAAGGGTGAACAGGAAGAGCAGTAGGATCGGTCTGGGCATGTGGAGCCTCATGCGAAGCGTGGTTTAGCGGGCTGGTCCGGGCGGATATCAATGAACCTTGCCGGTCTATGGATGCCGCGTTATACCCGTTGAATGCCGAAAAGGTTCCTACGGGCCAAAGGCCGGGACATCTGGAGACGGTCGCTCACGAGGAGCGATCGTCTCAACGAATGAAGAGTTTGCCCTAAAGGCCGATCGCGGTCAGGCCGATCCCTTTCCCGAGCGTTGACGCAACACTTCGTGAAGCACCACGCCCGAAGCCACGCTCACGTTCAGCGAACCGAGGGTACCCGCCATACGGATGCGGACCAGCGCGTCCGCCTTGCGCAGGATGACCGGCGAGATGCCCACATCCTCAGCGCCCATCACCAGCACTACCGGGCCGGTGAGGTCGCAGTCCTCGATCAAGGTCTCCGCCTTCTCGGTCACCGCGATGATGCGCAGTCCATGTTCCCGGGCACGGTCTATGGCCACGGGTAAATTGTCCACGCGGCAAACAGGCTTCCGCAACAATGCCCCGGCACTGCTTTTCACCGCGTCACTGCCTAATCGTGCCGTCCCGGTCTTGGGTACCAGCATGCCGTGCGCCCCGAAGCATTCCGCGCTGCGGGCGATGGCGCCCATGTTCCGCACGTCGGTAACGCCGTCAAGGGCCACGAGGAGCGGGTCTTCCCCCCGGTCGTACGCCTGTGCGATCAACCCGTCGAGGTCCTGCATGGCCACTTGGCTGATGAAGGCGATCACCCCTTGATGCTCCGTGGTGGTCAAGCGGTCCAGCTTCTCCCCGGGCACCGGCTGCCAAGGCACGCCAAGCTCCCGCGCAAGGTTCTTCAAGTCGCGGATGCCATCGCCCCCCGCGTCGCGGCGGATCAGCATTTTCTCCACGTGCAGGTCGCTCCGTAGCGCCTCCATCACCGGGTGTATCCCGCAGACCAGTTCGTCTTTTCTCATGTGTCGTTCAGGTCGACCCAATGGGTCGACGTTACAGTTGCGGGCCATTCATCCCTGCACGTTCCAAGGTTATCACTTGTTCTTCTCGGCGCCTCCGCGCCTCTGCGGCATCAAACCTCATCTCGCTCAATTCTGCAAGATCCTCCCGTTCCGCCAGCTTTCAACATTTCTGTACCAGGCGCTCTTCAGCCGCGGGTCGCGTTGGAGCACCAGGTCGTTGTCACTGAAGGGTTCGTCACGTCGCATGAAGTTGAACACGAGGCTCATCAGGTTCGTCTCATCGCCGTAAACCCAGGTCTCGCTGTTGGCGTTCTTGCGGATCGTGGTCGGCGTGCCGAAGATGATGTGTACCAGCCCGCGATCGGTCTTCCAACCTTCCGCGTAGCTGGTGAAATGCCGGTTGGCGCTTTCAACACGCCCATAATAGCCTGCGATGGCCTCCCGTGCACGGTCACGGCTGCCGGCCGCGTCGGTCCAAAAGCGCTCCACTTCCTTGCGCGGGTCCGGGGAAGTGGCCAAGGCGTCCCATTCCTTTGAACTGGTGATGTAGCGCAGCGGTGCTACCATGTCCTGCGCGGTGCTGACGGTGGGATAGGCCTCGGTGGGCACGAAAACGGTATAGCCGGCCATGCTCGAGGTATCCGCTCTGAAGTGGTAGAAGCCGTTCGTTCCCACTGTGAAATTGAAAGTGCCGTCCGGCTGTACGCTGATCGTGAACGAACTTTCCGGCGGTGCGTCCAATGCCGGAGGGGCTACTTCGGCGAAGACCGGAGCGGGCAGCTTCGCCACTGGAGGGTAGTGGTCCACATGGAGCATTGCGCCGGCGTGGCTGTCGCTCTGCACCTTCAACGTGGTGCCCGGACGCACATGGTCATCGAACAGCGGGAGGTCATTGACACCTAGTGGCAGAAACTCCTGACCGCCACCCGGAGTTCCCCGGTCCACGCGGAGCATCACGGTGCTCTCCGCGTCCCGGTTCAGGTCGCGGGCGGTGATGCGCAGCACAAAGGAAGCATCCCCGACGTTCTTCAATTGCATGTTCCCGATCAGTTCCTTGTCCTCATTCGCCACCATGCTCTGGTCCTTCACGAAGGTGCTCGCACTGTCCAGCAGGTCGCGTGATCCCGGGGCGGGATAGGCCTCATAGCTCATCACAACACGGGCGTGGTACGGGCCGCCGCCACCGGTGCCCTTGTAGAGCAGGTCCGCTGTGCGCAGCTTGAAGTAGATCACGGCATGGGCGGCGTCGGGCTGGTACACGCGCGCCTCCAATCGGATCGCTGCGGCGCCCTTGCCGTAGAGATAGGCGAAATTGTCCCCGGCGGCCACGGGCACGTAGGATCTGCAGCCGGGCACACCTGCGATCACGATCACGGACAACAGCAGATGAAGAATGGTCTTTCTCATGCGTCGCGGCCTTCTTCCACCGAACGTTCGAGGAGTTTGGTGTGAATGCTCTTGTTGGTCTTCGCGCCTAATTCCTTCAGCATTTCCACTTGGCGGATGAGGTTCCCGTTCCCTTCGCTCAGTTTTCCCAATGCCTTTTCATAGCTGTCCTTGGCATCGTTCACATGCTTGCCGATGCGGCCTATGTCTTCTGTGAAGCCAACGAATTTTTCATACAGCGCGCCCGCTCTTTCCGCAATGGCCATGTGGTGCCGTGCCACGTTCTCGTTCTTCCAGAGGCCATGGATGGTGCGCAAGGTGGCCATGAGCGTGCCATGGGTCACCATCACCACTTGGCGGTCGTAGGCCTCTTGGAAGATCTCCGGACGCTCGCGCAAGGCCAAAAGGAATGCAGGCTCTATCGGCACGAACATCAGCACGAAATCCACGCTGGACAAGTCGTAGATCTTGGTGTAGTTCTTCTCGCCGAGGCCCTTTGCGTGGGCACGTATGCTTTCGGTATGTAGCTTAAGGAACTTGGCGCGTTGGGCATCGTCGGTGGCGGCGCAGTACTGCTCATAGTGGAGCAACGAGACCTTGGCATCGATGATGAGGTGCTTTTCCTCCGGGAGCATCACCACCGCGTCCGGGCGCAGGCGCGTGCCGTCGGGCAGCGTGGTGCTTTCCTGCATGCTGTATTCCTGACCCTTCACCAGGCCGGAGCTCTCCAAGACCTTGTCCAAGATCATCTCCCCCCAAGCCCCTTGGCTCTGGTGGTCGCCCTTCAATGCTTTGGTAAGGTTGTCCGCGTCCTGGCTTAAACGCTGGTTCTGTTCGACCAACTTGGCTACTTCACTCTTCAGCAGAAAGCGTTCCTTTCCCTCTTTGTCATAAGCGGTCCGCACCTGTTCCTGGAATTCCTTGATCCGTTCCTTGAAGGGGTCTAGCAGCAGTTTCAAGGTGCCTTCCTGGCGGTCGGTGAGCTGCTTACCCTTCTCTTCCATCAAGGTGTTAGCAATGTGCTTGAACTCCTTGGTCATGCGCTCGTTCAGCGATTCAAGCTCTGCCTTCTGCGTGCCCAGCTTCTCCTCCAGTCCTTCGTTACGCTGCCTTTCCGTGGCGAACGAACCGTTGATGGCGAGCAATTCCCGTTGCAGCTCCTGCATCCGTTGGTCCCGCTCCGCTAGTTGTCGGCCCAGATCCTGGCGATCGGCTTCGCGCGCATCCTGCACCAACTTCACGGCCTCAGCACCTTTGCCGCGAGACCAGAGCACCACGGCAACCGCACCGAGAATGACCCCGGCCAAGAGTCCCAGTAAAAGGCTCGTCCAAACCATGCCGCTAAGGTAGGCGGGCTTTGAAGTCGGGAGTCGTATAGTCTTGAGTCACCAGTCACCACTTACCGGTCACCGGTGATCCGGCATCGGTCGATCCCTCTGCGCCTCCGCGTCTCTGCGGCTATACACATTGTGCCTTAATTGTCCAAAATCACCACCAGCGTCCCGATGAGCACTCTGTCGAAGAGCGCGATCACATCGCTGTTGCGCATGCGGATACACCCATGCGAACTCGGCGTACCTATGGATCCCTCGTCCGCAGTGCCATGGATGTAGATGCCACGCTCCATGCTGTCCACGCTTCCTCCTTCGTTCAAGCCGGGCTCCATGCCGTCCAGCCAGAGGATGCGCGAGGTGATCAGGTCATCATTGGCGGTGCTGTCCGTGGCGATCTTGCCCGTGTATTGCCGGCCCTTGAAGATGCCGAAGGACGGCACGCCTTCACCGAATTTGCTCACCACGCGATGCAATCCCTCGGGCGTGCGGTTGCTGCTCTTCTGCGTGCCTAAGCCGTTCGTTGCGGTGGAGATCACGTATTCCGCTTTCATCTGCCCCTCCACCACGAAGTACATGCGCTGGCTCTTCACGGAGACGTAAAGGACATAGCCTTCCGATGGTGCGGCCGGATAATGCACCTGCATCCATTCGATCAGAAGATCCGCCAACGGCTGCTTTTGCGCAGAAGGGACCAAGGCCAGATCATTTGCCTGTGCCATGGTGCCGACGGTGAAAGTGGCACTACAAATACAGGCCAGCGCAAGGCGGGTGAGGCGCATCAGCTTATCAACGGTTGGAGTTGCAAAAAAGTGCCATGTCAAAGTTGGCGTTGCGCAGCTGGCAGGCCATCTGGCCCCGGATCTTCTTTTCCACAATGCATCACGATCAGGTACCATCTCACTTCGATAAGGATGACTCCGGTCATCCTGTCAGATCTAAAACAAACTCGTGAACCCGAAGTGCACTTTTCCGCCCCTCAGTTCCACCGGGTTGTTGAACTGCTTCCCAAGGGCATAGCTCAGGGAAAAGATCCCCGCCTTGGTCTCGAAGCTGGTACCCACCCCGAAGCCCAACGGGGTGTCGGTGAGCAAGGACGTACGGCTTTGATCCTCCCACCAGCCTTGGTCCACGAACACGAAAAAGTTGCTGTTCTCCTCGAAGAGAAAACGGTATTCAGCAGTAGCGATCGCATACGAGGAGGCATAGATCCCGGCCTCGTCCACACCGCGTTGCGTTTTGATGCCGCCGATCCGGTAGAGCTCATTGGAGTATAGCCGATCGTTCACCATGCTACCGCCCTGTCCCGCCAGCTTCACGGTGCTGCGCCTTCCTATGGGGATGAACCAGCTGACCTTGCCGTTCAGCTCGTACTGGACACTGCGGTGGTCGGTGGCCGCGGTGTCGCTGAAGGTGGCGGTGGAACTGCGCTTGTTGCCTACCGAGCCCTCCAGGTCCACTCCGATACCCTTGCGGGGATTGAACCGGTAGTCATAGCGTTCGCGCAGTACGCCGATGCCGTAGGCCGTCAGCTTCACGTCCGCCAGGCCCGGTGTATAGAACAGTTGCTGGCCCAATCGCTGGCTGTTCTTGTTGTTCACGAACACACGCACCTTGTCGCCACGGCTCATCAGGTATTCGATCGCTGCCCGGTAGGTCACTTCCAGAAAGGTGGTGTCCCGCTTGAAGAGCGTCAGGCCGAGGTCCGCGCCGAAGGGTGTGTTGAACGCGAACGGATAGTTGAAGCCCACCTTGAGGTTCTGTGTGCGGTCCTGCAGGCTGCGCCAGCTCAGGTCAATGGCTTCGCCGTGGTGCAGGGCATTGCGAAGTTTGAGGTCCAGGTCCCCGGTGAAATGGACCTTTCCTGTGATCGCGTCCTGCGCCACGCCCAAGATCCCGTTGAAGTTGCTTGCCCGTTTCGCGTCCAAGAAGAGGTAAAGCTTGGTCTGCTCCGGTGAAAAGAGCAGGTATGCAGGTTGCTTCCGGGCCACGAAGGGAAGTTCGCGCGTCCGAGTATCCAAGCCACGCACCAACGTTTCATTGTACGCATCGCCCGGACGGATGCCGAGATGTGACTGGAGATAGCGTGCGTTCACACGGGCGGTACCGCGTACCACCACGCTATCGATGGTAACGTACCGTCCACGGTCCAAGTGTACCGTGGCCGAGAGCCCCCCATCGCCTTCCCGAAGGCTGTCCAGACCCACAACCGCGAAGGGATATCCGTGATCCTCGCATTCCTTCAGCAAACCTTCGAACAATTTCGCCACTTGCCGTGGGGTGATCGGCCGGTCCTGATAAAAGCGCTCGCGGAAGCCGGTGGAGCTGGCGATCTCCTGGGGAACGGATCCCGCCGTGAGCTGCGCCCAGCGGTACTGCGCGCCCAAGTGGAAATAGCACGTTGTCGTGTCCTTTCCCGCCACGCAACTGTCGCGTGATGCGGCGAGATAGCCTTCCGCGATCATCGCATTGCGAAGTTCGGTCGAGCGCTGGGGAACCTGGCCCACATCCAGCTTGAACGGGCCTCTCAACTTGCGGGGCAGCACCGTGTCCGCCCGCACGGAGAGCACATGCTGTTGCGCTTGGGCGGCCAGCGCGACAAAGAGAAATGGGATGACAAGGGTCCGCCACATCACAGGATCCAGGGGATCGGGCTTCCTCCCTGTGCGAGCAGGATCTCGTTCGCGGCACTGAAATGGCCGCAGCCCAAGAAGCCGCGAAACGCGGAAAGCGGGGAGGGGTGTGGCGCTTTCAGGATATAGTGCCGGTCGCTGTCGATCAACGCTTCTTTGGCCTGTGCGTGCCGCCCCCAGAGCAGGAAGATCAGCCCTGTGCGCTCCTTGGAAAGCGCGGATATGGCGGCATCGGTGAAGCGCTCCCAGCCGTGGCCATGGTGCGAGGCGGCCTCACCGGCGCGCACGGTGAGCGTGGCGTTGAGGAGCAACACGCCGTTTTCGGCCCAGTGGCTGAGGTCCCCGCCGGAAGGGGTGAAGGGGCGGATGTCCCGCTGGATCTCCTTGAAGATATTCTGCAAGGAAGGGGGAGGGGGGATCCCGGCCGGCACGGAAAAGCTGAGCCCATGCGCCTGTCCGGGACCGTGGTAGGGGTCCTGGCCGAGGATCACCACGCGCACAGCGTCGAACGGTGTGAGCTGGAAGGCGCGCAGGATATCCTTGCCGCGCGGATAAACAGCATGCGTTGCCCGTTCCTGCACCAGAAAACTCTTCAAGGCGGCGAAATACGGCGCGCTGAATTCCGTTAAGAGCTTGTCAGCCCATCCGGGATCGATGTCCGGGATCTGCGGGGCAGCAGGGGGAATAGCTCCGTTGTTCATGGGTCCGGGAAGGATCCCTCCGGGGATCGTTGAAACTTTTTAGCCGTGGTCAAGGTAATAGGGGCTAATTTTGGAAGGTAAATCCAGCATCTGAGCAACGATGAAAAAGGTCTTCAAGGTATTCGCGATCGTGGCGGTGGCCAGCATGCTCTTCAGCGCATGCAAGTCCACGCACTCCTGTCCGGCGTACGGAAAGGTGGTGAAGCCCGTCCCCGAACGCGCCAGTTGAGCGAAGACCATCGCTCCCCTTGAAGCCCGGCCTTGGTTCCGGGCTTTCTCGTTTACAGCGGTCAGTGATAGGTGAATGTGACCTCCTGCACCAGTTCTTCGCGCAGGCTTAAGGCCACCGGGCAGGTGCGTGCGGCATGCTCCAAAATGCTACGCTGCTTGTCGTCCAATTCCTTTCCGTCCAGCTCGAAATGTACCTCGATGCGCTCCACCCGGCGCGGCCCCGAGGCCATGTGCTTCACCACGCGCGCCTGAAGCCCGTTCAATTGGATGCTTCTCGCCTCGGCCGCGATGCCCATCAAGGTCATCATGCAGCAGGCGAGCGACGTGCTCATCAGGTCCGTGGGCGAGAAAGCAGCGCCTTGGCCCATGTTGTCCACAGGCGCGTCGGTGATGATCTTTTCACCACTGCGCAGGTGAACGGCCTCTGTGCGCAGGCCACCTAAGTATTTGACGTGTGCGGTATCCATGGTGCGAAGGAACGACGTGTACCCTGAATTTTGGTCAGGGGAGATCGGCCGACCCCTCAAGGCATCACCACCAACCGCCCTGTGTACGGGGGTGTCGCCGCAGGGTCACTCGCAGAGGACCCTTTTATGTTTGCCGAAGTGAAGACGACGGAGTTCTCCGTTCAGTCCGATCCGGGTGGTTACATTGATGTTCATACATGATGTGCCGCCTCGGCGTGTAAGGCCATGGGACCCTAGGTGAGCACTCCGCTACACCGTGACGCAGGGAATGGCCTGCACGCTTGGCATCTTCAAGAGAAGGAACAGTACTTAAGGCCGAGCGATCGAGCCCGAATAAAGTAAAAGGAATTTCGATAGGGAGATGGGTGACATGTCGTGGTGAGGTACTCCCCATTCACTGGACACGTTTCAGGCGTTTGTTAGTGTGAATTGGGGTTCAACAAGGTTTGGTGTCAGGGTACGGTTCCGGGTATCGGGCAGACCAAAGTAAAGGTGTGCCGGGGGTCAGTCCATCCAGGTGCTGGTGTGGTCGTTGGTGGTTGTAATAGGCGAAGTACTCGGCCAGAAGGCTGCGCAGCTCATTCCCATCGGCGGGGCTATGGCGATAGACGCATTGCTGCTTCACGCTTCTCCAAAGTCGTTCGATGAACGCATTGTCCGTAGCCTGGCCCTTGCCATCCATGCTCACCTTGATGCCTTCCTGGTCAACGCCCCGGTAAAGAGGTCGCTGGTGTATTGGCTGCCTTGGTCGGTATTGAAGATCATTGGTGCAGGATATTGCAACAGCGCACCATGCAAAGCTTCCAGACAGAAGGAGGTGTCCAAGGTGTTGCTGATCGCCAAGAGAGCACGTAGCGGCTGTGCCAGTCCATCACGGCGGTGAGATACAGGAACCCTTTGCCCATGGCGATGTAGGTGATGTCGGTGCTCCAAACATGCCCCGGAGCTTCAATCTGCACACCTCTCAACAAGTAGGGATAGACCCTATGCCCGTTGGCGGGTTTGCTCAGGTCAGGCTTGGGCGCAACGGCCTCCAAGCCCATTAGCCGAAGGAGCCTGCGCACCCGCTTTCGTTCACCCAATAGCCCTTTTCAAGCCTCAGAAAGTCGCGCATGCCGATCATCCATGGAAGCAATGCTTGGTGTACTCTTCATCCATCAAACGCATCAATTCCAAGTTCAACGCGCTTTCTCCTTTGGGCTGATAGTAAAGCTGCTGCGTGCAAGGTCCAGCGCCTGGCAGCGCTCCATGATGCTGCCTTCCTGCACGGTGGCAATGGCATGCCGCTTTTGTGCCACGCTCATCGGACTGTTTTTTTAGCAGGTCGTTCTCCATTTTCAACCTGCCGATCTCGGCGAACAACTTTTCGGGGTCGTGACCACCTGGCATGGCGGAGGACGCCGTCGGGGTCCCTTCAAAGACCCCAGCGGCGTTCTCCGCCAACTGCTTCTTCCATTGGCCGATCTGTGCTGGTGCGATCTCAAAGCGCATCGCCAGCTCTGCCATCGTATGGTTCTCCTTCACGGCCTCAAGCGCAACTTGAGCCTTGAACGCGGGAGTGAACTTCCTTCTGCTTTTTCGGGTCATCCTTGGACAAGTTTAGCCACCTTAGCTACCTGTCCAGTTTTTGGGGAGTACTACATGGATCCGTTCGATCACAGTTCAAACCCCCAACACGATGAAAGTACAATGCGTAGGAGTAGACATCGCCAAAAATGACTTCAAAGTGGCCTTTGCCACCAAAGGAGAAGATAACAAGCTGTCCTGTACCACGGCGAAGAAGTTCGACAATGCGAAGACAGGCTTCAACCAACTGGTGAGATGGGCAACCAGTGAGATGGACAAAAATGCACCATTGGTGTTCCTGATGGAGGCCACAGGAGTGTATCATGAAAAGCTGGCACATCACCTTCATCGTGCTTAAGCAAGCAGGTGCATGTAGTGCTGCCCAACAAATTCAAGCACTTCGCAGCAAGCCTGAATTCGAAGTCGAAGACCGATGCGATCGATGCCAAGTTGTTGGCCCGCTTCGGTGTGGAGCGAGAGCATCGGCCATGGAATCCGGCTGAACTCGTCATCAAGCGGATGCGCGATTTCAGTCGCTACCGGGTACAGCTACAAGAACAGAAGACGGCCATCACCAACATCCTTCATAGCAAGGATTATGCGCATGGTGTACCAGCGGATATCAAGAAGAGCAGCAAGAAGGTCATTGCCGTGCTGGAAAAGGAAATCGCGATACTCAGTAAGGAAATGGAGAAAGTGGTGAAGAGCCGATCCGGAAATTGAAGCCAAGGTGAACAAACTTCGCACCATTCCGGGATGCGGCATCACCACAGTGGCGGCCATAGTGGCGGAGACCAACGGGTTCAAAGAGTTCAAAAGCGCTAGCAGCTCACCAGCTATGCTGGCTACGACATCGTACACAATGAATCGGGCACATCAGTGCTAAGCAAGACGCGTATCTCCAAGAAGGGCAACAGGTACATGCGCCACCACATGCACATGCCCGCCTTGAGCGCATCCAAGCACATTCCCGAGTTCAAAGCGTTGAAAGAGCGCATTAAGGCCAAAACGGGGATACCGATGAAGGCGCAGGTGGCCGTCCAGCGTAAACCACCGATCCTGATGTACACCCTCTGGAAAAACGACTTGGTCTATGAGAAGGACTACCACAAAAAAGGTAGCCCGGAACAATGCCCAGGCTACACAGGATAGTGCTTTGCAGCAACTTCCTTTGGAGGTTTAAAGATAGTTGAAAATAAATCGACAGGACACTTGCATGTTAACACAGTACCTGCGTGCGCCACCCGCACCACATAAGCCCCCGGTGCCAGCGCCCCGGCGGGCAGGGTATACTGCTCCGCGCCAGCAGGCCACTCTACTTGCCACACCAAGCGCCCACTGCCATCATGGATGTACAGTTCTGTGTTTGAGAGCGGCGCTGGAGCCGAGAATACCGTGGAACCCGCGCTGGGGTTGGGCGCGATCTGTAGCGGTTGCGGTTGGTCGGCTTCCTGTTCGTGTATGCCCACGTTCAAACCATACAGCCGACTGATTAAACGCTGTGAAGTATCGTTGGTAGTGCCATCATCATAACCATGGTAAGCCCCATAGATGTAGTAGCTGCCATCCATGGCCGGGGTAATGCCCACGATGAACTTGTAAGGGTATTGTTGAAATCCATCCTCGTAGGCACCGCAACCGTTGCTGTTGAAATAGCCATCCAGCAGGTTCCCGGCGGTATCCACCATGGCAATGCCTCCGCGGGTTTCACCGTCAATTTGATCAAAGCTCCCTGTAATGGCCAATTTGTCCGGGCCTATGGGCTGGATGCCAAGTACCGATGGAGTGGCCAAGTGGTGATAGGTGGATCTGAATGCGAGGTGATTGTTGAATGTCGGATCAAGTTGACCATCGGGAAGCAACCGGATCAAGGAGAGCGTATCTGGGCTACCTACAAAGTGGTACCGCCCACCGCACACCACTTTGCCGTCTGACTGGGGATGGTAGCTGTACGTGTAACAGTAGTCGAGAAAGGGGGCATTGAAGGTGGTGTCCAAGGCACCGTCCGAATCCACCCGGAAGAGGATGGATACATTTCTCCCTTGGACCATGCCCCCACTGCCGTTGCAAATGAATTTGCCATCGGGCAATTCCTTAAAGCGGACGATCGGCCCCTCGGACTGGCGGTGGATACGGGTGGTATCCAACGAGCCATCGTTGTTCAGCCAAATGAGACTGTACCAGCCCACAAAGCCGCGCACAGAATCCCTAACCTGGTCCAAACCACTGATCAAAACCCGGCCGTCCGGGAAGACGTGGAAATCACCACCTTGAAAGATGGAATAAAGGGGCTGGTTTAATGCGTTGAAGTTGTTGTCCAAAGCACCGTCATCCAACCAAGAGCGGCGGATGCCTTGCCCATTGCCTGCATAGAAACGGTCCGCACCCCATGGAACTATCTTACCGCCCATGTACCCATAGGCTGGGAAGGTTGAGTTAACGGCGCCATCGGCAGTTAGTAAAATGCCGCCTCGAAGATCAAACTGTGAAGGGTAGTACATCGAACCGGATACGATGATCTCTCCGTCAGGTCGCTCCAGAATAGAGCCAATTCCTTGTTGTTGTATGGTCGTCCGGAAATTGGGGTCCAGATCGAACGGCTGCTGCGCGGCCGCTACCGTGGCGGCCCAGAGGGCCGCCACGGTCAGCTTCCGCAGGCTCATTGCTTCACCACCAATTTGGCGGTACCCACGGTGTTCCCGCCGTTCACCAGTTCGATGGTGTAGGTTCCCGGTGCCAAGCGGCGGGTGTCGTACACGGCTTGGCCTTCGGTGCTGGAGATCGGGATCATCTCCACCTCGCGGCCGGTGGCATCGCGTTCGGATGAATGAATTGGTCTTCCCATGGTCGGTTTTTGTTTGTTCTCAAAGCTATGGTCCGCGAAGGTGTTCAGCAAGCAGTGCTTGATCGGAATGTGCCACGGATATACAGGTCCGAGCGTATTGCGTTTCCGATAAGGGGGCATGCACGTTGAGGTGAGCCAACGGATCGTCATCATTGATCTTTTCTTCCCTGATCGGCTTCGATCTATTCTTGCCATGCTCCCGGCCTCCCAAAAGCAAAGCCACCGTCCCGCCCCATTTTCACCACCGCCGCTTCCTGCGTAGCTTTGAACTCCTTTTTAGCATGCTGCGCCACCTATCGATTCCTCTCATTTTGGGCCTCGGTTGCTCCGCCATGGCGCAAGAGTCGCAGAGCATTTACGACGATGCCTCGCGCACGCTCTATGCCCATGAGATGTACGGTGGTGCGCTGGTACATGGCGACGGCTGGGGCATCACCTTCCAATACGGCAAATACGTCACGGCCAAGAACCGTAACATGGTCGGCATCGACATCGTGTCGATGAAGCACCCCAAGGAGATCAAGAGCTTCAACCCGAACTACCAGGATGCGCGGGGCTATTTCTACGGGAAGCTCAACAGCATGATCATCATCCGGCCCACCATCGGCCGCAAGCACCGCATCGCGGAGAAGATCCGCAAGAGCGCCGTGGAGGTGAACTACGTGTGGGGCATCGGCCCTTCGCTGGGTTTGCTGAAGCCGGTCTACCTGCAGATCGGAAAGCCGGACTACCCCTACCAGACCATCGTTACGGAGCGTTACGACCCGAATGTCCATTTTGCCGATAACATTTTCGGTCGCGCCTCCTGGTTCAAGGGCGTGGGCGAGATGAAGGTCTACCCCGGGCTCTTTGGCCGCTTCGCTTTCAATTTCGAATATGCCGGTAACAACGCGGGTATCCGCGCTTTGGAGGCGGGTGTTTCCATGGATGCCTACGGGAAGAAGCTCCCGATCATGGCTGACCTGGAGGATGAGGGCATCAACAAGCAGTTTTTTCTGGAATTGTACATAGCGGTGCACTTCGGTGCGAAGAAGATAAGATGAGCGAGATCGCGGAAGGCACGGCCGTGGAACAGCCCCGCCGCAAGCCGGATTGGTTAAGGGTGAAGCTGCCCAACGGGGAGAATTTCAAGAAGGTACGGGCGATCGTGAGCGAGCATAAGCTGCACACGATCTGCCAAAGCGGCAATTGCCCCAACATGGGCGAGTGCTGGGGCGCGGGCACGGCCACCTTCATGATCCTGGGGAACATCTGCACCCGTTCCTGCGGTTTTTGCAACGTGGCCACCGGCAGGCCCGAGGAAGCGGATCCCTTCGAGCCCGCCCGCGTGGCCCGCTCCGTGGAGCTGATGGGCGTGAAGCACTGCGTGATCACCTCCGTGGACCGCGACGACATGCCGGACGGGGGCGCCAACATCTGGGCGAAGACCATCCGCTCCGTGCGCCGCCGCAGCCCGCAGACCAAGCTGGAAACGCTGGTCCCCGACTTCAAGGGGGAATGGCAGAACTTGGCCATCGTGCTGGAGGAACGTCCCGAGGTGCTCAGCCACAACGTGGAGACCGTGCGTCGCCTAACGCGTATCGTGCGCGTCCAGGCCAAGTATGACCGGAGCCTTGAAGTGCTGATGCGCTCCAAGAAATTCGGACTGCGCACCAAGAGCGGCATCATGCTCGGCCTTGGTGAGGAGGACCATGAAGTGCTGGAGACGATGGATGATCTGCACAGCGTGGGCTGTGATGTGGTCACTATCGGGCAGTACCTGCAGCCCACCAAGAATCATCTGCCGGTGGTGGAATTCGTGCATCCGGACCGCTTCGCCTTCTTCCGCGAGGAAGGCCTGAAGCGCGGCTTCCGCTTTGTGGAAAGCGGCCCGTTGGTACGCAGCAGCTACCATGCGGAAAAGCACGTTCACTGAACACGGGCGAACCATTCCACCCGCCACCTGTTCGCTCATCACAAACAAGTATTACAAGAAATGACCAAGCTTCGCATCGCCATCAATGGTTTTGGCCGGATCGGCCGCATCACCACCCGCATCCTCCTGGAGCGCAACGATGTGGAACTGGTTGCCGTGAACGATCTCACCGATACCAAGACCCTCGCACACCTCTTCAAGTACGATTCAGTACATGGTGTCTATAAGGGTGAAGTAGGGCATGACGCTGATTCGCTGCAGATCGATGGCAACGTCATTAAGGCCTTCTCCGAGAAGGACCCTTCGGCATTGCCATGGGCCAAGCTCGGCATCGATGTGGTGATCGAGTGCACGGGCCTCTTCCTCACGCGGGAGAAGGCTTCCGGGCACTTGAAGGCCGGGGCGAGAAAGGTGGTGCTCTCCGCTCCTGCAAAAGAGGAAGGGATACGCACCGTGGTCCTCGGCGTGAATGAGGATAAGCTTGATGGAAACGAGGACATCGTTTCCAACGCCTCCTGCACCACCAACTGTGCCGCACCCATGGTGCAGGTGGTCCAGGAATTGTGCGACATCGAGAGCGGCTACATCACCACGGTGCATGCTTATACCAGCGATCAACGGTTGCACGACGCCCCGCACCGGGACTTGCGCCGGTCGCGCGCGGCGGCCGTCTCCATGATCCCTACCACTACCGGTGCGGCCAAAGCCATCACCAAGATCTTCCCCGAACTGAAAGGGAAGCTCGGCGGCGCCGGGATCCGCGTGCCGGTTCCTAACGGCTCCATCACGGACCTCACCTGCCATGTGAATAGGGTGGTGACCGCTGAAGCGCTCAATGCCCGGTTCAAGGAGCTTGCCGAGGGAAAGTTGAAGGGCATCCTGCGTTACACCGAGGACCCGATCGTGAGCGTGGACATCGTGGGTGACCCTGCCAGCTGCATTCTGGACGGACTGCTCACCAGCGTGGTCGGTGGCAGCGTGAAGGTGATGGGCTGGTACGACAACGAATACGGCTTCAGCAGTCGCCTCGCCGATCTGGTGATGCTGGTGGGAAAGAAGCGCTGAGTTCCTGATCTACTTGGCTGGTCCGCCGCTCACCTGCCGATCGTCCTGCATGAGGTCGGTCTCTGAGCGCTTCATCAGGCGCATGCCGCTTTCATCGAACACGGCGTAGGTGAACCAGGTGATCCAATCGCCGAGGTTGATGTAACGGCTACCAGCGGCGACCTCCATGTCCACAGGTAGGTGCCGATGGCCGAAGATGAAGAAGTCATAATGCTCCTTCTTCAGGAGGTCCCTGCAGTATTGCACTAACCACTCCTGATCATCGCCGAGCCATTTGCGGTCGTTGTCATAGCTCTTCTTGCGGCTTCTCCCGCTCCAGAAATGCGCGATACCCAAGCCCAAGTTGGGGTGCAAACGCGCAAAGCACCATTGCATGAAGGGATTCCGAAAGATCCCCTTCATGAACTTGTATCCATGATCCCCGGGACCCAGCCC
This sequence comes from Flavobacteriales bacterium, assembly GCA_016700415.1. NCBI lineage: Bacteria > Pseudomonadati > Bacteroidota > Flavobacteriia > Flavobacteriales > Flavobacteriales bacterium. The sequence continues at coordinate 3,563,916 of CP065018.1, forward strand.
ATCGCCATGACCGATGTACAGACGCTTGCCGTTCCATTCGCGGACGATAGGAAGTTGGTGCAACGTCACGCCGGTCTCCTTCGGCAAGTAGTCGAAGGCCCACATGTCGTGGTTGCCGATGTGGATGTGGACGGGGATACCGCGGTCGTGCAGCTCCGCCAGCTTGCCCAGTAGCCGGGTGAAGCCGCGTGGCACCACCTGCTTGTACTCAAACCACATGTCGAAGAGATCTCCGAGGATGTGCATCTCCGTGGCATCAAGTGCTGCCTGCTCCAAAAAGCGCACGATGCGTTTCTCCCGCGCAACGCTGCTTGCATGGTCGGGCACTCCGAGGTGGAAATCGGAGAGGAAGTAGATCTTGGAGGTAGTCATTGGTTAACCGCGGAGCACGCGGAGGGCGCAAAGAAACGCTGCCGGAGGGAGTTGAGCGCTGAAGCTCCAGCCTTGTGCCGCATTGAGATCCGCGAAGATCCCCTCTTTCAGCGTCATCTGCGTTCCATCAATGAGGCAACTTACGCAACGCCTGTGTGGGATCCAATTTCTCCAACGCCAGCACGATACGGATACGGTCCCCGAAGTTGAAGCCGCGCAGGTCCTGCTCTTTTTGGATGTCCTTCGAGAAGGCCAGCGGTACCCAGATCTCGGCGATGTCACGCCAGATCCGGATGCCAAGGCCCACTTCCCAATTGCCGCGCCAATCGGTGGTCTTGCCATCTTGGGTAATGAAGGTCACCGGCGCGGCACCGTAATTCGCAAAAGCCGTAAGCGGCAGTGCAAAGGGGAAGTCCACGTTCATGTTCAACGCCGCGATCCAGGTGTCCGAGGTGCCCAGGGCCGTCGGTGTCCGGAATCCACCTTGGTCGATGTTGAACTGCACGGCGGTATTCTGCCCAACGTATTGCCTGTCGAAATACAGGTGGTCGTAGAGCAGGTCGCTGCTGCCCCAGTACATGCGCCAGCCCATCTCGGGGCGCATCAATGAGCGGTCCTTATCCAGGAAAGTGCCTGCGAAAGCACGGAAGGAGACCCGGTGCTTCTTGGCGTCATAGATCGCGCTCCAGGTGGCGTCCAGTGAAAGACGGCTGAAGACCTCGCTGTTCAAGGATGTAACGGTGATGTCAAAGGGATTGAAGCCGGATTTCCTGGAGAAGTTCGCGCTCAGCTCATGATAGACGGACCTGCTGGTGCTGTTGATCGGCAGATCATTGGTCGGAGTGCGATAGGTCCCTTCGGCATGGTTCCACAAGATCACGCTCCGGTAGCGCAGGTAGGCTTCGGGGCCGGTGGGCTTCAGCCTCGGATCGAACTGGATGCTGGGCACTACACGTTGATACCATTGCTCCACATCACTCACGTTGTAAAGCGATGCCGCAAAGCCGGAGATGCCGATATGCACATTGCGCAGGACGCCACTTCGGAGCCGGTCCTCGTTCCACATTATCCTGGCACCTCCGGCCAGCCTTCCGCTGGAGAAGCCATAAAGAGGCGCTGCGGCCCATTCGAAACGTTGCGAGGGATACAACGTGTTGTACAGCGCCAGCCCGGCCATAAAGCCGTCGTGCGTGTTGTAGCCGATCACGGGGAACCAGAAGATGCTTCTGCGGTCTTCGCGTTCCAACCGCCCGAAGAACTTGACCGAAGGAAGGCGTGTTCTTTTCAGCAGCCCGAAGGAGCGTACCTCATCGTCACGCCGGTCAATGTCCATGGTGCGAGCGTCCACGTCGATGCGCACACGGTCCGCATTGGACCATGGCAGCGAGACGGTGTTCTTTCCATGCTCGCTGTCGATCCAAGTGGTGCCCAAGCTGTCCGTGCCGTTCCAAGCCGTGACCGGAAAGGGAAATCCTGAAACTGCGGTGGACCGATACGTGAGTTGATCCCCCTTCAGCTTCCGGGCCTTCGCGTTGGGCTTGTCCGCAGTTCCGATCAATTCCCCGAAGCACCAATTGAGATTCTTGCCGCTGGCTTTTTCATAGCTGGCCTGTACATCGGCTGGTTGTGGATGCTTCCACGCCCATTCGTTGAAATAGGCTTGGGTGCAGGAGTCGAAACGGTCGGCTCCGAGGTCATGGTAGAGCTGGTCGAAGATGAGCGCGGTCTTGGCATAGACCGTGACGCCGTAGCCTATTTCCGTGAACGCGGTGGATTTGCTCCCGGTCGGGGAGTCCCAATTCCGCCGGGCATTCAGCCGGTACAGCAGTTCGTTCTGCCGGTAGGGGATACTTTTCCCACCGGTCAGAATGCCCAAGGGGATACCTTGCACGTCGGTCGACTTCCTATTGGGATAGCGCTCGCCCAGATAGCGCTGCTCGAAGAAGCTGTTCATGCCCTCGTCCATCCACGGGTGATCACGCTCGTTGCTGGCGAGCATGCCGTAGAACCAATTGTGCCCCACTTCGTGCGCGATCACATCATCGAGCTCGTATGTAGAACTGGCGTTGCCGATGATGGTGATCATTGGATACTCCATACCGCCGCCCGCCGCGATGGTACCGTCGACAGCGGTGCAACTGGGGTAGCGGTAGTCGCCGATCCATTGGCTATACAGTCGCACGCTCTCGTTCACGTAGGTGATGGCATCGGACCACACCTCGGCATTTCTCGGGGTGAAGAGCGTCCACGTGGTCACCGTTCGGCCTGATCGTGGCAGCGTCACCTCCCCTTTGCGGACCTGGTAGCGTTTGTCCGCGAACCAGGCGAAGTCATGTACATGGTCCTGCCGGAAGCGAAGGGTCTTTGTATTGCTGCTCGAAGGAGGGAAGGCGTTCGACCGTTCAGCATTTAGCACTGCCGCGAGTGAATCCATCCAAGCTTCTTCCCCGGGGTTGTCCACAAGCATCCCCGTGGCGCCCATGACATAATTTGCGGGCAAGGTGATCGATACGTCGAAGGAGCCGAACTCCGAGTAGAACTCGCCTTGGTCAAGGAAAGGCATGGCGTGCCAACCGGTCTTGTCATAGACCGCGGGCTTGGGATACCACTGCGTGATGTAGTACGCTTGTCCGGTATGCCCCAGTCGCGAGAATTTTGCGTCGGGGACCTTCACATGGAAAGGTGTGGTGATCCTGACTTTCTCCCCTGTCACGATCGGGGCGCTCAATACAAGCCAAGCGATGTCCGGGTTGTCCGGTGCCAGTCCCCACGCCAGCTTTTGCCCTTCGCTGCGGAAGTCAAGGCTGTCGATGAAGCCGCGATCCTCCGGCTTAGCGAAGTGGAGGCTGAAGTCGTTGTGCGGATCCTTCTGCCGGCAGAGCGCGGTGTTGCGATCGCGATAAGCGTTTGGCCAGAGGTGGATCCACAAGGTGTCCAGCGCCTGTGGTGAGTTGTTCGTGTAGTCGAATTCCTCATTCGCAAAAAGCTCATGAGCGGAGTCGTTCAGCCGCACCGTGATGCGGTAGTCCACCTGCTGCTGAAAATAGTCCTGTGCGTGTGCGAAAAGTGGCGCCGCGAGCAATGCGCCCAGCATCCACGGTCGCACGGCCTGCATCACCTATTTGAAGATCTCGGCCAGCTTTGCTTCCAAGGCGGGTCCGCGCAGATTCTTCGCGAGCACCTTGCCGTCGCGGTCCACAAGCACGGTGTAGGGGATGCTGGACACGCCGTACTGCTGGGCCACCGCATTGTTCCAGAAGGCCAGGTCGCTCACGTGCTTCCATGGCAGTCCGTCCTGCTTGATCGCTCCCGTCCATGCGCTCTTGTCCTTGTCCAAGCTGACGCCGAGGATCTCGAAGCCCTTGTTGTGGAAGCGGTCGTACACCTTCTTTACGTTCGGGTTCTCCATGCGGCAGGGGCGGCACCAACTGGCCCAGAAGTCGATCAGCACCACCTTTCCGCGCAGGTCGCTCAGGGCGATCTGCTTGCCTTCCGGCGAGGCCTGAGAGAAATCGGGCGCCTCGCTGCCCACGGGGATGAGGTTGTCCAGCTTGGCCTGCTGCTCTTCTTGCAGTTGTCCGGCTTTGGCTTGTTGTTCCATGCGGTCCACTTCATCGCGGAAGCCTGCGAAGTATTCGCTGTTCGGAATGGTCTTGCGGAGTGAATCGCGCACGGCCATGAACAACGGCAGATCCTGCTGGATGTTCATCCGGTTCAACGCTGCAAGCACCGCTGGCGAGCTCATATGCGTATTGATGAAGTCCTTGGAGCGCGCCGTGAACGCATTGTTCAGTTCCATATAACGCTGCATCGCGGCAGAATCGTTGCGGTCCGCTTTCAAGCGCTCCATCAAGGGCTGGTTTTCCTTGTCGAAGGCCATGGACTCCTTGAAGTACGCATGCATGAGGCTGGTATTCACCGAGCCTTCAACGAGCTTAGGCTGCTGCAACGAATCCGTCTTGGCCTCGAACACCAGGTTCTCGGCGCTGTCCAACAGCACCACCAACATGTTCTTTCCGTCGAAATTGATCGAATAGAAGTCGAGCGGCATGGACGGCACCTTCATCACACCCTTGCCTTCCTTGTCCAGTAGCACGCTGTCCACATGCACCGGCTGGTTGGAGACGAACTTGTCCAGGTAAAGCGTCTTGCCCGCGCCACCATCGACCTGTGCGGTAATGGAGCGCGATTGCGATGTGGCGGTGCAGCCGGCCATTAATCCGGCCAGAAGTACGAGCGGTGCGAAGATCTTCATGTTCATTCTTGTTCAAGCATGCGTTTTACGGTCTCGTTCGCGGTGCGCGGGTCGGCCTTCCCTTTGGTGGCCTTCATCACCTCGCCCATGAACAGGCCGAGCAGTCCTTTGTTGCCGGCGCGGAAGGCCTCCACCTTGTCCGGAAAGCGGGCCATGGCACCACGTACGGCTTCTTCGATCACGTCGGCACCGGCATTGGTGAGCAAGCCGTTTGCCTGGGCCAGCTCTTCTGCGGTGCCGGGCTTCTCCAGCATCAACGGGAAGAGCTTCTGCGAGGCCAGCGAGTGGCTGATCTTGCCGCCCTCGACCAAGCTGACAAGCCCGGCAAGGCGTTCCGCGGATATCGGCAGCTCGGTGATCGAAAGTCCTTTCTCGTTCACCCAGGAACGGACATCGCCCATCACCCAGTTGGCGGCTTGCTTGTACGGCTTCGCACTCGCGTTGCTGGCGAGATGTGCAGTTACATCCTCATAGTAGAGCGCAGTACCCTTGTCATCCGTGAGGATCTCTGCATCATAACTGCTCAGCCCGAATTCCTTCGTGTACTTCGCCCGCAGTTCGCGCGGCAGCGGCGGCATGGTTTTTCGTACCGCTTCTTTCTTCGCCTCGCTCACTGTCAATGGCTGGATGTCCGGTTCGGGGAAGTAACGATAATCATGGGCCATCTCCTTGCTGCGCAACGAGGTGGTAATGCCTTTGGCCGCATCGAAATTGCGCGTCTCCATGCTGATCGTACCGCCCGCGTCCAACACTTCGGACTGCCGCTGCGCCTCGAATTCGATCGCGCGCTGCACGTTCTTGAAGCTGTTCATGTTCTTCACCTCGGTGCGCGTGCCGAATTCCTTGGAACCCTTGGGCCGGAGGCTGATGTTGGCGTCGCAGCGCAGGCTGCCTTCTTCCATATTGCCGTCGCAGATGTCCAGGTAGCGCACGAGACGGCGCACTTCCACTAAGTAGTCGTAGGCTTCCTGGGAAGAGCGCATCACCGGCTCGCTCACGATCTCCACCAGCGGCACGCCGGCGCGGTTCAGGTCGATCAAGGTGTTGAAGGGGTCCACGTCGTGAATGCTCTTACCCGCGTCCTCCTCCATGTGGATGCGCGTTAGCTCAATGGCTTTCTCACTGCCATCGGACATGGTGATGGTGATGGTTCCACCGGTGCAGATCGGTGTGGTATCCTGAGTGATCTGGTAGCCCTTGGGCAGATCGGGGTAGAAGTAGTTCTTGCGGGCATAGTGCATGCGCGGCGCGATGGTGCATCCACAGGCCAGCCCCAGCTTGATCGCATGGTCGATCACGGCAGCATTCGGCACCGGTAAGGTTCCGGGCAGTCCGAGCGTCACCGGACCCACCAAGGTATTGGGGCGGTCGCCGTACGCATTGGGGTCGCTGGAATACGCCTTGCTCTTGGTGAGCAGCTGCGCATGGACCTCCAGGCCCACCACCAGCTCCCATTTTTCGCTCCAATGCGGGGCGTTGATCACGGCTTCCTTGTTTTCAGGCTTCATCATCCACCGTCTCTTTTCGGTCCGGTATTAGGGCCACAAAGGTGCGACAGGTTCGGTGACTTCATCGGTCCGGACCAACACGGTCGAGACCACTTCAGACCCATATTTCAGATCAGCGGCCATCAGCCCTTTCAGCGTCATCTGCGTTCCATTCGGCTTCAGCTCCCCGCTACCATCTCCCGCATGATCAGCGTCAAGCTCGGCTCGGCCTTCTCCGCCACGCGCTGTACCATCTCGTGGGTGGTCTTCTCGATCCGGCCCTCCACGCCCATGTCGGTGATCACGCTCATGGCGAAGCATGGCAGGCCCATTTGCCGCGCGGCGATCACCTCCGGGACGGTGCTCATACCCACGGCATCACCGCCGATGATCCGCACGTAACGGTATTCCGCAGGCGTCTCCAAAGTGGGACCGGTGAGCCCGACGTAGGTGCCGGTGCGCACAAGGATGTTGTTGGCCTTGGCGATGCCTTGTGCGCGGGCGATCATGGCATGGTCGTAGGGCTCGCTCATGTCCGGGAAGCGTGGCCCGAACTCGTCGATGTTGGCACCGATCAGCGGGTTCGGGAAGAGGCAGATATGGTCGTTCAGGATCATCAGGTCGCCGGTCTCGAATCCGGCGTTCACGCCGCCGCAGGCGTTGCTGACGAACAGCCGCTTGATGCCCAGCAGCTTCATCACCCGCACGGGTAGGATCACCTCGGGCATGGTCCAACCCTCGTAGTAGTGGAATCGGCCCTGCATGGCAACCACCGGTTTTCCGCCCAGCAGGCCGAAGAGCAGCTTGCCGGGATGGCCCTGCACGGTGCTCACGGGGAATTCAGGGATGTCGGAGTACGCGATGCTGTGCTTCACATCGATCTCCTTGCCCAGTCCACTGAGGCCAGTGCCAAGGATGATGCCCGTTTCCGGAGTGAAGCCCGCAGTGGCTTTTTTCAAGTGGTCAGCGATGCGTTGGATGCGTTGCAACATGGGATCGGATCAAGGCCTCGAAGGCGTGTGGTTGATTGAGGATGACGGCGCGGATGCCGATCACTGCGATGGGAAGGTCTTCCAGCGGGCCGGAAATAAGCGCAGTGCCCAAGCGTGCCGAGTCCTTTTCCGTGGTGATCAACGTTTTTTGGCCGGTCGCGAAGCTACTGAAAACCCGCGCCACCTTGGCCTCGTCCCCGGCGGTGAAGGCATGATGGTCTCCAAAGGCCATGTGCCGAACGGTCCCGAAGAGCGATCTGACATGCGTTTCTAACGGCGTGGCGTCCGCGATGCCCGTGACCAACAGCGCGGCCGCACTGGGGCCGGTCGGCACGGTCATCGTGCTATCGATCAGTGATCGTGGATCTTCATGTTCCAAGCCACTGAAGAAGAGCTGTTGCTCGTCCCGCAGCCCCAATTCCTTCCGCCAGCGGAATTGTTCGTCCGGCGTTGGCAACGTCGGGCATTTCGTCACGATCACCGCATCGGCCTGTCGTGCGCGATGGGGCAGGTCGCGCAAGTTTCCGGCGGGCAGCAGATGGTCCTTGCTCCAAGGGCGCTGCCAAGTGGTCAGCACGATGTTCAGTCCGGCCTTGAGGGCCCGGTGTTGCAGTGCGTCATCGAGAACAACAGCACGGACATCGGGCACCCGTTGCACGATCTCCTTCACGCTGGCCACGCGGTCCGCCCCCACGAACACGTGCACGCCGCTGAACTTGCGTTTCAGCATCAAGGGTTCATCGCCCACGGCACGGGCATCATCCATGCGTTCCACTTCGGCGAAGCCCGTGCCGGTCCTTCCATAACCACGGCTCAGTGTGGCCAATGGCATTGATGGTGCATCCTTGTGTTGGTCCAGCAATGTGCGCAGCACCAGTTCCACGTGCGGGGTCTTGCCGGTGCCGCCCAAGGCGATGTTGCCGATCACGATGGTGGGAATTTCCGGGATGGTGGACCTGCATGTCCCGCTATCGAACAGACCGTGCCGTGCATGCAACACCAAGGCATAGAGCCATGAAAAGGGGAGCAATAACAGGCGGAGAGCGGACATGGCGCTCAAAGATGAGGGTTGTCTGTTGAAGACAGGGGAGTTCAGGATCTCCCATGCAAAGCCAAGTGCCCTGTGGCTTGGTACCTTGCCGACCGGAACAACGCGCATGAGGATCAAAGAAATAATTCGGGCACTGGAGCAATGGGCACCGCCTGTCCTCCAAGAGGAATATGACAACTGCGGCCTGCAAACGGGCGATCCGGAGGCAGAGGTGGGCGAGGCGCTCCTCACCTTGGATTGCACGGAAGAAGTGGTGGCCGAGGCCGTCCGGAACAAGTGCGGGCTCATAATCGCGCACCATCCGGTGATCTTCAAGGGGATCAAGTCCTTGACGGGCCGTAATGATGTGGAACGCACGCTGCTCGCCGCGATCCGCGCTAACGTGGCCATCTATGCCATCCACACCAACTTGGACAATGTGATCGACGGGGTGAACGGCGAGATCGCAGACCGCCTCGGCCTGAAACCGTTGCATGTGTTGGATCCCAAGCCGGGGCAACTGTGCAAACTGGCGGTTTTCGTGCCCCGTGAACATGCCGATACCGTGCGTGACGCCATGTTCGCCGTTGGAGCCGGGCATGTCGGCGCCTACGATGAGTGCAGCTTCAACGTGGAAGGAACGGGCACGTTCAGGGCGGGGGAGAGCGCTAGGCCTTTCGTAGGGACGAAAGGGGAGCGGCATGGCGAAGCGGAAGTGCGCGTGGAGGTGTTGTGCCCGGCCACTAGGGAGCAGGCCGTGGTGGAGGCCTTGCGGGCAGCCCATCCATACGAAGAAGTGGCCTATGACCTGTATCCGTTGGCCAACCTGCATCAGGGCATCGGAAGCGGTTTGCTTGGGGAATGGGACGAGCCGTTGGAGGAAGTGGCGTTCCTGGAAAAGCTGAAGGCAGTTTGCGGGCCACCGGCCATACGACACACCACCCTCACCGGGAAGCCCGTGAAGCGGGTGGCCCTTTGCGGCGGCTCAGGGGCCTTTCTCATCGGCAAGGCCATGGCCGCCGGGGCGGACGCCTATGTGACAGGGGACGTGAAGTACCACGAGTTTTTCCTGCCGGAAGGCCGGATGCTGCTGGCCGACATCGGGCACTTCGAGAGCGAACAATTCACCCCCCACCTGATCCAGAGCAGGTTGGCCGGAATTCTGCCTACCTTTGCGACCCGTTTATCAAAAACGGGCACCAATCCCATCCACTTTTTTTGACCATGGCAAAAAGCGCAACGAAGACCGCTGAGAAGGAGGTGAAGGCACCAAAGGCCGCAACCAAGGCCGAGAATGCCGTCGCGGGGAAACTCATCGACCTCTACCGGCTCCAGCATTTCGATTCGCTGGTGGACAAGATCCAGACCCAGCGTGGTGAACTGCCCTTGGAGGTGCAGGACCTGGAGGATGAGGTGGCCGGTCTTGAGACCCGTATGAACAAGCTGACCGAGGATCTCAAGGAAGCCGAGACCGCGGTGAGCGACAAGAACAACTTCATCAAGGATGCCAAGGCGAGCATCAAGAAGTACGAGGCCCAACAGGCCAAGGTGCGGAACAACAGGGAGTACGATTCCCTGAGCAAGGAGATCGAGTTCCAGAACCTGGAGATCCAACTTGCCGAAAAGCGCATCAAGGAGGGCAAGTACGCCATTGAGACCAAGGGCACCGTGGTGGAAGAAAGCAAGAAACTCTACAAGGAGCGGAAGAAGGACCTGGACCTGAAAAAAAAGGAACTGGACGACATAATCGCTGAGACCGAGAAGGAGGAGAAGGACCTGACCAAGAAGAGCGAGGCTGCTGCCAAAGCGATAGAAGAGCGCCTGCTGAAGGCATATCGCCGCATCCGTGGCAATGCCCGCAATGGCTTGTCGGTCGTACACATGGAGCGCGGTTCCTGCGGGGGCTGTTTCAATGCCATCCCGCCCCAGCGCCAATTGGACATCGCCAGCCACAAGAAGATCATCGTTTGTGAGCACTGTGGCCGCATCCTTGTTGACGAGTCCATCGTGGACGAGGTCAACGGGACCAAGTGATCATACTCCGATAACATTGAAAAAGCCTCCCGACAAGGAGGCTTTTTCAATATCCGGGGTCCGCACCAAGCTCTATCGTCGCTTAAGGCCGGAAGGCGAACGTGAGCATCCCGCGGCTGTCCGTCAGACGTTCAAGCACGGGGGCCACCAATGCCGGGTCGTACGGGTAGTAGTTGATGTCCCGGGTGCCATAGATACCGGTGAGGTCGATGCTCACGTGTTTCGTGCGGAAGCCCAGGCCGGCCGTGTAGCGCATATAGGAAGTGCCTTGCCGGGCATCATTATCCGCATAGGCATCGGGCCAAATGCCCCAACCTCCGCGGAAATACCAAGAACCTGAACGCCATTCCGTCCCCACGCGCACGCTATGGGTCGAACGGAAGTCGTCATGGATCGCGTCGTTCTCCGAGCTGAAATCATAGGAGCTGAGCCCGTCGATGCTTTTGTTCAGCCGGGCTTGCCGGAAATTCGTGAATCCGTAGTCGATGCTCACCAGTCCATGTTGGCCAACGATGTAGGCGGCGGAGGCCAGGACGTTCCAAGGCGTGCGCACCCTGTAGTTGAAAGCGCCGTCCGGTGAGTCCTTGATATATCGAGAATCACCATTGGTATCGGGCGTTCGGAAATTGGTGGTCATGGTATAGGAGTACGCATCGCTGAGCTGTAGCCATTTGGGACTGTGGAAGGCGAGGCCCAAGCGCAGGTGGCCGCCCACCCGGCCGATCACGCCCAACTTCAGGTCCAGACCGCTCCCGGTGGTCAAGAGCCTTTGGGTGTAGTTCAGGTCCTTCAGGTCCAGTGCAGTGTCCAAGGTGGTTTCCGAGTGTGAGGTCTCCCGCTCATAACGCACACCTACCAAGCCCAGCGTTGCGCCGATGTAGAGCCGGTCCATGTAGTTGGCGGCATAGAAGAAGTTCGTGGTATTGAGGCGCCCCGCAGTTCTGATGGAATGCTCCTGACGGGTATCGCTTCCGAACGGGATCGCACTGGTATATGAGCTGGGCAATGAATCGTTCGGATCCAGCGGGTTGATACCATAGGTTTCCCACGCAAGGTTACTGGTCCAACCATAAGCATCCGCCAATTTATTGGATGGCGTTCCATTGGCCTCGTTCACGAAACGCTGGAGAATGGTGCTCGGCACCTGTTCGCCCGCGGCATGTTCGTTCCAGTGGTAGCTGGCCTGCCGGTCGAAGGAGATCCCGAACACGCCACCACGCCAGTCCCCGCCCTTCTTGTCGGGATAGCTGAGGATGAGGGAGATGTTGTTCAAGCTGAAGCGGTTGTCGTTGTCGGAAGCACTCGTTCCGTAATAGTTCGCTTTGGCGTTGTTCACCTCGAACTGAGGTGTCAAGGAGATCTCACTGGTGTTGTATAATCCGAAGCCGGCCGGGTTGGTAGAGGCACTGCCCGGGTCCGCTCCCACGGCACCGATGGCCCCGCCCAAGGCCCAACTGCGCGCGGTCCCCCCTGGGAGCAGGTTGGAGAAGCGTAGCGCATCCTCCTCATTCTGGCCAAAGACCCCCTGTCCTCCACAGAAAAGAAGGATGCCGGTCAAAAGAAAGGAACGGAGCTGGGACATGTACATGCTGAGAATTCTTAACGGGGTCGGGGGCTGGCAATGGTGCCGCCACCACCGCCGTTAGAGCCGCCACCGGAGCGGGAAGGGCTGCTGATCCCGGAGTCCCAATTGCGGGAAGGCCGGCTGTCATTCTCCTTGTTGATTATACTGGAATTTGTACGGGGTGCGACGGTGCGCCCTGACCTGGCAGGAGTGGACCGGTCGTTGTTGTATGAAGAACTCCGCGATGGGTTGGAATCAAGTAGTCCGGCCGGATTTCGCATCATACGCGGTGCATTGGGCGCGTTGATGCTATAGGATCCGGAGGTAGTGGACGGACGGTGGGAATACGTCACGTTGCCATATCCGGTGGGTTCATAACAGCCGTAGCAGCCGCCCCATGGGCTTTGGTAGGGGCCGTAGCCGGAACCGTAGCCACCATATCCGTAGCCGTAATTGCCATAGCCGTAGTATCCGTATGGATCGTAGCCGCTCATCCAGCTATTGCCCCAGTATGGGTTATAACCGTATCCGGTGCCATATCCGGTACTGTACCCGATGCTCATGCTTCCGAACGTTGTCGGCCAGCCATAGCTGAGGCCCATGCCATAACTCGGTCCGTAGCTGCCGATGCCCGTCCCGAAGCCGAAGCGCCCATAGTTGTAGTAGTACGGGTCGTTGTAGGTCATGTCATAGTAGTCGCGATCAGCGCTATTTGCATTGTGTGACTCGGAGGGGTTGTAGTAATCATCCGAACTGCTCCGGTCCTGGGCAGAACGTTCCTCTGCAGCCTTGGCCACCATGGCCTGCCGGTCAGGAATGTCATACACGTCGTCCCTGGAGGATGCGGTTTCGCGCAACGATCCGCATGCGGAGAGCAGCAGGAGCAACGGGAGCAGGGAGGTGATGGTCTTCATGGCAATGGAGGCGTTGGTTCAAGGGGGAGCAGAGACCTTACTTTCGCCGCTCCTCAACAAGGAACAAAAATAATACCACAAAAGCGCCTCGCATGAGCGATCAACTCACCAAACGTGAAACGGACTATGCACAATGGTATAACGACCTGGTGCTGAAGGCGGACCTCGCCGAGCACAGCGACGTGCGCGGCTGCATGGTGATCAAGCCGCACGGCTATGCCATCTGGGAGAAGATGCAGGGCGCGTTGGACGCCATGTTCAAGGCCACGGGCCACGTGAACGCCTACTTCCCGCTGTTCATCCCCAAGAGTTATCTCGCCAAGGAAGCCAGTCATGTGGAAGGCTTCGCCAAAGAGTGTGCCGTTGTGACGCATTACCGCCTGAAAAGCGACCCGGTGCACGGCATCATCGTGGATCCGGAGGCGAAATTGGAGGAAGAGCTGATCGTTCGTCCCACCAGCGAGACCATCATCTGGAACACCTACCGCGGTTGGATCAAGAGCTACCGCGACCTGCCGTTGTTGATCAACCAATGGGCCAACGTGGTGCGCTGGGAGTTGCGCACGCGGCTTTTCCTGCGCACGGCCGAGTTCCTGTGGCAGGAAGGCCACACCGCCCATGCCACCCAGCAGGAGGCCGAGGAGGAAGCGCGCCGGATGCTGGACGTCTACGCCACCTTTGCCGAGGAATGGCTCGCCATGCCCGTGATCAAGGGTGTGAAAACACCGAGCGAGCGATTTGCAGGCGCGATCGACACCTATTGCATCGAAGCCTTGATGCAGGACGGCAAAGCGCTCCAAGCGGGCACCTCGCATTTCCTCGGCCAGAATTTCGCCAAGGCCTTCGACGTGCTGTTCACCAACAAGGACAACAAGCAGGAATACGTGTGGGCCAGCAGTTGGGGCGTGAGCACCCGCCTGATGGGCGCCTTGATCATGACCCACAGCGACGACCATGGTCTGGTGCTCCCACCGAAGCTGGCTCCGGTGCAGGTGGCCATCGTGCCCATCGCCAAGAACGGCGAACAGCTCGCCGCCATCGATGCCTACGTGAAACCCATGCTTGACAGCCTGCGTGCCAAGGGCATCACCGTGAAATACGACAACGACGATATACGCAAGCCGGGCTGGAAATTCGCCGAGTACGAGTTCAAGGGCTATCCAGTGCGGATCGCTGTTGGGCCACGCGACATGGAGAATGGTACCGTGGAGGTGGCCCGCCGCGACACCATGGAAAAACAAGTGATGCAGGCGGCCGACATCGCTGAAAAAGTGGAACACTTGCTGCAGGCCATCCAGGATAATCTCTATCGCAAGGCACTCACCATGCGCGAAGAGAACATGCACGTGGTGGACAGCTACGAAGAATTCAAGGACCGCATCGGGCAGGGCGGCTTCTTCCTGGCGCATTGGGACGGCACCCCCGGAACGGAAGAAAAGGTGAAGAACGAGACCAAGGCCACTATCCGCTGCATCCCCCTCACCGGGGACAAAAAGCCGGGGAAGTGCATGGTCACCGGAAATCCGAGCGCACAACGGGTCATATTCGCAAAGGCGTATTGATGGCGGAAGAAGCGAAAAAGAAGGGGAAGGACCCGAAAACGCTGATCATCGAGGTCATGGCCGGGAAATCCGGCATGAAGCAGGATGTCTATGGGAAGACCATGGAGGCCTTCACCCAACTGAAGGAGGTACTGCAGGAGCTGGCGGGCGAGCTGGGGGAGGCTGTCACGAAGAAAGATCCCCGGTTAGTTGTGGAATACACCGACCAAGGCGCGCTTTCAGCCCGGCTGAAAGCGGCGGGGGACACGGTGATCTTCACCATGCACAGCAACGTGTTCCTGCTGGACCAAAGCAACAGCCTGTGGAAGACGAGCTACCTCACCGACGACAACACGCGCGGTTACTTCGGCGTGATCAACATCTACAACTTCCTCAGTGACTCGTTCGTCTATGACCGGGAACGCGACCTCGGCTATTTAGTGGCCCGCGTTTTCCTCAACAAGGAGGGCCATTTTTTCGTGCAGGGCAAAAAGCAGCTCGGCTTTCTGTACAACGACCTGGCGGACAATGTCCTGGACCGCGACCGGATGAAGGCCCTGCTCTGCTCGGTGGTCCTTTACGTGCTGGACTTCGACCTGCTGGCGCCACCCTACGACCAAGTAAGCCAAGTGACGGTGGAGGAGATGAAGCAGATGGACGCGCATTCCATGCTCAGTACCGGCAAGCGCTTGGGCTTCCGCTTTCAGGCGGACGTGGACGACGTGACTTGATATCCGGATTTGGCCGGATCGTTAAACTGGCTATTTTTGCGCCCCCTAAGAATTGAACAAGCTCTTCGGGATTGACATCATGGCCCGTTCGTCTAGGGGTTAGGACGCGTCCCTTTCACGGATGAAACAGGGGTTCGATTCCCCTACGGGCTACGCAAGGACCGCCGGAACTTTAGCAATAGCGAGAGTTCCCGGCGGTTTTTTGTTTTCCGGTCCATCCCCTGGTCCGTTTTTACGGCGGACTCTGGCAAAGGGGCGTCCGGCGCACCCATGGTGTGCGCATGCATGGCTCCCCGGTCACGTTAGCTGATAAGGGATCGTAAAGAGACTGGTTCCAACGGCCCGCTCACCACGTCTTACCATGGGTCCGGATGCAACCCCGGTGCGATGCTGCACGTATATTTGGCCTTCCCGGAACGCGGGCATGAGCGGCGTATTCCCGATCATTCATTTCACCATAGCGGCCATTCCCTCATAAAAGAACGTTGAATGAAGTTGACGAAGACCGTGATCGCCTTCGCCGTGATGGCCCTGTTGGCATCCTGCGTGGGCAAGCGAAACATCAACTACTTGCATGACGGCTCCTTGAGCAATACCAGCAAGCTCTTCCCGAACCGGAAGTTCGAGTATCGCATCCAAGTGAACGACGTGCTCAGCATGCGGGTGCTGGGCCTTGATGACGCCAATTCACGGTTGTTCAACGTGGAGACCGTTGGTGCCAGCCTGTCCTTGAACGATGCCTCCCTGTATGTGAACGGATTCTCGGTGGACAAGGCCGGTAATATCCAGCTCCCCTCCGTGGGACGGGTCAAGGTGCAAGGGCTCACAGTGGGCGAAGCTCAGGAACTGCTTCAGAAGAAGATCAATGACTACTTCGCCAATGCCACGGTGATACTGAAGCTGGTAAGCTTCCGCGTCAGTGTGCTCGGTGAGGTGCAGCGGCCGGGCACCTACTTCGTTTACAACAACCAGATCACGTTGCTTGAGGCACTGGCACAGGCCGGCGGGCCCTCGGAGATGGGGGATAAGCGGCACGTCACGCTGATGCGCCAGAGCGATCAAGGGACCCAGGCCCTTTATCTGGACATTGGGAAGACCGATGTGCTCAGCAGCGAGTACTACTATTTACTCCCGAACGACGTGATCTATGTGCCGGCCCTTCGCGCACGTCCACAACGGATGAACCTGGAGCTGATGAGCATCCTGTTCGCCGCTATCAGCGCGACCGCCGTGGTGATCACCGTGGTGCAGAACCAGAAATGAGCAGCGGGCACAACGATTCGATCGACCTGAAGGCGATCTTCCGAAAGATCGTCGGGAAGTGGTGGCTGTTCCCTGATCGTCACCGTGATCTCGGTAGCCGCTGCCGCGTGGCATGTCAAGACCACGGCCAAGACCTACGAGGTGAACGGCGTGATGCTCACGAGCGACAAAAAGAGGAACAACTTCGGCGGTAGCAGCGAAAGAGTTCCTGAAGGGGTCCTCCTACCTCAGCAGTAGCGGGGGGCTGGAGGATGAGGTCAGCGTGTTGATGTCCTTCACCAATATATTGAACACCATCCAACAGTTGGACTTCGGGATCACGTACTACGAGGAGAAGAATTTCCTCGAGCATGAGATCTATGAGGACAAGCCATTTGTCATCCGGCTGGACACGGGGCTACAGGTCTCCGGCGCGAAGGTGCATGTGGAACCGGACTATGAGGCGGGGACCTATCGGGTATGGGCGAAGGAAAAGTTCGCGAACATGTTCAGCGCGGGCCTTCAAAAGCCCGTTGACAATTTCGTGAAGGACTATGAACTGGACAAGACGGAACGGATCGGCGAACCGTTCCGGAGCGACCACCTGAATTTCGCGATCGAGTTCAACCGTGGATACGTCATCCCAAAGGATGCGAAGTACATGTTCATTCCGGCCAGCAATCCGGACGTCGCCGCCTATTACAGGGCGAAGACCGGCACAACTCCCTTGGGTGACGAGAGCAACATCATCACCATCACTACCACGGGGCAGGACACGAAAAAGGAAAAGGACTTCGTCAATACGTTGATGCAGACCTACATCAAGAGCGAACAGGACAAACAGAACGAGAAGGGCAAAAAGACCATCGCGTTCATCGATAGCCAGTTGGACAAGTCCACCCAGAATCTGGAAACGGCGGAAGGGAACCTTCAGAACGTGCAAACCACGGCCGGCTCTCTGGTGGGCAGTGCGAGTGATCGGGGCGCGGCCGTCTTCAATGATCTGTCACGCCTCAAGGACGACCAAGGCAAGGCCCGGTCCAAGCTGGAGTACCTCAGCGAATTGATCACACACATGGGCACGGACGATGGCGGCACACCTTCGACCATCTCCGCCGCCAATGTGGGGGCACCTTCACTGAGCAACTTGATCGATAAGTATAATCAGGACGTCAACGAACTGGCTACAAAGCGCCTTACGGAACGACAGCAATCGGCACCGACCATTGCCTTGGCGCGGAAAGTGCAGACTGAGCGGAACCAGATCATTCAAAGCGCCCAGGACGCCCGGCGTGGTGCACAGCTTGATCTGGACCAGATCACGGCACGCGTGAACCAACTGGAGTATCAGCTAAATCAATTGCCACAGAGCAGCCGGCAGGTCAGTATCGCTACCCGCAAGTATGACCTCAACGCCAGCATCAACACGTACTTGATGGAAAAGCGCTACGAGGCGGAGATCGCGGTGAACTCGGACCAAGTGGACAAGTACATCATCGACCCGGCACGGGTGAAGGACGGAGGAGCAGTATCACCCAGTAAAAAGAAGGCACTGGGCATGGCCCTGGCCGTCGGCCTCTTGCTACCGCTGATCCTTGTCCTTGTGCTGGACTTCTTCAATGACCGGATCATGGATCTTGACGAGCTCAAGCGCTTGAGCCCGATCCCGGTCCTGAGCACGGTGCCGACCTCCAAACAACAACGCATCAAAGTGAACGAGGACAGGTCCGTGCTGGCCGAGGGCTTCCGTACGGCGCGCATCAACCTTCAATACCTCAATGCGAACGTGGACAGGCAGGTCGTTGGCATCACTAGTAGTTCCAGCGGCGAGGGCAAGACTTTCTGCTCGGTGAACCTGGCCACGGTGATGGCTTTGGGAAGCAAGCGCACAGTGTTAGTGGACGCGGACATGCGAAAGCCGAAAGTGCATGAACGGCTGGGCCTGGAGTTGGGTACCGGCCTGAGTACTTACCTGATCGGCGAAGCCGGGATCGATGAGATCGTCCGCAAGTCGGACATCCCCGGCATGGACGTGATCACCGCTGGTCCCGTACCGCCGAACCCGCTGGAATTGTTCGAAAGCCCGCGCTTGGCCGAGCTTGTCCAGCAATTGCGTTCCCGCTATGACCAGGTGATCATCGATGCCTCTCCCATGGGCGTGGTCAGTGAGTTCAAGGTACTAGTGCATCAGCTGGACATCACGTTGTACGTGGTGCGCCAAGGATTCACCCGCCGCGCGATGTTAAGGCCGGTGAACGAACTCTATCGGACGGACAAGCTCAAGCGCATTGACCTGCTGCTCAACGACGTGAAGGCGGGTGACGGCTACGGTTACGTGTATGAGTCCAAGTAGCGGGAAGCCGGCAAGAAAAGAGCGTTCGGAGGGGTTCCTGAAATACTTCCGGAACACCTCTTGGCTGTTCGTGGACAAGGTGGTGCGGCTCGGCGCTGTGCTCATCACGAGCATTTTCGTCACCCGTTACCTCGGGCCGGAGCTTTTCGGCCAGCTCAATTACGCCAGTGCTTTCGTTGGCATCTTCTTCGCCCTGACGGCGATGGGGTTGGACGATATCCTCATCCGCGACATCGTGCGCAGGCCGGATAGGCGGGATCAGCTCATGGGCACCGCTGCGGCCATCAAACTTGGCGGCGCCGTGGTGCTCTTCATCACCGTGATGACATTGGCCTTTGCCAAGAACATGGACACCACCACGATCATGATGGTGTTCTTGATCGCTTCGGCGGAGTTCCTCAAGCCGCTGGTGGTCGTGGAGCAGTACTTCTACTCCCAAGTGAAGGGGCGTACGGCGGCGCAGGTCAACATGATCACGGTGATCATCGCCTCGCTGTTCCGTTTGGGATTGATCGTGGTGCATGCGCCCTTGGTGTGGTTCGCATGGGCTTATATCATCGAAATGGGCGCGAGCGCGATCGGCTTCCTCATCGCTTATCGGAGGGAGGGTTCCACATGGAAAAATTGGCGCTACAGCAAGGAGACCGCGCTCTATCTCCTGCGCCAATCCTGGCCATTGGTGATCTACGGCCTCGCTCTCTACGTACAGGCGAAGATCGACCAGGTGATGATCGGCGACATCCTGAAGCATACGTTGGGGGAGAAAGGCGCTTTGGAGGAAGTGGGCCAGTACTCCGCCGCGTTGAAAATGATCGAGGCCTTGGGGTTCGTTCCGGGCATTGTTGTGGCCTCCTTGGCCCCGGCGATCACAAGGGCCCGCGCCACGGACCGAAAGTTGTACGAAGACCGCTTGGTGAACCAGTACCGACTTATGTTCATCCTTTTTCTCTTGGTCTCCGTTCCCTTGTTCTTTATTGCGGAGCCGGTCATGGTGCTTCTTTTCGGGGAGAAGTTCCGGATGGCGGGCTATCTGCTCTCCCTTTTTGCGATCCGGCTGTTCTTTACCAACATGGGTGTGGCCAAGAGCAGTTTCATCACCAACGAGAGCATGTTCAAGTACTCGCTGGTAACTGCCGTGGTGGGTGCCACGTTGAACATCACATTGAACTATCTGCTGATCCCCACGTACCAGTCCATCGGAGCGATCTGGGCAATGATCGGTTCGTTCTTCGTCAGCATCTTCCTTGTGGACCTCTTCTTCAAAGAGGCACGACCTAATTTCGGGTGGATGATGAAGGGGATCTTCACCTTTTGGAAAGTGCGGAACGTGAATTGAGCCATGTTGAAGGACCGCCATTTGATCCCCTTGAAGCCGGAGTTGTACAACCACTTCGCATGCCCGGAATGCGGGGCTGAAGGACCCGAGGGTATAAGAGCGATGGTGCTCGGAAAGCAGACCGCCGCGGAATACAAGTGCCATGCCTGCGGGCTGGCCTTCGTACGTGATCTTCCCACCGGATTCACCATCGACCTGCCCATCGCATGGCGCCTAAGCGATAAGCATCCATACCATCCGCCCAATGGCATCGCCGAGGACTGGGCTGCCTATCCCGATTACCAAGTGCCCCGCACCGAACGATATGACGTGCAGCGCAAGATTTTCAAGGAATACAAGCGGATCGTGGTCCTCAACACCATCGACCATTTGTATGGCCACGTGCTGCTGAAGCTGTTCAACGCCCAGCACTATCTGGATAAACATCCGGATATTGGCCTGGTGGTGATCGTGCCCCGGATGTTCGAGTGGCTGGTGCCTGAAGGGGTGGCCGAAAGCTGGGTGTTCGACATCAAGCTGAAACAGGCGTGGGGATGGAACGCCGGGGTCGATGCCTTCGTGCAAGAGCAGTGGGACCGTTATGATGAGATCTACTTGGCACCCGGCTACAGCCACCCTGAGTTCAGCAAGATCGACATCGAACGGTTCAGCCGTATCGCTCCGTTCAAGCCGGAGGAATTCCTTGTAAAACCTCCCCACATCACCTTCGTGGCCCGCCGGGACCGACTGTGGTATTCCTCACCGTTCACCAAGTTGGCCCACCGCATGCTCAAGAAGATCGGCCTTTTCGCGGACATCGCCGTTTGGTGGCAGGACCGCATGGTGGCCAGCGCGATCCGCAAGGTCCGCAAGCAAATACCGCAAGCAAGGTTCACCGTGGTCGGATTGGCCAAGCCCGGCGGAATGCCGGACGGAGTGGAGGATCTGCGCACCATGAACATGGATCTGGAGACCGAACTCGGCTGGTGCCGGGCCTATGCCAAGAGTCAGATCGCCGTCGGCGTACATGGCAGCAACATGATCCTTCCCACCGCCCATGCTGCCGGATGCGTGGAGATCCTACCCTATGACCGCTACGGCAATATCGTACAGGACATTTCCGTGCGCTACGCGGACCGCATGCAGCTTTTCATGTACAGGTTCACCGACGAATTCGCACCCCCGCGCGACGTGGCTCGGCATATCGTGTCCATGTTCAAGGACCATGAAGTGTACCGCCTCGACAACCAAGTGAATATCTTTCGATCGGAATGAGCTCATTCACCGCACCGGTCCCGTTGACCACCCCCGTGCTCTTCATCGCCTTCAACCGGGAGAAGCCGGCCCGCATGGTGATGGAGGCCATCCGGCAGGCCCGTCCGCCGCGGCTCTACTTCGCTTGTGACGGCCCGCGGAACGAAGAGGAAAAGGAACGCTGTGAAACAGTGCGGGCCTTGGTGAGCATGGTGGATTGGGAATGCGAGCTGCACACGAAGTTCAGCGACGTGAACCTCGGCGTGATGATGGGGGAGTCCACTGCCATGGACTGGTTCTTCGAGCATGAGGAGGAGGGTATCATCCTGGAAGATGATACGATGCCCGTGCAAAGTTTCTTCTGGTATTGCCAAGAACTTTTGGAGCGGTACCGCACGGACGACAGGGTATGGTGCATCATGGGCAATAACCTCATGATCGAATGGGAGCACAAGGAGGAGGAGGACTACTACTTTTCAGCGCACGGCTATGGCGCCTACTGGGGTTGGGCAGGGTGGCGAAGGGTGTGGCGCAAGTATGACGTGGAGATGAAGGAATGGCCGGAATGCCGCGACCGGCAGTTGTTGAACAGCCATTTCCTAACCAAGGCCGAGCTGGCCGAGGCCTGTAAGCTTTTCGAAGGTCAGTATGTTGGTGCCGTGCGGTCCTGGGATTATCAGATGGATCTCGCTCGGATCCTCAACCGGGGGGTCACCTGCATACCCAATGTGAACCTCGTGGGCAATATCGGCTTCGGGGCCGATGGCACCCATACGGTGAGCGAACACGACCGGAGGAACAAGACCGACCAGACCGAGATCACCTTTCCCATGCACCACCCCAAGCACATGCTTGTGGACCACAGGCGGGACTTGGCGTACTTCGAGCGTTACATCCAGCCCACGCAATACCAACGGTTCAAGGATCTGGTAAAGAACATGTTGCCCTCCCGTGTGGACGAGGCGCTCACCCCGCTTGTTTCCAAGGTGCAACGGAAGCTGGGCATCAACTAAGCGGCTACCTTGGCCAGCGGTAATATCCGTTCCGCCCGTGCTCAGCAAGAGGAAGCTCATAAACACCTTGTTCATCCTGTCCTTCCCGTGGTACGGGTACGGGGCGTATGCGCTGATGGACCGGGGCTTCGCCATCGGGATCTTCATCTGTGCGATGCCGTTCCTGCTCATACTGGGCTTTTATGTGCTGGATCTGCTCTACCGCCAGACCGTACTGCCTGCGGTGAACGGTAAGTTCTATCTGGTCTTGGCCGCATTGACCTCCATCAGTGTTTCTGTGCTGGTCGGTTTGCACTACAAGAGCCCGGTGATCAATCAGGCCAACGGCATGCTGCTCATCGTGCTGTTCTATGTGCCTTTCCTGAGTTCCGTGATCGTTCAGACATACAATCGGAACGATCCGGACTTCAACATGGCCTGGCTGGTGCTCAAGGGTTTCTTCGCCTATTTGGCCTTCAACCTGTTGGGCATGGGGCTGGGCATGCGCAACCTGCTCCACTTCTTCCCCGGTAGGGCCAGCCCGCCGTTCGCCATGGGTATTTACGATGCGGCCCACCTGCTCTCCATCGTGAACCTGATGCTGCTCTCCCATCTGCGGAATTTCAAGGCCGACCCCATGCGATGGTTCACACTTGCAGGCGTGTACGTGATCGACCTCGGCATCATCCTTAGCATAAACAGCCGCTTGTCGTTCATGATCTTCCTCGTGTTCACCGTGCTGTTCCTCACCCAAGCCATGAAAGCCCTGCGGGGCCTGTTCACGGTTTCGCTATTCACCATGCCGCTGATGATGAGCTTCGCCCTGTTGATCTATGAGATCTTGTCTTTGCCAATGTTCGCGGCGATCATGGAGCGGGTGGACAAGACGGACATCACCACCTTCAACGGGCGCACCTATATCTGGACCGCGATCGCGGACTGGCTCCGCGACGACCGGCGCGGTCTGATCTTCGGCAACGGATACAATGGCCAATACCACTTGCGCCTCTTGGAGAGCGTGGCCAAGCTCTGGGGCGAGCCCGGGTCATACCGGTTGCATTGCCACAGCGCCTTTCTGGAGATGCTCGTGGACCAAGGCATCGTGGGCATCCTTCTGATGTACGGCGTGTACTGGACCGGATATAAGTTCTATCAAAAGCAGTACCTCACCAACGGCCCCATGGCACCGCTCTATGCCGGGTTCATATATATGATGTTCGCCTGGCAGATCGATATTGTCGGCTACGCCTTTTACAGCGGCTTTCTCATGGTGTTCATAATGATGGGGCCGGTGGTGATGAAGACCCATGAGAGCAAGGCAATGAACATGTTGACCGACAGCGCGAGGAGATGATAGAGGGAGGAAGACGTACTAAGGGGAAAAGCGGCACTGCTTGTTTTAAGGTCAGTGTCGTGACCGTGGTTTATAACGGCGCCGCCACGTTGGAGCGCACCATTCAGAGCGTGCTGGCCCAGGATCTCCCGGACATCGAATACATCATTGTGGACGGAGGGAGCAACGATGGCACGCTTGACATCATTCGCAGGTATGAGGACCGGTTGACCTACTGGATCAGTGAAAAGGACCAAGGGATCTATGATGCCATGAACAAAGGCGTATCCCTTTGCACCGGTGAATGGGTGGGCTTGATCAATGCGGACGATGCCTATGCCGACGGGGCTGTTCGCAGCGCCATGGAGGCTGTTGAAGGGCGGACGGGGACGAACATCGTGCATGGTGACATCCTTATCAATTATCCCAATGGAAGTAGCAAGGTGAAACATGCCAAGCGCTCCGGCTTTTTGTTGAAGTATTGGGAAATGGTGTTGAACCATCCGAGCTTTTTCGTCCGCCGTTCCTACTATCAGGGCCGGCCGTTCAACACGGGGTTCCGCGTGAGCGGTGACCATCATTGGACATTGCGGGCCTGGCGCGAGGACCCGCGCCAGTTCCTGTATGTCCCCAAGGTGTTGGCGCTCTTCACCGCGGGCGGTGCCAGCATGACCAATCCACTGGGGACTGTATTGCGCGAGAGCGACCGCATGGGCAGGGCGCTCGGCTTCAACGCCTGTGAAAGGGTAATGGCCCGATCGGTCCGCACCGGTTTATATCTCCCCGGCATGGCCAAGCTGTGGTTCAATCAGATGGTGGCACCTTTGCGGAAGAAGTGAGACCGATGGTTGTACGGTACGGCATATTCCAGGATTGGCGCGCGAACAAGGGCAACCCCAAGGGTCGCTTTGTGATGATCCTGTTCCGGACCATGCATCTGCTGAGGCAGAGCCTCGTCACCTTCATCCTCTTCCTGCCGCTCTTCGTGCTGTACAGGCTGATGGTCGAATGGATGCTCTGCATTGAACTGCCTTGGAAAACGCGCATCGGCCCTGGCTTCCGCATTGATCATGGGCAGGCGCTGGTCATCAACGACGGCACTGTTTTCGGTGCCGGGTGTACTGTCCGGAACAGCACGACGATCGGGAACAAACGGGCCAAGGAGGGCGGTTACACGCGGGCGCCCATCTTCGGTGACCGTGTGGACATCGGCGCAAACGCCGTGATCATCGGCCCCATCACCATCGGCGATGACGTGGCCATCGGGGCCGCCGCGGTAGTACTTCGCGACGTGCCTTCCGGCCATGTGGCCATCGGTAATCCGGCCCGGATCATCCCGAAGGGGTAGATCGACAGGTTCAGGTTCGATCCGGTCGATCCTTGCCGCTGCTCGGTGCCTAAGGCACGGTCCCCCGCTCCCGACCCGTTTTTGCGAGGTCCGCATAAAAAAGAAAGGCCCGGATCTGCCCGGGCCTTTCTTTTTCGGTTCTTGGATGTTTGCTCAACGGACAATGAGCTTCTGCATTTCAGATCGGTCGTCGCCGTGCATACGGGCCACATAAAGTCCGGGAGCGATACCAGCAGGTAAGGTGGTGCTGTCCGTTCCAGGGAGGATCGCTGTATCCATCACCAGGGATCCACGCAGGTCAGTAAGCGTCAATCGGCCGTTCGTCACCGGTGCGAAATACAAGGGGGCACCACGCATTACCGGGTTGGGATACATGGTCCCGGCATGGGCGGAAGCGTCGTCGTCCGTGATGCCGGTGGTGATGGAGCAAGCATCATCGGGCAACTGGTAGATCGCGACGGAACTGAGCGCGGGTATGCTGATCGGACCGTTGAGCACATTGCCGTCCACATCGGCCCAGCATCCGTCGGGCAGGTTGAAGCTTTGCGCGGTGGACTGGTCGTTCACGATCAATTGGTTCCGCAGCGCGGGATCGACCGCCTGCACGCTCACTTTGGTCACTTCCACGTTGTCCAGGAAATACATCGGCTCGGTCCACTGGTTAATGAACTGGATCTGCGCCTGGTCCGTCAGGTCGCTTTGGAAGTACATCTCCAGGTCGCGGCGCTCACCATCGAACGGGAGGTCCTGTTGCCATGTGGTGTAGGGGTTGGAGAACGTGGATTGTCCCTTGATGCCGAGCACCACGTCACCTTCGGTGTTGCTCTGCAGGCTGCAGCGCACACGGTACCAGGCTTGATCCACGATGGGGAACAGGTCCGGGTTGTGCAGCGTGAAGTTCGGGTACTGGCTGTCGTCAGGCAGGTAGGCCTTCAGCGCACCGTTGTCCAAGTGGCTGGTCACACGGGTCACTTGCGCATTGTTCGGCCAGCCGGTCCACCCGCTCACATTGCTGGTAAAAGCACCGTTCTGGACCAAGTTGCCGCTGAGTTCCTGTGTGGTGGTGAACGGCACGAGCCGCTCGGTGCTCCGCGTACTTCCGGCATCCTCGGTCTTCTCCGCCTGCCAGCGCTCCAGCGCATAGTAGCGCGGTGCCCCGGAAACGAAATTGATCACTTTGATGCTCAGTTCATTGTAGGGGTTGAAGTAGCGGTTGTTGGTGTAGGTGCCGAAGTCCACCGGATTTGCGCCGTGCGTATTGTACTGCAGCATGCAGAGCTGGTCCTTGGTGAGGCAGTACATCACGTTGCCGCTGTACACGTCGTTGTAGTTGGGCACATAGTAGGGCGGGGTGGCGCCTGCTCCGGTGGCATTGGAATAGTCGGAGACCACGATCTGGATGCCGTTGTTGAAGAGCACGTTGTTCTTGATCTGGATGCCCGTGGTCACCATCGTATGGTCCACATGGATGCCGGCCTGGGGGCAGTTGTACACCGTGTTGCGCCGCGCGATGGTGTTCTTGATGGAGGTGTTCCCGAAGTAGATACCGATGCCCATGTGCTCATTGTGCGGTGCGACCAAGGGGGCCCCATTGGCGAATGAGCCGATGGGGTCGCTCACGATATTGTCTTGTATGATTATTCCGTCCGCATGGTCGATGGCTATGCCACCGCCGTCGTTCATGGTGGCCAAGGGATGCCGTACCACGTTTTTCTCGATCAGCGCGGTGCCATCGGAGATGATGCCGATATATCCGATGGTGTCCAGGCGGTTGTTCCTGATGGTCATGCCGGTGCCGGTCGTACGGATACCGAAATAGCCCCAGGTACTTTCGCCTTGCCCGTCGGTAGTGGCGATGTTCGTGAACGTGCTGTTGGCGATCTCGGTGTTGTCGTCGAAGACCAGTGCTGCTGTGCCGTAGGTGTTTTTATAGATATTATCCGAGTATGTGCTGTTGCTCCCGGCACTGCGGATGCCGTGGTACAACCATTGGAAATTGCAACCGGTAACGGAAACATACGAGGCGCCGTCGTTCAACACACCGGCCAGGTACTGGTGGCGGAAGGCGATGTCCTCCACGGCCATGTCGTGCCGCTGCCAATAGCAGTTCACACCGGTGCGGTGTACTGCGGCCTCCACCGTGAGGCTGTTCGGGTCGGCCCCGCCGGGCGCCCAGAGGTAGAGCTTCTGGGCAGACTTATCGAAGTACCATTCCATGGCAGCGTCCAGTTCACCGAGCTTTCCGGTCATATAAAATCCCCAGGGATCGTTGCCCATGTTGAGCGTGGAACTGGTGAAGTGGAGCGTTCCGTTGTTATAGCTGGAAACGTGAAGCGTATCGAAGGAGCTGCTGGAGCTGCGGACCACTGCGGTGGCCCCGGTCCAATACCCGCCGGGCTGGACCAGGTCGGCACTTTGGAGCTGCGTGCCCCCGCCCTGGCTGTTGCGCAGCCAACCACTATTTGGGAACCGTGCGGGGATCATGCGTTGGCCACCGACATACACTTGGGCCACAGGCCCGGTCACGTTGGCCACATACACGTTGCCTTGGTACACGGACCATCCGGTGACGAGCTCACTTCCTTTGATGACCGGCAGGTCCCCGCTGCCGTAAGCCCCGACGGTGACCGGTTGAGCGGATGTCCCGTTGCTCCCGATGATCAGCTCGCCGCGGAATACGCCTCCACGCTTGAACAGGATCTGGTCGCCGGGTTGAAAGCTGAATGACAATTGATTCACCCGGTCGATGGACTGCCACGCCGTGGATTGGGATGTCCCGTTGTTGGAATCGTCGCCAGACGGTGAAACGTAATAGACTGTGGCTGATGCGGTGAGGCTGCATGCCAATAGCAGGGCCGAGGTGAATGCCTTGGCGCAGGTGTGGATGAGGAGATCTGCTCGCATGTTCAAGAGGTTGGTCAGCTGCCTTTAACCAACATCCCCGGGCATGGTTTCAGAAGTTCGACGAATGCGGATTTTACGGGTACGATCAACCCTTTTCCGGTCTCTTTCGTAGGAATGTGCCGAACAGGGCCAGAAGTCATAAAGCGGACCAGCTCATGCCAACGGGCTATTTTTGCGATGAACGAGCGAAGGGGATGAACAGAAACGGACAGGCAGGGCCAAGCCCTGCAACATTGAAGCAGTTGCATTTCGGAAGGAAAGTGTGGTCCAGGTTGCTGCCTGCGCGATCTCATTTCGGCTACACGTATGCGGGGGCCGAAGTATTTGGCCAAGCGGCATCGGACCTGATCCGCAAAGAGCTTCTCGCGTCCAAGCCCAGCATGATCTCCCGTATCGGCATTGTGGAATTGAACGCGGTGATGAACCATTACTGCGCGCTCACGGGCAGGAAGCCTTCGTTGCTCAACCATTTAGGGTTCATTACGGGGCGGTTCCACTCCTATGGTTGGGAACCGGATACCTTCGAGAGCATGCCCCGGAATGCCGGCTTCTTTCCGGCCACTGAGGAGGCATTGGGAGGATTTGCGGAGCGCATGATGGCTGATATTCCCCTGATCGACATCCTAGGCACTTGCCATCGCGACGAATGGTTCGTGGCCGAGGAATTGAGGAATGCCGTCAAGGTGCCGCTGCCTGACTTGGAGCCGCACGTTCACAACGACCCGTGGAGCAGCATGTTGGAAGGCAAGAAGGTGCTCGTGGTCCATCCGTATGAGAAGTCCATTCGCGGCCAGTACGAAAAACGTACGTTGCTCTTCAAGGACCGGAGACTGCTGCCGGATTTCGAACTGAAGACCGTGAAGGCCGTCCAGACCGTCGCGAACACACCTTCGCCTTTCCCCACTTGGTTCCATGCGTTGGACCACATGAAGGAACAGATCGACCGCACGGACTACGATATTGCCATCATCGGCTGCGGGGCCTATGGACTTCCGTTAGCGGCGCACATCAAAAGGCAGGGGAAAAAAGCCGTGCATCTCGGCGGCTCCACCCAGTTCATGTTCGGCATCACCGGCAAAAGATGGGACGGCCATCCTCTGATCAACGAGCACTGGGTGCGGCCCTCTGCGGACGAGACCCCTTCGCTCGCCAAGCAGGTGGAAGGTGGTTGCTACTGGTGAACCCTCCAGACCGTTGATCCGAATGGAATCCCGACACGTGCCAACGACCGCTCCCTTGCGCGTGCTTGTGGTGGGGCAGACACCGCCTCCTTTCGGTGGGCAGGCCATCATGATCGAGGCCTTGTTGCGAGCGGATCCCGTCCGTGTGAAACTGTTCCATGTGCGGCTGAACTACTCGGATGACATGGACAGTGTGGGGAAATTCGCCCTGCGCAAAGTCTGGGTGCTCTTCACGACCGTCCTTCACGTGTGGGGGGCGCGGCTGCGTCACCGAACGCCGATGCTTTATTATCCGCCCAGCGGCCCAAACATGGTGCCGGTGCTGCGGGATGT
This sequence comes from Flavobacteriales bacterium, assembly GCA_016700415.1. Lineage (NCBI taxonomy): Bacteria > Pseudomonadati > Bacteroidota > Flavobacteriia > Flavobacteriales > Flavobacteriales bacterium. Next base: position 3,593,091 of record CP065018.1, read on the forward strand.
GGTTTTCCTCTGCGCCACGCGTTGGCTGTTCAAATGGACGGTTTTCCACTATCACGCCGGCGGGGTTTCCGGATTTGAGCAGCATTTGCCCGGGTGGGTGCGACCTTTTTTCCGCCTGGCTTACCGGAACGCCGCCATGGCCATAAGGACCGCGCCGCAGAATCCCGAGGACGGCAAGCTCTTGGGCGCGAAGCAGGATGAAGTGGTCCCCAACGGCATTCCTGACATGCGCGGGACCGTGCAGGAACATTCGGCCGCGCCGGGTGAGCCGGTCGTCATCCTCTTTACCGGTGTGCTCATCCGTTCCAAGGGCGTGCGGGTACTGCTTGAGGCGTTCTGTGAAGTGGTGGCCCAAGATGCCGATGTCCGGCTCGAGCTGATGGGCCGATGGGGTGATCGGACGTTCGAGGAGGAATGCCTGACCTACGTGGCCGATCATGGGCTGGGCGAGAAGGTCACTTTCCTCGGCGTGATGCGCGACATGGAAAAATTCGAGCGCTTTGCCGGATGCGACATCTTCTGCTTCCCGAGCCATTTCGAGGCGGAAAGTTTCGGGCTGGTGCTGCTGGAGGCCATGCAGTTCGCCAAGCCGGTGGTCACCACTCGTTGGCGCGGCATTCCCTCGGTGGCTGCGGACGGCGTGAACGGCTTTGTGGTGCCGGTGGAAGATCCTTCCGCGCTTGCGGCCAAGTTGCTGTTGCTCATCCGTGACGAGCCGTTGCGGAAGCGGATGGGCGAAGAGGGGCGGCGCATCTTTGCGGAGCGGTTCACGTTGGAACGGTTCCAAGAGAACATGGAAGAGGCTTTGGTGATCGCCGCAAAACAGAACTGAACGGATGCGATTGCTCGTCACCGGTGGATCCGGATTTATCGGCACCAACTTGGTGCAAAGTGCCTTGGACAAAGGCGTCGAGGTGCTGAACTTGGACTGGAACCCGCCCTTGAAACCGGCCCACGCACCATGGTGGCGGGGTTGGGACATCATGGACCGGCAGGCGACGGACAAGCATTTTGCGGAATTCAGGCCTACGCACGTGGTGCATCTGGCTGCCCGTACGGACACCGACGTACAGGACGATATCGACGCTTACGGGCAAAACCATGAAGGTACGGCCATCCTGCTGGAGGCCGTAAAGGCGTCTCCCGGCATCGAACGCCTCATTGTCACCAGCACACAGTTCGTTTGCGAGGCCGGCTATCAGCCCAAGGACGACCAGGATTACAAGCCCTTCACGCTTTATGGTGAGAGCAAGCGCCTCAGCGAACTGGCCACTCGTGAAGCGGACCTTTCCTGTGTCTGGAGCATCATTCGGCCCACCACCATCTGGGGTCCCTGGAGCCTACGGTACCGGGACGTCCTGTTCAAGGTGATGCGCAAGGGGCTTTACTTCCATCCCGGCCGGAACAAGGTCATCCGGTCGTATGGTTACGTGGGCAATGTGGTATGGCAGATCGAGCGGATCTTGATCGCTCCTGCGGAAATTGTGAATGGGAAGGTATTCTACGTCGGAGACGAACCGATAGACCTGCGGACCTGGGTGGAAGCGGTCTCGAAAGAACTTGTAGGCAGGCCGGTGCGCTATATCCCGACATGGATGGTGAGGGCACTGGCGTTCGGCGGGGACGTGCTCAAAGCCGTACGGATCCCGTTCCCCATCACCAGCGGCCGTTTCCGGAGCATGACCAGCGATTACATCACGCCGATGGACCGGACCACGAAAGCCTTGGGCCCCGCGCCCTACTCGTTGAAAGAGGGTGTGCAGGCCATGGTGAAATGGTATGACAATGAGAGCGCCCCGGCTAAAAGCCCTGAATTGATCGATACCCGCCAAAAGGAAGGAGAGACGCGGCCATGAACGGACTTCCGAAAGCAAGCATTTTCGGTTTGGGCTTATCCATAGGGTCCTTTCAAGACCATGTGTCGGCCATTGCCGCGATGGGGAAGGAGCACCGCTCAGCCTATGTCTGCTGTGTGAATGTGCATATGTGTATGGAGGCACAAGGAGATCCCTCGTTCGCTGCTGTGGTCAACGGGGCCGACCTCGCCACTGTGGATGGCATGCCCATCGTCAACAGCCTCAATAAGTTCACCGGAGCGGTGCAGGTGCGGGTGGCCGGGAACGACCTGATGCCAGCAGTGATGGCGGAGGCTGAAAGCCAAGGATTGAGCATCTTCCTCCATGGCGGGGAACAACATGTGCTGGACACCATCGTCGGTCGTGCTGCGAAAGAGTTTCCCGGCTTGCAGATCGCAGGGACTTGGTCTCCGCCCTTCAGGAAAGCCACCGATGAGGAACGCGCTGCGGAAGTGGACCGGATCACTGCCAGTGGTGCGAACATCGTCATGGTCAGCTTGGGCTGCCCCAGACAGGAACGCTGGATGGCCGCCATGAAGGGTAAGGTGCCCGCCGTGATGCTTGGTGTTGGCGGAGCTTTCCTGCTCTATGCCGGGTTGGATAAAAGGGCACCGCATTGGATGCGCAACGCATCTCTGGAATGGCTTTACAGGCTCTGGCTCGAACCCGGACGGCTGTGGAAACGTTACTTGGTCACCAATACGGCATTCATGTTGCTGTATGCCAAACGATCATTTCAGCGTTAGGTAAAAATTCCGACGACTATGCGGTCAAACAACCGAAACAACAAGAAATATCGACAAACTTGACTTTTCTATCGACGAATTCATACTTTTGGCTCTCGCTCCACTTCAACGCTCCACTCAGAAATGAACCACCATGGAAAACATTGACCCCGGGTCCATGGTCCACCCCGCATCCGCCATCGGACGGGGTTCACGTGCCAGCCGTACCGAGCTCAACCACGAGTTGGCCACCCTGCTGCGGTCCAGCCGACAGCAGCTCCATAACGTACAACACGGTTTGAACCGCGTAATGACCTTCGAACCGCTCACCTCCGTCAAGGACCTGATCATTGTCGGTGATGGGCCTGCGGCTGACGAGATCTTTCAATACTGCGAGGACCAGACGGTACGCGGATATCGGTTCCGCGGTGTATTTCACGAGCGCCCCATCACCGGGCCGCTAGCCTCACGCCAGTTGGGCGGTATCGAGGCCGCAAAGGCCTTCGCGGTCCAGAACCGCATCGATATCCTGTACTGTGCACTGCCCGGGGCATACAGGGAGGAGATCACTGAGCTCATGGAATTCTGTGAGCGCAACACCATCCGTTTCCGGGTGATACCGAGCGTGGACAGCTTCATCCCCGTGGTGAAGACCACCGACCTCACTTTTCATGGTGCCGTACCGGTGAGCCGCCTGCGCAACGAGCCTTTGGACAGAAAGGGTAATCGGCTGCTCAAGCGCGGCTTCGACATTGTATTCTCTTTTTTGGTGATCGCGCTCATCTTCAGCTGGCTATTCCCGATCCTCGCGATCTTGGTGAAGCTCTCCTCCAAAGGTCCCGTGTTCTTCAAGCAGACCCGGTTGGGTGAGCGCAAGAAGAAATTCTCATGCTACAAATTCCGGAGCATGCAGATGAATGAGGAGGCCGACAGCAAGCAGGCCACGCGGAACGACCCGCGGATCACCAAGGTGGGCGCATTCCTACGCAAGAGCAATTTGGACGAGATGCCCCAGTTCTTCAATGTACTCTTGGGCCAGATGAGCGTGGTGGGGCCACGCCCGCACCCCCTGAAGCTGAACGACCAGTTCCGCGACATCATTGATAAGTACATGGTGCGCCATTTCGTCCGCCCAGGCATCACGGGTTGGGCCCAGGTGAACGGTTTCCGTGGGGAGACCCGTACGCCGGAGCTTATGGAGAAGCGGGTGGACCTCGACGTGTGGTACTTGGAGAACTGGTCATTCCTTATGGACCTGAAGATCGTGGTGAAGACCGTGACCAACATGTTCGGTAAGGACGACATGGCCTTCTGAGGCGGCCCTCCCAAGGCGAAAAAAGAGGGTCGTGCCCATTGATTTCAACCGGAAGTTTGCTGGAACCGCGAAGCAGCTTATATTTGCCGCCCCTATCCGGAAAAGGAACATGGCCAATCATAAGTCCTCCATCAAGCGCATCCGCCAAAGCGAGAGCCGCAACGAACGGAACCGCTACCAGCACAAGACCACCCGCAATGCCGTGCGGGACATCCGCGCCAGCACCGAAAAGAAGGAGGCCGAAGAGCTGCTGCCCAAGGTGAACAGCATGCTGGACAAACTGGCCAAGCGCAACATCATCCACAAGAACAAGGCCGCCAACCTCAAGAGCAGCCTTCAGAAGCACGTGGCCGAACTGAAGTAGGCCCCGCAATCATTTTTCTTCCGCAACAGGTCCTTCGGGGACCTGTTCGCATTTCAGGCCCTTGGTCAGCGTTCTTGCGCACCGTAGGTTCCGGATTTCATGGCATCTTTGGCTCATACATGGAAACGGAAGGCCCTACCCCTAAACCACGGCTCAGCATTCCTGAATGGGACAAAGGGGACCGTCCACGCGAGCGTTTACTGGCGCAGGGCGCGAAGGCCTTGTCGGACGCTGAACTGGTGGCCATCCTCATCCGCTCCGGCACACCGGACCAAAGTGCGCTTGAACTGGCTAAACAGGTGCTGAAGCAGACAGGGAACGACCTGAACGCGCTGGCGGCCCTCACCCCGGCGGACCTGATGAAGCGCAAAGGCGTGGGGGAGGCCAAGGCCCTGAGCATCGTGGCGGCGCTTGAGCTGGGCCTGCGGCGCCGGACCGGGGAACAACGGGAGCGGCCACGGATCAGCACCAGTGCGCAGGTGCATGAGGAACTTCGCGCGAAGCTGGCCGACCTTCCGCATGAGGAATTCTGGGTGCTATTACTGGACAGGGGCCTGCGCCTGATCGAGGTGCGCCGGGTGAGCGTAGGTGGCCTGCACGGCACCGTGGCGGACCCCAAGGTCATCTTTCGCTGCGCCTTGGAACGTGGCGCCTCCTGCATGGTGGTGGCCCACAACCATCCAAGCGGCCAGTTGCGGCCGAGCGAGGAGGACGTTCGTCTCACACGGAAACTGGTGGAGGGCGGCCGTATGCTCGACATCATCGTACAGGATCACATCATCATCACCGCTGGGGGCTACTACAGCTTTGCGGACAATGGACAAATGAGCTGATATGCCAAAGCCCTTGCGGATCCTCACCGTCATCGGGGCGCGCCCCCAGATCATCAAGGCCGCCGCCATCAGTCATGCCGTGCGTGGCCGGTTCCAAGGCCGCCTCGTGGAGACCTTGCTCCACACCGGGCAACACTACGATGCCAACATGTCCCAGGTGTTCTTCGATGAACTGGGCATCCCTGGAGCGGACATCGCCTTGGGCGTGGGCAGTGGCGCGCACGGGGCCATGACGGCACGAATGATCGAGGGCATCGAGAAAGAGCTTCAGACCGGCAAGCACGACGTGGTGCTGCTGTACGGGGATACCAACAGCACGCTGGCCGGCGCCGTGGCCGCCGCCAAATTGCACATACCCGTGGCCCATGTGGAAGCGGGTCTTCGCTCCTTCAACAAGGCCATGCCCGAAGAGGTGAACCGGATCGTTTGCGACCATTGCAGCACATGGCTGTTCTGCCCCACGGACACCGCGGTGGAGAATCTTCTGCGCGAGGGCTTCAAACAGGCCAACGAGGCATCGCCCACTGTGGACCGGCCCCGTGTGGCGGCCACGGGCGACGTGATGTACGACAACAGCATGCGTTTCGCGGAGTTGGCGGAGAGCCGCTCCCGGCTGTTGAAGGAGCTGCACTTGGAGGGGAAGGACTTTGTGCTTGCCACCGTTCATCGCGACCATAACACGGACGATCCGGTGCGCATCAACGCCATTTTCACCGCGTTACTGGACCTGCACCGCCTGCATGACCTTCCCGTGGTGCTGCCCGTGCATCCGCGCACGCGGAAAATGATGGACAGCTTGCTCCATGGCCACCTGCAAGCGGCCATCGAGGAGGCACCGTATTTTCATCTCGTGCCACCGGTGGGCTTTCTGGACATGATCGCCTTGGAGCGGAACGCCAAGCTGGTGGTCACGGACAGCGGGGGTGTGCAGAAGGAAGCGTACTTCTTCGGCAAGCCCGTGGTGGTGCTGCGCCCGGAGACTGAATGGGTGGAACTTGTTGCGAACGGCCAGGCCGTACTGGCGGATGCGGACCCCTCACGGATCGCTGAGGTCGCGGCGATGTTCCTGCACGACGGCGTACCCGATTGCCCGCCGATCTTTGGCGATGGCCATGCCGCGGAGGCGATCTGCGAGGTGTTGCTCGAAGGGCACGGCTGAGGGGCGTCGCTGGGTTAACTTGCGCAAGCCCCCATGGCCGACATTCATTATCACATCGAGCGGCCCGGTCCGCGGTCGCGATACAGCGTGGCGCACCTGCTCGGTCCCATGGCCGGTTGGGACGCGGTGGAGGTCCAGGAGATGTCCGACCTGCGAAAGGTGATGGGGCCTAAGCTCGTTTACGGACATACTGCAATGGAAGGGGCATTTCAGGTGGTGCCACATGGCTTGCTTGAGCAGGAACGCATTGAGCACCTGGAGCCCGAGGTGGGACTTTCCCTCGGTATGCCGGTCCTTTTCCCATCCGAAAGCGGTGATCTTCCCTTCGATCTGTTCGCAGCCACGTTCTTCCAGCTTTCACGCTATGAGGAATACGGTCCCGTGGAACGCGATGAACACGGAAGGCCCAAGACCGATGCGCTCCATGCCGCAAGGCACGGATACTTGGACCGGCCCGTCGTGGATGAATGGTTGCTCACGTTCGTGGAAAGTTGGCGGAAGCAAGACCCGCGGCTTCCTAGGCTCCGGAGGGAATACGCGCATACCGCCACCTTGGACGTGGACAACGGGGCCATGTATCGCGGGCGTCCGTGGTGGCGTTCCATCGGCGGCGGCGCACGCGACCTGCTGAAAGGGCATCCGCGCCGGGTGATGGACCGTTTGGCCGTACTGACGGGGTCCAGATCGGACCCGTACGCCGTCCATGAAACTTTTCTAGACCTTGTGGAACGCTCCGGCGGACATGCGATCGTCAATTTCCTCACGGCACCGATCGGGAAGCATGACCATGCCATCGGGCCGGAGGTGCCTTTCATGCAAGCCTTGGTCAAGCGCATGGCGCAACGCGCGGAAGTGGGCCTGCATCCGGGTTACGAAAGCTTGGAGAACACATTCCGTATTTCCGAGGAAAAGGAGCGTTTGGAAGCCGTGGTCGGCCGACCGGTCACGCACTCGCGCCAACATTTCCTGCGCCTGCGCCTTCCGGGGACCTATCACTATCTGGAAGGCATTGGCATTCTCGAAGATCACAGTATGGGCCTCGCCGACCACACCGGTTTCCGTGCGGGCACCTGCACCGCCTTTCCCTTCTATGATCTGGCCGCCGAACGGGAGACCACCTTGATGATCCATCCATTCGCGATGATGGACAGCGCCATGTGCTACAAGATGCATCTGTCGCCTCGGGAGGCGGTCGCTGAGGCCAAGCGCCTAGTGGACGCCGTGCGGGCCGTACAGGGCCAATTCATCTCCGTGTGGCACGAACGCTTCCTGAGCGGCTATGGCGACGAGGCCGGGTGGGGAGGCGTGGCGGAGGAAGTCCTTCAATATGCGCGGCCATGATCAGCTATTTGCGCCACGCGGATATCGACCTCGCTGCTTGGGACAGGCGTATGGCCGCTTGCACCAATGGATCCTGGTATGGCCTTAGTGCCACCTTGGAGGCTGCGGCTCCGGGATGGGATGCCTTGGTGGACGAGGCCACGGGTGCCCAGATGCCTTTGCCATGGCGGATGAAATATGGCATCCGCTACCTCTACCAGCCCTTTCTCATCCAGCATTTGGGACCGTTCTCTCGGGAACCCGGAGAGGATGATGCCGCGCGTTTCCTGCATGCGTTACCGAAGCGTTTCCGGTATGCGGATATCTACATGCTCGGTGCTGCTATATCCGGATCAGCAGATCTTCGTACCGAAGAACGGACCGACCATGTGCTCCGCTTAGAAGGGCCGGTGGAGGCCCTGCGTGCGGGCTACAGCCTCAATCATCGGCGAAGTTTGCGGAAAGTGGAGCAGCTCGGCGTGGTGGTGGAGCGTGGTGTTGGCAGTGGCCGTGTGATCGATTTTCTTGAGGGTTCTGAGCAATTCACGCGCTGGGGCATCGATGCCGTCCAGCGTGCGACCATGCGGCGCGTGCTGGTCGCCTCCGAGGAAACGGGCACGGGATTCGGGCGCATGGTGACCGGCGATGGGGGACCCGTTGCCGCCGCGTGGTTCGTGCGGAGCGGTGGCAGTATCATCTTCCTCAAGGGCATGGCTTCGGCGAATGGTCGCGATCTTCGCGCCATGCACGCCTTGATCGATGATGTGATATCGGAACACGCCTCCAGCGGCATGCTCTTGGACTTCGCCGGGGGTAATGATCCTCAACTGGCGCGGTTTTATTCCGGCTTCGGCGCGGCTCCCGTGCTTTATTTGCGAGCTTTGATGAACCGGCTTCCGCCGTTGATCCGGCTAATGAAACCTTGACCATGGTGGTGGAACTGAACAAGACGAACTCCATAGCGAACCGCTTTCTTGCGGAACTGCGGGACGTGGAGGTGCAGAAAGACCCGCTCCGGTTCCGTCGGAACCTCGAACGGATGGGGGAGGTGATGGCCTATGAGCTGAGCCGGACACTTGAGTACGCGGAGTCCGAAGTGGTGTCACCGCTCGGCGTGGCGCGTGTTTCCCTTCCGGTGGACCAGCCCGTGCTCTGTACCATTCTCCGCGCAGGCCTGCCCTTACACCAAGGGATGCTCAACTATTTCGACCGCGCAGACAATGCATTCGTGAGCGCCTACCGGAAACACCGCAAGGGCGAGGACGGCTTCGACGTGGAGGTGGAATACCTCAGCAGTCCCTCCATTGACGGCCGTGTGCTGGTGATCAGCGATCCGATGATGGCCAGCGGCCGCAGCATGGCCTTGGTCTACAAAGCCATGTTACGGATGGGCAAGCCCAAAGCGGTGCATGTCGTCTCCGTCATCGCCAGCACCGAGGGTGTGGAGTTCGTGAAGAAGCATTTCCCCGCCAACACCAAGTACTGGCTCGGAGCGATCGATGAGGAGATGACCGCCGAGGCCTACATCGTGCCGGGCCTTGGCGATGCGGGCGACCTGGCCTACGGTAACAAGGTGTAACCATGAAGACGCTGCTGCATGCCATTGCGGTGATGACGGCGGCCGTGGTGAAATTTTTCTTCTCCGCCCCCCTTTCCTACCACCAGTTCGGGAACAACTTCTGGCAAACGGTGCTGCTGATCGCTGCCGGGGGATGCATTGGCATGATCGTTTTCTTCTTGGGCGGGGCGAGAGTCTTGGAATGGTTCCGGCTCCGCCGTTTGCGCAAACGCGCCCATGCCATCGCCCGCGGGGTATCGCCGAGGCGCATCTTCACACGCACGAACAGGTTCATCGTCCGTTTGAAACACGGGTATGGCATCTATGGACTGGCGCTCATTTCACCGCCGATCTTGTCCATCCCGCTCACGGCGTTGCTCGCGGCAAAGTATTTTCGGCACGACCGCCGCATGCTGCCATTGCTGCTAGTGTCGGTGGTGCTCTGGTCGTTCGTTCTTAGCGCGGCATGGAAATTCACAGGGTGAAACACTATCGCCACCTCTTTTTCGACCTGGACCACACGTTGTGGGACTTTGAGGCAAACTCACGCGCCGTGCTGGCCGAGCTGCATGCGGAATTCGGTCTGGCGGAAATGGGCGTGGACGGTGACGCTTTCATCCCGGCTTATGAGGAAGTGAATGTCGCCCTATGGGCACGCATGGAGGCCGGGACCATACCCAAGGAGGTGATCCGGGCATTGCGCTTCAACCAGGCCTTGGAACAGTTCGGTCTGCGGAACGCCGGCCTGGCCAAGCGACTGGAGGAGACCTACATGGAGCGCTGCCCAAGGAGGTCCACACTGCTTCCCGGAGCGCTGGATCTTTTGGAGGACCTTCGGAAGGACTACCGTATGCACATCATCACCAATGGCTTCACCGAGGTGCAGGGCGTTAAGATGGACGCTTCAGGAATACGGGGGTTCTTCGATGTGGTGCTTACAAGTGAGATGGCCGGGGCCTCCAAGCCCTCCACGCGGATCTTTCGCCATGCCATGCGGTCCGCAGGGGCCAAGCTGCAGGAAAGCCTGATGATCGGGGATAACGCCGTTGCCGATATCGGCGGGGCACGCAGGGCGGGAATGGATCAAGCCCATCTGGCACCCTTGGAGTCCGGGGATCCCCAGGCCACCTACCGGATCACGCGTTTGGACGAATTGCGGGCCGTGCTCCTTTGAACTTTGTTCACCCTATTTGAGGGAGGCCCCGTCAGGCAGGAAGCCATAGCTCACGACGGCCTTCTTTCCGGTGGCCTTACTGTGCTTGAGGAAGCGCAACGAATCGCCGTCCAACACGCCGGCGTAGTTGATCGCGCCCCGGTTGGCCATGGTGGAGAAGAAGAGGCTGTCGCCACGGCGCGTTACCGGCACATTATGGATGTTGTTCTTCCCGCTTTGGACATTCTCCGTGAGCAAGGATCGGAGGTCCGTGGGGTCGTTCGGTTCTTGCCGACCGGCCACCAAGGCCACATTGCCGCGTTCGAAGAACCGCATGAAGTAGTGAACGTTGCCGGAAGTGGGCGAATCGTAAACCCCATGGAACTTCAGGCCACTACCTTCCAAGGAGTGCAACTGTACGCCGCCGCTGTCTGGTTTGGCTGGGACATCCGCAGGTTCGGAAGGAGCAGTTACGGGCGTTGTCAGGGTCGACTGATCCGGAGCGGTCTCTTCGTTGGAGCAGGCGGCGAAAGTAAAAATCGCGAGGAGGAGGAGGGAGTTGCGCATGTTCATGGTTCGTAGTGTGCGATCACCGAGGTGGCACCTTTCACCACCTCACCGATCTGAACGGCTACAGTGGCGTTCAAGGGCAGGAATAGGTCCACGCGGGAGCCGAATTTAATGAAGCCGAGCTCGGAGCCTTGCACCGCCGCGTCCCCAGGCCGGGGATAGGTGCAGATGCGCCGTGCCAAGGCACCGGCGATCTGGCGGACCAGCACTTCGCCATGCAGGGGGTGCTTCACCACCACCGTGCAGCGCTCGTTCTCGGTGCTGCTTTTGGGATGCCAGGCCACCAAGTATTTGCCCTTGTGGTATTGTCGGAAGGTCACGTTCCCGTTCACGGGGTGGTAGTTCACGTGCACGTTCAACGGGCTCATGAAGATGGAGACCTGTATCCGCCGGTCTTTGAAGTATTCATTCTCCATTACCTCTTCCACCACCACGACCTTGCCGTCGCAGGGTGACAGCACCAAGGCATCCTCGCCGCCGGGGTAACGGGGAGGCACACGGAAGAACCAGATCACCACGCCAAGCAGTGCCACCATGGCCGATGCGATGGGCCACACCACTACGCTCGGCAACCAGTGCCAAGCGGCATAGATAGTGAGGCAGCTCACTACAAGGATGAGCAGGATGGTGAGGGTTCCTTCGCGGTGTAGACGCATGCTTGCACGGGGCGGCCAAATATAGGGGAGGGTATGCGGGAATACCCCGGTTCCGGGGTGGGCGGTTCCGTTCAAGCGCCCATCAACTTCGCGCAGGCCAGCATGGCGGGCAGGGCCAATAAAAAGCCATCGAATCGGTCCAGAATTCCACCGTGCCCCGGCAGGACGTGTCCGGAATCCTTCACACCGGCCTCCCGTTTGAAGGAGGATTCCAACAGGTCGCCGATGGTGGAGGTCACCGCCACCACGGCGGCGCAGATCACCCACTGCGCCAACGTGAGGTCGGGCCACGCCAAGGCCAGCACCACACCGGCCATCATGGCCAGCACCAGCCCGCCCCCGAAGCCTTCCACGGTCTTCTTCGGGCTTACCCGCGGCATCAGCTTGGTACGGCCGATCGCCCGGCCTACCAAGTAGGCACCGGTATCGTTGGTCCAAAGGATGATCATGAAGCCGATGAACAAGTGCGGTCCGTCCGTAAGCAGCGAGGTGATCAGCCCGAAGGGCATGGCGATGTAGGCGATCATGATCAGCAGGGTGCCGACCCCTCGGACCGGTTCCTTCGCGTTGTTCAGCACGATGTCGACCACCCCGACCGTGAACGCCGCTAGTAGCACCACGGCCGACGATCGCAGGGAGAGCAGGCCGGTACCCAGAAACGCGATGGTGAGAAAGGTGGCCGCCGTCACGAGCAGGGGAATGGTCACCGGAGGTGTTTCCTCCTTGGTCGCATGGCTCAACCGGTGCATTTCGCGGGCCGCCAGAAGGCTCACGGGCAGGAAGAGCAAAGTGGTGGTGAGCGGTCCTGCGAGGGCCGCGCCCAAAGTGAGCGCCACGTAGGCCGCTCCGGTCAGTGCCCGCGTTGCCGTTTCGGTCATGGGCGGAAAGCTCGGTTAGGCCACCGAGGTGTTGTCCTCCTTGGTGCCGAGGGATCCCGGTTCCGGAGCGGTCTTTCCCCCGTTCCCGTTCTGTGGCTGGGTCAGGGCCACTTGCTCCTGGGGGGCGAAGGGCCGGTTCCCGAAGATCTTTTCGAGGTCCTCCTTGAAGATGACTTCCTTCTCCAGCAGTTGCGTGGCCAGTGCAGTGAGCTTGTCCTTGTTCTCGGTGAGGATCCGCTTGGCGCGTACATACTGTACCTCCACGATATTGCGCACCTCCTCATCGATCATCCTAGCGGTGTGCTCGCTGTAGGGCTTACCAAAGCTGTATTCGCTCTGGCCGGTGCTGTCGTAGAAGCTGATGTTGCCGATCTTATCGTTCAGGCCATACACGGTCACCATGGCGGTGGCCTGCTTGGTCACCTTCTCCAGGTCGCTGAGGGCACCGGTGCTCACTTTGCCGTAAATGAGGTCCTCAGCGGCCCTTCCGCCCATGGCCGCGCAGATCTCGTCCAGCATCTGTTCGGTGGTGGTAAGGTGCCGTTCATCGGGCAAGTACCAAGCGGCGCCCAATGAGCGCCCGCGGGGCACGATGGTCACCTTCACCAAGGGTGAGGCGTGTTCCACCAACCAGCTCACAGTGGCATGGCCGGCCTCGTGGTAGGCGATGGCGCGCTTCTCCTCGGTGGTGATGATCTTGTTCTTCTTCTCCAGCCCGCCGATCACACGGTCCACTGCATCAAGGAAGTCCTGCTTCTCCACGGAGGTCTTCTTGCGCCGCGCAGCGATCAGGGCGGCCTCGTTGCAGATGTTGGCGATGTCCGCGCCGCTGAAGCCGGGCGTCTGGCGGGCGAGGAACTCCACGTCCACGGCGATGTCCATTTTCAGGGGCTTGAGGTGGACCTTGAAAATGGCGATGCGCTCGTTCAGGTCGGGCATGTCCACGAAGATCTGCCGGTCGAAGCGGCCGGGACGCAACAGGGCACGGTCCAGCACGTCGGCACGGTTGGTGGCCCCGATCAGGATCACCCCGGTGTTGGTGCCGAAGCCGTCCATTTCGGTCAGGAGCTGGTTGAGGGTGTTCTCGCGCTCGTCGTTCGAGCCCATGTTCACGTTGCGGCCCCGGGCACGGCCAATGGCGTCGATCTCATCAATGAAGATGATGCTGGGCGCTTTTTCCTTGGCCTGTTTGAAGAGGTCGCGTACGCGGCTTGCGCCCACGCCCACGAACATCTCCACGAAGTCCGAGCCGCTGAGCGAGAAGAAGGGTACCTCTGCCTCGCCCGCTATGGCCTTGGCCAGCAGCGTCTTTCCCGTTCCGGGAGGGCCCACCAGCAAGGCGCCCTTGGGGATCTTCGCGCCGAGGTCGGTGTACTTCTTCGGCGTCTTCAGGAAGTCCACGATCTCCTGGAGTTCCTCCTTGGCCTCCTCCAGACCGGCCACGTCATTGAAGGTGATGTCGGTGCTCTTGCCGCCCTCGAACACTTGGGCGCGGCTCTTGCCGATGTTGAAGATCTGGCCGCCCGGCCCGCTCGGCCCGCCCATGCGGCGCATCATGAACATCCACACCAGAGCGATGGCACCGAAGAACAGCACCCAGTTCAAGATCTCCTTGCCCATGTCGTTCTGGGGATCGATGCGCACGTCCACCTTCTTGGCGCGGGCCTCTTCGATCACCTGCTGCTGCATCTGCGGGGTATTGCCGATGTAGAAGGTGTATTGTGCCGCTCCGGCCTCCGGACTGGTGCCTGCCAACTTCTTCTCATGGACCTCCTTTATCAGGCTGTCCTTCATGATGGTCACCAGCACGGCGTCCCCCTTCACCTCGATGCCCTGCACATCGCCATTGGCGAGGTAGTTGTCATATTCCGAGATGTCGATCCGCACCACGTGCGAATTGAAGTTGAACAACCCCATGGCCAGGATCATCACCACGATGATCCCGTAGATCCAATAAAAGTTGAACGAGCGCTTGGGGCGCTGCCCTTGGCTGTCCTTCTTAGGCTTTTCGTTGTTTTCCACGGCGTTCTGTCAAGCTACGTTCTCGTAAGTATTGCGGATGGCGTCCGCCCAAAGTTGGTCCAGTCCATAGAAGGTGCGCACGTCCCTCAGGAAGATGTGGACCACCACGTCCACGTAATCCAGCAAGATCCATCCCGCGTTCTCCTTGCCTTCCGCGTGCCACGGTCTCTCATGCGCATGTTGCAGGGTGAACTTCTCCACGCTCCGGGCGATCGCCGCCACCTGCGTGCTGGAATCACCATGGCAGATGATGAAGTGGTCGCACACCGTGTTGGGCACTTCGCGCAGGTCGAGGTGTACGATGTCCTTTGCTTTCACTTCCTGCATGCCTTGGACCACGGCGTCCACCAAGGGATTGGTGGTGGAGGGTCGTTGGGCTTCCTTCATGCGGTCTATACTTGTGGCGCGTTCAAAGGTACACAATGGGCGGGGCGTTCCGGACAGGAGCACCTTTCAATTCAATACGGAACATGTCGGCCATCGGGGAAGAGGTGATCGTGCTGGATACCGTGGACAGCACCAACAACTATGCTGCCACGGCGCTTTCCCGTCAGGAATTGCGCCACGGCTCTGTCATCATGGCCATGGAGCAGACCGCCGGCCGGGGGCAGCGGGGGCGGGAGTGGATCGCAGCTCCGGGTCTGGACCTCACCGCCAGTCTGGTGTTATTGCCCGAACGTTTCCCGGCCGCGGGGCAGTTCAACCTGGCGAAGGCCACAGCGCTGGCCGTGCATGACGTTGTGTCCGGCGCGATCCGGGAAGCCGGCAACGACGATCAGGAAGCCCGCATCAAATGGCCCAACGATGTGCTCATCGGCCGTAACAAGGTCGCGGGGATCCTCATCGTCAACGAGCTGAAGGGACCTTACGTGGCGTCCTCCGTCGTGGGCATCGGCATCAATGTGAACAGTACGGGGCTGCCCAGTGAATTGGCGGCCACCAGTCTGCTGCAGGAGACCCGGGCCGTTCACCCCCTCCGCACCGTGCTTACGGAGCTGTGCGGACGCATGCAGCATTGGTGGGCCGTGCTCGAAGGGTCGCCCGAAGCGGTCGCCCATGCCTATGCCGATCGCCTCTGGGCCAAGGGCCGGTTCTCCACCTTCACCTTGGACGGCGCGGAATTCACCGCACGCCCCTTGGACGTGGACGGTTCAGGGCGGCTGATCGTGGAAGACGAGGAGGGCCGCGTGGCGGCGTACGGGCTGGAGCGGCTGCGTTTCCGACGGTGACCCCGCTCAAGAAGAGAGGACCACAAAGAACACAAAGGACACAAGGGGATTTCTCAGTGGTGTTAGGTTTTACCGTTCAAAGGGTTTTTAACCGCGGAGGCGTGCCTTCGACAGCCAAGGGCGCGGAGACCGCAGAGGGAATTCCCAAGTGTCTGAAGGTTTTTAACCGCAACGCACGCAACGAACGCAACGTGAGTCTCTCAGTGTTCCGATAGCCCCGCTCCGCATTCTTTTGTGTCCTTCGTGCCCTTCGTGGTAGTCCCAGCCCGCCCTGCATTTCGTTGCGCTCGTTTCGACCGTTGCGGTAGTCCTTCTTCACATTCCTTCGTGTTCTTAGCGTTCTTCGTGGTAGTCCCTCTCCCCGCCGCCGCATTTCTCTGCGTCCTCCGTGGTAAAAAACCAGAGCGGTTGCACAGATCACTCGAAAACCTATCTTTGCGCTCCCTTTGAAGAAAAACGAACGGCTATGAAGCGTACCTACCAGCCCAGCAAGCGCAAACGTGTGAACACCCACGGCTTCCGCGAGCGCATGAGCACCCCCGCCGGCCGCGCCGTACTGGCACGCCGCCGCGCACAAGGCCGCCACAAGCTCACCGTGAGCGACGAGCCCCTCGGTCGCAAGTAAGCCGAGCACCACTTTGTAACCTTCAAGGGCCGCCTGATCAGGTGGCCCTTTTTCGTGCATCCGTCCACAGCGACCACTGCAGCAACACTTTCGCGACCCCGGCTCAGGGGCCGGGGTGACAACCACGATGAGAGGCTGCTTAAAAAGCCGCGCCCAGCGCGGCTTTTTAAGCAGCCTCTCCAAGAACGAGTGTCATTCCGGGCTTGCCGTCCCGCTCACTTCTGCTCCAGCTCCTTCAGCTTCTTCACCACCAGGAACTTCTGTAGGGCGTCCATGCGGGCGTTGAGCTCCTGGATGTAAAGGCTCTGGTCTTCCACGGTGACCCAGAGCTGGTTGCCCAGCTTGTCCACGCTGAAGGTGCCGGTCTTGTTCCAAGTGTCGCGGCCGTCCACGGTGGGCAGGTGGCGTTCGCGCTCCACGAAGTTGGGCAGGTCCTTCAGCGGGGTGCGCACATACTGCCCGGCGCCTTTGGCATCCTCAGGCTTGGCGTTGCCGTCGTAGTAGAGGTCGAATACATAGTCGCTCAGGAGGCTGTTGCCGGACCACACGCTTTTTTGTGCGCTGATGGTGCCGGGGCCCCGGAATTTGTTGGCCGGGTAGGCACCGCTGGCCGCCCATACGGCATCGCCGATCATTACCCCGGTCTGGGCCACCATGTAGTTGCCCACGTTGTAGGCCGCGCCGCCGCCGGTGTATTCGCACAGGAAGGCCACACGGGGCAGCAGGTTGGATTGGTTGAACGAACCCACGGGGTTCCATGTTTCCGTGCCGCCGTCGCAGAGTTCGGGGAGGGTGGTTCCGGTAAGGTTCCAGCCGCCTACCCAGCCCCAGCCTTCAATGTTGCTATTGGGTCCGACCAACCCGTTCGCCGGTGTGGTCGGCGGAAACCAAAATACAGGTCCCGAAAGAGGAGCGGTCCACAGGCAGGCGAAGTGGCCCCCTGTACCACCGCAGGCATCGCAATACACGGATACCATGCTCTGGTAACCGGAGTTGTAGCCGAATACGCTGCCTTCCCGCATGCCCCCCCAGTCCTGGTTGTCCACCGAGGCGTCCACCAGAAGGTTGCTTCCGGCCCAGAAGAAGCCCGGTCCGCCCTGATCGTAGGGGTGTACGTTCCAGCCGACGTTCACCGTGTAACCCGTATTGTGGGCCGGCATCGTATAGCTCGGTGGCGGCCCGACAATGTTCGGCGGGCTGGGCATGGCGTAGGTGGTCAGCAGGGCCATGTCAAAGTTGGCCGCAGTGACCGCGGCGGTGTTCTTCAGGCTGAAGCGCATAAAGTGCAGGCGCTGGCTCCCACCACCGACCGCGGCCACATTGAAGGCGATGGCACGGATCGGGTTGGCCGGCCCCGGGCAGATGCCCGTCACGGCAATATCGGCCTGCCTGAAGAGCCACTGCCGGTGGGAATCCTCCCAAAGTCCCCAGTAGGGGGATTGGACGCCATTGAGGGTGGCGAAAGGCCCGGCCGGGCCGGGTATGGGCCATGGGCGCGGTACGGCCGTTACGGCGGCGGCCGTAAAGGTGACATTGGTAGGGTCCTGGCAACCGGTCCCGGCGATAGGGCTGTCCTGGATCTTGCGCTCGCCGAAGTTGTTGTCGATCTGTTTCCATCCGTTGACGGCCGTGCCCCCGGCGTTCACCACGTAGCCCTCGAACTTGCCGGGCACCTTGCCCACTGCGGGGGTGAACTTGATGGTGCCTTCGTTGTCGACATTGCTGCCGCCGGTGAGCTTGATGCCGCCTTCCACTTCCACCAGCTCGTTAGGGCTGGGCAAGGGGACCGGGACGGGGGACCCGCTGTAGTAGAGTTGAAGCTCGCCGTTGGCGGAGAGGCGCCCGCGCTCTTGGTTGTTCGTGCGGAAGACCAAAGGCATGTTGTTGAGGGTGCCCAGAAAATTCACGTTGGTGGTCCCCGTGTTACCACCAAGCTTCCAGATATCCCCGCCCCACGCGATGTGTTTCCAGCCGACGACGGGTGTGAAAGCGTCCCAGTACCAATAGCCCCGGGGCGAAAGAGCCACCGAATCCGTCTGGTAGATGAGCAGGCCGTTCACCGCGGTGCCTGTAAGATTTACGCGTTGCGCACTGGTCATGCGCGGTGCCAGAATGCCCTTGTCGGCGCTGCTGATGTCCAAAATGGAGTGGGAGCCTCCCGGATTGGGCGCGGCACCGGTGGAGTTGATGGCCACTTGGGCGTGCAGCCCCGTGGCCGCGGCCAGCAGGAACAGCGCCGCGAGCAGCCAAGGAAGCGCCCGCCATGGGGAAACGGAAAGCGATGGGGCCATAATAGCGACCGGACCGGCAGGGCGCTTGCGGAAAGGATGGGGTATCTGTGCGTGTGCCATGGCCTAGCGGGATGAGGAGGTAAGGGTGACGCGCTTGCGCAGGTCGGCGATCAGGCGGGCCTTGTCCGCGTCCGTCAGGTCCGCCATGGCACCTAGGTCTTGCCGTGCGATGCGGAACTCGGCGGTGGTGATGGGCCGTTCATTGGTGAGCATCTCGATCACGTTGAGCTTGTCGTGCAGGTCCGCCACGTAAAGCGCCTGGGTCTCGGTGGTGGCCCATAGCTGGTTGGTAAGGTCGCCTAGCGAAAAGCCGCCCTTCTCCTTCCACGCTTCCCGGCCCTTCATGGTGGGCAGGTGCCTGTGGTCGCGGGTGAAAGCCTCCATCTCATCGATGCTCAGCAGGCGCTCCGCGCCGAAGTGCGCGGCGTCGCCCGGGGCCACACGCCCGTCGAAAGCCCGGTCGAACACATGGTCGTTCAGCTGCAGACCGTTGTCATACACCCCGTTCTGGGCGGAAACGGTGCCACTGCCCTGATAGGCCCAGTAGCTATTGCCGGCGGGATAGTTCGCGCGCCAGCGGCCCCACGGAATGGCGGAGACGTTGGTCAGGGTGTCCTCCACTACCAATGCGCCGGGGTAGTATATGTAGCTGGCGTTGTTCACCCCGCTGGTGGCCGCCGCGCTGGCCGTGGACATCTTTCCATGGAAGCGTACGACGGGCCGCCAAGTGGAGGGACCGCTCTTCCAGTCGGCGGGGACGGGCGGGCCCGCGTTGTCCTGCATAATGGCCGATCCGGAAGATAGATTGCAACTGGCGATGGGTACGGGTGCGGGCACTGTGGGGGGTGGGCTAACGGAGTTGGCCCCGTAAGTGGCGTTGAAGCCGGTGTTGACGCAGCCCACCGGATTGTTGGCCGCATTGATAGGGTTGCCCGCATTCGTTTGGTACCTGACGGCGACCTCGATAATGATGTTGCTGGTCCCGTCCCAAACAAAGAAAGGAGCGAGGTTGATCCCGAACCAGGAGGGGCCGCCCACAGGGCCGTTCGGCCATGGCGGAACATACGTGCCGCAGCTCATCGTGCCCGCGTAGTCCGGGGTGTTGTCAAAACCGTTCAGCGCGGTCAGGCCTATGGGTGCGTTGCGCACCGAAATGCTCATGGTGAGCACGTTCTTCAGGATATTCCGCGTCACCCAGAAGGCGATCTGGTCAATGGGCTCACCGGGGCAAAAACCACCATCAGCGCTTGGATTGCTGTTCAGCTGGGCTATTTCCATGTTCAGTTCCGACGCCAGGAAGAGGTATTGCCTCCGCATATAGGGCCGCGATGCATTGTAGCAGATGAACGGTGTTATAAGGTCCTGATCACCGGGATTGGGCGCGCCGGGGGACACGGTATTGCTCATGGTGTATGGAGGGGCTATCCCGCTGGGAATGTTGACGAAGCGCGAGACATTATCACACACGGCCTCCCTGAAGTGGCTCCAGCTTTTGTCGATCACCTCGGTATAGGGGTTCTCAAAGGCACGCCAGCCGTTGATCATGGGTTGTATCACGGGGGGGCTGCTGCCCTGTCGCATGGCGGTGCCATCCACATTGCCCCAGTGCCCGGCAAATTGCAGGGGGTAGTTGTTCACCGTGCCCAGTACGGAGCTGATCACCAGGCCAAGGACGGAGTTGACGGCCAGCTTCTCGTTGCTGCCGTATTTGTAATTGCCTGTGCCGGTCCAGTTGCCGCGGGTCTGGTAGCGGAACACCCCGGGGTCGTTCGTGTTGCTGGTCTCCACGCCGGGAGAGGGGACATAATACTGTCGGATGGCGCCGTTGATGTCCAAGCGTTCCTTGGAAGCGGGTTGGAGGATCGGCCAGCCCACGCCGAGGTAGCCGGTGGTGGCGTCCATCCGCATGCGGGGCAGGTTATTGGTGCGGAAGTACATCGGCCTGGACGGGGAGTCCGAGGTGCCGATAAAGTCCACGTTGGGGTCGGCGGCATTGGTGAGGAAGTTTCCGTAGATGTCCCAGCCGTGGTTGCCGTTGGTCAAGGGAATCCATTGGCCATAATCCACGGCCCAAAGACCGCGTACGTTGGCCGCGCCGGTGCGGAACACGGTAAGCCCTTGGGGCAGGGTGGCCGGGTTGGGCGGCAACGTAGCCATGCGGGGGATGAAGAGCCCTTGGGTGATGGAGCTGACGTCGAGGATAGCTTGGGGGGAGGCCGCAGCACCGGTGGCATTGATGGCCACGTTGTTCTGTGCACGGGCGGCACCGGCGATGCCCAAAGCGCACAGGGCCAGAGCGGCGAAGTGCAGGCGGCGGGGGAGGCGGCGTGTGGCGTTCATGGCTTGGATGTGGCCTTTTCGTTCAGGGCGTCGATGAGGTGAAGCTTTTGGGCCTCGGACAGCCGTTTGCTGCTCTGCACCTCGGTGATAAGGCGCTGGGCCTCCTGCGGGGACATATCGGTGCCGAAGGCCATTTCCTCCAGGGATCGCAGGTCCTTTTCTAATTGGGTGATGTAGAGGGCTTGGTCTTCCACGGTCTCCCAGAGGCCGGTTGTGACAGTGCCGAGGCTGGCCCCGTCCTTCGCCTCCCATTCCGTGCGGGAGGGCATGTTGGGCAGGTGGCGGTCGCGTTCCAGGCGCTCGCGCAATTGGCCCAGCCCCACATAGGCATAGCCTTGAACGGCCTGGGCCTCGTCAGGCCGTGGCGCACCATCAAAATAGCGGTCGAAGACATGGTCGCTCAGCAGCACGCCCGCGTCGTACACACCGTGCTGGGTGCCGATGGTGCCGGCCCCGTGGAAAGTGGCACCGGCCAACCAAGCAGGGGAGCCGACCATCAGCCCGCCATCATACTGGATGTAGTTGGCGGAATCCCGTTTGGTGGTGGGGGAGACCACTGTGCCCGTGAAGCGTGTCACCGGCCGCTTGGTGTGCCCGTTGTCGCCCGGGCCGACAACGGCCGTCGGGGCGGGAAGCACGGGGTTGTCGTCCATTATATTGCGTGTGGCGGCGCTTTGGCCCCCGCCGGCCGGCTGGTACATGACCCATTTGGTACAATTGAAGCCGGGGTCCTCCAGTTCCACCCTGGGGCCTACGCCGATGCCCACGTTGCGGGTCCATACGATGTCGAGGATCAGGTTGTTGTTGGCGGCTAGGACGATGGGGCTGCTCAGCGTGAAGGTGACCCAGCCCGGGCTGGGGATCAAGCCGCTAAAACTGCCCCTGATGGCGGACAGCCGGATAGCGTCATCCATGAAAGGGGCACCTGGGGTGGTCCCATAGGCGCCGGAAGTGAGGTTGGCAAGGGCCGCATTAACAGCCGCTCCGCCACGGACCTCGCCGGTGATGGTGGTGGGGAATACGGGAGGTCCCACATTGTTCAAGGTCTCCTGATCCAAGCAGTAAAAGGAAAAGGCATCGATGGTGGCGGGAAAGCAGAGGCCGGCGGCCACCAGCTCGCTGTAGCGGTAGAGGTATTGCACCCGGTAGTTGCCTTGAACGGTGCTGGTGAAGTTGGTGGCGAAGGGGCTGTAGGTGTTGGGGGCGGCGGTCTGGGTGACCGGCGTGGGGCTGAGGAATCCGCGAAAGGCATCACCGATGGCACCGGTGCAGGCCACGGTGTCCTTGGGGAACTCTTTTGGCGGGGTCACGAATTTCTCGGCATTTTCCAAGCGGCTCCACTGGATGACCCCGAGCGTGTCGAAGTTGGTGCCCCAGTGCCAGTTGAAGTTGGTGGCGCTGGAGGCCAGGCCGTCCTTGGTGCCGTAGCGGATCGTTCCTTCGGTGGGGGTGACCACTTGGGCCGGGAGGGTGGCGTTCTTTTCCAAACGGATGGCGCCTTGCACCTCTAAGCGCTCAACTGCGGGTGCTGGCGTGCCCAAACCCACAAAGCCGGACAGGTAGTCGAACAGATCATAGCCCATCTGCATCGCGGGGGCAGCGGGAGCGAGGACGGTGCGGAAGACGAGGTTCTTATTGGACGAGAGGTTGGCGGTGCCGAGGTGTTCGGGAAAGGGCGCTATGACACTTCCCACGGTGTTGCCGAGGATGAACCAACCGGTGCGGGCCACGGACAGATGCACCCAACCGGCGGGGGCGGCGGTGGAGTAGTACCAGAAGCCGCGCTGGTTGCCGGGATCGTTTACGGCCCCCGTATCGGTCTGGTACACAAGGAGCCCGTTGTCGTTCGCTACGACCGGTATGGCCAGCCGTTGGACCCCGGTCATGCGGGGGATCAACAGGCCCCGTTTGGGTAGAGCGACCGTTCCGGTGAGCCCGCTCACATCAATGTCCAGAATGGCATTGGCGTCCGGGGTCGGGGGCACCCCCGGAGTTGCGTTGATGCCCATGTTCTGGGCGCTGGCCACAGTGCAGGCGATGGCGGCCACAAGGGTCAGAAAGTGCCGGAAGCGTATGGGTTTCCGCATAGATCTCTGCGTTGGGGGGAGTAATGGAAGGTTACGAAGGTAATCATTGTCAGCGCAAGATGGCATGGGCGGACGGAGGCAATGCATGGGGCTATGGGGCTTGGGTAGGGCTTCCACAGGTGGAAGACGGATGCACGGGCTTAGGTTGCCTTGAAAGTTTTCCACAGGTGGTGTGGCGCGCAATAAACGCTCATGTGCATAAGGGAGGGAGGTCCGCAAATCTCTTGAATGGTCGGATACCGGTGTCCGGGATAAAATGCGGAGTCATCCGGAAAAGCACGTCAGCAAGAGCATTGAAGGAATTCATAGCAAAGAGGGCCTCGTTTTTATTGGGCAAGCATTTTCGGCATTTTCGCGACCCCGGCCTCCGAGCCGGAATCGCGGAAATGACACGCCCAAAATTTATCCCGGACGGCAGTGAATGGTCGGAAACCGTACGGACCTGTCCTCACCGAGGGGCTGCGTGAAAGCGCGTGCCCGCGTTAGGGACGCTCGATCTGGTGCGAAAGGAGCAATTGCCCAACGGAAGCCTTAGACCCCGAACAGGCGCGCAGGCGGCTCACCTCTTCAGGAATCCCCCGCTGGGAAGCACGCTGCCGTCGGGCAATGCGATGCTGAGGCCGTACCAACCCCGGGCCAGCTTTTCGATGGGGATCACCGTGGTCTGTTCACCGCGGGCGGTCTGCACGGAGGTCTCGGCAACGGTCCTGCCGAGAGCATCCTGCACGTGGATCAGGGCGGGGCCGTCCATGGTCGCGGTAAAGGCCACGTTGAGCCGGTCCGTGGCGGGATTGGGGAAGATCACGGGCCGGGTGCCCGTCTGGCCCATGAAGGCCACCACGGTACGGGTGTATTCAAAGGCCCCGTTGTAGTCCACTTGCTTAAGGCGGTAATAATTGGCGCCTATGAAGGGGTCGGTATCCGCGAAGCTATAGTCGTTCCTGCCTTGTGCATCACCGGCGGCAGCCACGGTGCCGATGGGGGCAAAAGTCTCGTTGTCGGGGCTTCGTTCCACCGTGAAATGGTCGGAATTCTTTTCCGTTGCGGTGGCCCATGTCACATCGATCACGGTGTTGTGGGCGATGGCTTGGAGGTCGATAAGCTCCACGGGCAGGGTGGTGCAATCGAGGGAGGCGCCGCCGGTGAAGGACCAGGTCAGGTTGAAGGATTGCCCTGTGACATCGAAGTTGTCGATGTACATGATGTAGATCTTGCCCATCACAAGAGGCAGGGGGGCCACGAAGCCGTCGCCGACATCGCTTTCCGAGAGGTCGAAGGATGCAGGCCGCATGCCGGTCTGGAACGAGGAGGGAGCAGGATATAAGGGCACGTTCGGCGGGTAGGCCCAAGAGCAGCGCGTGGGTGCCCCTACGGGAGGACATTGCAACGCGTCGCGCTCCCAGATGGCGAAGTCGTAATCCACATTGCCCCCGATAGGCGATATGGTGAGCGAAGCGGTACCGGCTACGGACGGGGTGAAGAAATACCAGCTACCTTGGCGTTCATTGCCCATCAGACAGCCGCGGTTGGAGCCGGTGAGGTCGTTGGAACAGCCCACGTAATCCACTTGGTTGGTGATGGGGTCGCTGCTGCAGACGGTATTGCCGCCTACACAATCCTCCTGAGGGGTCGGGAAGCTCGTAAAGCTGCGGATGCAGATGCCGAAGCTTCCGGTGGCCCCGGCATAGCCCCATACCCGGATGAAGTAGTTGGCACCGGGCACCAACGGGTTGCACCTGCGGTCGATCTTGGACATATAGCCCACCCCTCCGTCATCGTCGCAATCCACATTGGTATACGAACCGCAGGTGCCCTTGAGGAGTGCCATGCGGGAATCCGTCAAGGTGCCGGGCGCGGTCTCGATGATGACCACCCCGTTCGCCGGTGCGGTGAACTTGAACCAGACATCCTTGAAATTGCCATTGGTGAAGGTGCCCCCGCAGGTAGGGTTCGGGGTAGTGGTGGAGCGCGTGGCGCCCGCATTGGAGTATGTCTGCATCGTGCAGACGTCGTTCACGTTAAGGGTGATGGCACCGGCGCATTCATTGTTGGTAACGGCAGCAGGGACCGTGGCACAGGTGATGGTGAGGGTGGCGCAGAGGCTGTTGGAGGCACAGGGATAGGCATCCACCAATACCCGTAATTGGCCGGTAAAGGTGGCCGTCCAGCCCAGATAGGAGGGGCCAAGTGCAGGACATGCTCCGCTATCATCATTGTACCCCAGGCTTCCGCCGCCGGTGTTGTTGAAGATGGTGATCTGTGTGTCCCAGGCCGCGCCACAGGTGGAGAAGGAGTAGATATTCCCGAGTGTGACGTTCACCAGCGCATATTGGCCGCCGGTGATGCATGGCACGGTGGTCGTGCCGGGGCAGGGCGGCGTGATGGCCGAGCCCAACAGGGTGTTGTTGTTGGTACATTGACCGAAGGCCCCGGGGCCCGGTACAACGAACTGGAACGCGACCAAAAGCGGTACAACGGTCAGTAGATCGCGAGAAACACGGGTCCTCATCGGGGCTCAGGGGTTGTGGGTGCTGAATTGAGCAAGCGGAGATATTCCTCAGGATGGTCGAGCACCCAGGCATCCTTGCGCGCGGCGATCTCTTCAGGGCCGAGCTCGGCTCCCCGTTCCAGGTCCGAAAGCCAGGGGAGCGTTTTTCCTTCATCAACTGTGCCGGCCAGGGGTACCCCGTCCTTGAGGAACGCGGCCAATTGAATTCCGTATGGTTCCAGATGGGCGCGCATTTCAACGGGTGAAAGTTCACCCTGCGTCCGGATGTGGAGCACATCCTCCTCGCGTTCCAGCGTGATCTCCGCTTCCGGGAGCCAGTTCAGCACATCCGCCAACATCGGCTTGAAAGGGTTCACCCCTTCAGAGCGGATCAATCGGGCGGTGTACACATGTTGGACAGGTTCCTGAGCCTGTACATCGCCGGTCCCGGAAAGCAGGAGAAACAAGACAGGAAAGGCGCCGAGCAGGCACTTCCATGAGCGCACTTTGGGCCTGACCGAAAAGCGGAGGATTGCTGGTGTGACCATGCGAATGCTATTTGTTGAGGACCTACCATGCACACCGAGGAGCCTTTCGGTGCTTTATTTTCGACCAAATTGATGTTATATCGGACGAAAATCAATGTGTGTACGATTAAGTTCTTAACAAGTTGCACATCATGAAATAGAAGGGCAGGGGAAATAGGGGGGCCAAGAGCATGCGGTATGGAAGTGAGCCCCGGCCGTGCCGCAGGTCTGTTCTTCCGCCCCGGATGGATCCGCTGGGGTATTTGGGTCATTGGCCCTGGATCGCGGTCCGGTCCGGGCGTTCCGGCGGCCATCCTTGCCCTTCCCCTGAATTTTCCGCACGGGCCCGTGCGGATATTCAGCTTATGGAGGCTTGGCGGCCCTTCTATTTTTTCAAGAAGCCACCACCTGTAACGACGCTTCCGTCAGCCAGGTCGATCCGGAGGTTGTACCAACCCGGTGCCAATTGGCCGATGGGTAACTGCGCGGTGCGTTGGCCGGACAGGTCGTCCGTGCTTACCGCTGCCACCGCCCGGCCCAAGGCGTCCAAGATCACCAGTTTCACCGGTTTGCCCATCGCTGGGGGGAAGACCACGTTCAGCACGTCGGATACCGGATTGGGATACAAGGTGGGCCGGTCCTCGCTGTTGGTGAGGGTGGCCACTACGGTCTGGGAGCGCACGCTGGCGCCGTCCATGTCCACCTGCTCCAAGCGGTAGTAGTTCACGCCGCGGAAGGGCGTTTCATCCACGAAGAGGTAGTCGTTCCGGAACTGGGCGTTCCCGGCGGCGGCCACTGTGCCGATCGAGGTGAAGGTCACATTGTCCGGGCTGCGCTCCACGGTGAAGTGATGGCTGTTGTGCTCGGTGGCGGTGGTCCAGGTGACGTCGATCACGGGGCTGCGGGCGTTTGCTTGAAGGTCGATAAGTTCCACGGGCAGGGTGGTGCAGTCCAGGGAAGCGCCGTTGGTGAGCTCCCAATCCAAGATGAAGGCCTGCCCCGTACTGGAAAAGTTGTCCACATAGAGCACATAGACCGAGTCGGCCATGACGTTCAGGGTCTGCACCCAGCCGTCACCATTCTGGTCCTCGGAAACATCCATGGCCCCGTTCCCCATGCCGGTGAGGTAGGTGGGGGTGAACAGCCCGTCCGCCCAGCTGCACCGCACCGGCGGGCCGGTGGGGCATTGCACGCTGGAGAAGGGGCCCCAGATGGCGAAGTCATAGTCTATGTTGCCGGAGGGGGTGATGGTAAAGCCCACGGTGCCGCTGGAGGAAGGCGAGAAGAAATACCATGACCCCTGACGTTCAAAGGAGGTCAGGCATCCCTGGTTGGAGGCATCGAGGTCCAGCACGCAACCAGTGGATACGCTGTTGTTGGTAATGCTGGCATTTCCGCAGATGGTGGCCCCGCCGACGCAGTCCTGCGCCAAAGCGGTGGTAGAAGGCGTGCAGTCCGCGGTCACGGAATAGGCCAGCCCGATGTTCGGTGGGGTATAGGACTGGAAGAGGCACTGCCCGTTCACGCTGAGATCCATGGAGTTCTCATCGTAGAATAGCGCCCCGCCATCGCTGTAGATCACTTGCACGATGTCGCCATCGGTCACCCCGAAATCCACATAGCCGGTGAATCCCGCATTGAGGGACCACAGGCCCAAGCTCACGCCGTTGACAATGATCTCCACATAGGCCTGACCAAAAATGTCCGCCCACCCGTCCCCGTAGCTATCGTTCAAGGTGAGCCTGAAGAGGCATGTAGGATTGAAGATGCAAAGGTTGCCGGTCATGTTGGTATTGCTGTTGTACCGCTGCACCCGCACATAGTAGTTGTTGCCCGGTATCGTGGGGATGGTCACCGTCTCGGCGCCGTTGCCAACGCCCACATCGGAGCAACCAAGCACCGCTCCCCCGCATGCGGCCAGGACATGGAGGATCGCATCCGCACCGCCCGTTGGGGTGTAGCGCACGGTGGTCAAGGTGGTGGTTGCTTGGAACCAACCGAAGGCATCCTTCCTGGCGGTAGCATTACACCCCCCGGGATTGTACACGGCCGTGTAGCCTGTGACCGTATTGAATGCTTGAGGCACGCAGGTGCTGTTCACCGGGTACTTGTTCGCGGCGAGCGTTCCGCAGGTGTTGCTGGAGGTCTGGGCCGTTGACGATGTAGTGATCAGCATCCCGGCCGCAACGCATAGCGCAAGGCCGAAGCGTGCCTGCTTTTCGAGGGGGGGGCCGGTGGAGGTGGCCATGTGTCTGTTGGATCCCGGTTATTTCGTATTGTGTTCCGAAGCGCTTTTTCGTGGGGGAATATTGGCCAATATTGAAAATTCCGTAAGTGAATGTCAATTGGTGCACAATGAGGTTTTGAACAAGCCTCCGGTACGAAGACGTTCCCAAACGGGACAAGTTGCCTTCGATATGCACTTTACACTCCAAGGTCTCCTCGGGAAGAGCAATGGAGTAAAGGATCCCGTCAACGGCCCAGGAAATGGGCCTTGACCGGAATTGCCAAGGACCGCCACCCGACGGCTTACTTCTTCAGGAATTGCCCACCAGTGAGCGTCCCTCCATCGGCCAGGTCGATGCGGAGGCTGTACCAACCCGGGGCCAACTGGTCAATGGGCACCGTCGTGGTGCGTTGGCCGGGCATGGCGTCCATGTTGACCGAGATCACCGTTCTGCCCAAGGCGTCCAAGACCACCAATTTCATGGACTTGTCCATCAGTGTTGCGAAGACCACGTTCAGTTCATCAGTAGCCGGGTTGGGGTAAATGGAGGGTCTGCCGTCGCCTTCGGAAAGCGAGGCCACCACGGTGTGGGAGCGCTTGGTGGTGCCGTCGAGGTCCACTTGCTCCAAGCGGTAGTAGTTCACGCCTCTGAACGGGCTTTCGTCCACAAAGAGGTAATCATTCCGGAACTGGGCGTTGCCAGCGGCGGCCACCGTGCCGATCGGAGTGAAGACCTCGTTGTCCGGGCTCCGTTCCACGGTGAAGTGCTGGCTGTTGTGTTCGGTGGCGGTGGCCCAGGTGACGTCGATCACGGGGTCGTTGGCGGTGGCCTCCAAGGCGATGAGTTCCACGGGGAGGGTGGTGCAGTCCAATGAGGTGTTCGTGAGTTGCCAACTGAGGTTGAATGCTTGCCCGGAGGTGGAGAAATTGTCTATGTAGA
Source organism: Flavobacteriales bacterium (assembly GCA_016700415.1). Taxonomy (NCBI): domain Bacteria; kingdom Pseudomonadati; phylum Bacteroidota; class Flavobacteriia; order Flavobacteriales; species Flavobacteriales bacterium. Next base: position 3,622,254 of record CP065018.1, read on the forward strand.
GGACGTATACCTCGTTGGCGAGTGCGGGAATGTCCCGCACCCAACCGGTCCCGGCCGCTCCTTCGGTGGTCAGCGTGGCCGTTGAGTTGAGGCCGGTGGTGTATGGTCCCGGGGCATCATAGCTACAGCGCAGGGGCGGCTCCGTGGGACATTGGGCATTAGCATAAGGTCCCCACACGGCGAAATCATAGTCGTCCGTGCCGTTGGCGGGTGCGATCGAGAAAGCGATGGTGCCGTCTGTCTGTGGCGAGAAGTAGTACCAAGTGCCTTGGCGCTCGCCGGAGGAGAGACAGCCTTGGTTGGATGCGTCGAGGTCCATCACATCGCCGGTGCTGGAGCTGTTGTTGACGATGGCTTGTGAGCTGCAGATGGTGATACCTCCGGCGCAGTCCTGCGGTTGTGCGGGCGGTGGGCCACAGGTGACCGTCTGGTAGAAGGTGATGCCCGCCGCCGGCGGGGTGGCCGAAGTGAAGTAGGGGTTCGATCCCAACTTGGCGATCGAATAGGAGTTCTGGTCCTGATTGGGCCCGGTGGCAACGACGTACTCGATCTCGATGAGGTTGCCGAGGTTTACTCCGATCAACACAATGTTGTCGGTGGCGGTGACGGTATAATTGGTCCAGGTGCCAGTGTTGATGCGGACACGAACCAAGGAAGTGCCCCAGCCGTTTCCCCCGCTGTCATGCATCCGCAGGACGTAGATACAATCCCCTGCGGGAGGTGTGGTGCAGATGACCTGCGCGGCCCAGCCGGCATATGTGACGGAACCGTCGGAGATGAATTGAGCCGTGAGGCAGCCGCTGGGGTTTGAGGCCATGAGGAGCGGGGGAAGCGTGTTGCCCGTGAAGGTTCCGAGCAAAGGGGCGGCGGTGTTGGTGCCGTCATAAATGCTGAGCCCGTCGATGAACTCCGTATTGAACACGCTGAAGACCAAGCTGACCATATCGCCGGGGTTGATCGGGCAAATGGTGACGGTGTAGTTGGTGTTGTTGGCATAGTTGCCGGAAGCTCCTCCGGGATCGTAGAACATGGCGCCGCAGACGGGCGGGGTCGGGGGGGTGAAGGTGGTGGCGCAGATGGAGAAGGATCCGGGGTTGTCATTCCCATATTCCCAAAAACGGACGTAGACGGTGCTCCCGACGGTGAGGCCGCTTGCCACGATCTCCGGCATCAGTCCGTTGGCGTCGTCGTTGCAACTGATCTGCGTGAAGGTGCCGTTGCAGGCGGTGGCGGTGTAGAGGGCCATGCCACCGTCGGTGATCACCCCGGCGGAGGTGGTGACGGTGACCGCGCCGGAGGCCGGCACGGTGATGGCGAACCAGACGTCGCCGCCGTTGTAGTTGGCGCAGGTAGGGGCGGGTACGCCCGTGGTTCCTGTTGCACCCGATGTGGTGGCGGTGGTGTTCACACAGGTGGCGTTCACCAGCAGAGTTGTGGCCTGGCACGGGTTATCGTTGGTGAGCGGTGGCGGCGGTGGGCCCAAGCTGAAGGTGCCGGGGCAGGGGCTGTCCGGGCTTGGCCAGGTATCGAACCAGATGTAGTAGGTGGTGCCGGCGGTCAGCGTCACGGCGAAACTGACCGTACTGCCTGCGGTGCCATCGCCGTAAAGACAGTTGTTCAAGGTGGGGCAGCCGATGTAGACCATGGCGGAATTCCAGGTCTGCCCTTCGAGTGTAAGCTGATAGACGCCCGTGATGGTGGGGGTGAAGCTGTAGAGGGCCTCGTTCCCGTCCTTGTAGAAATCAAGGTCCCCCGTCCCGCAGATGGCGCCGGGCACAGTGGTGGAGTTGAGGTCATCGGTCGTTCCGCACGTGACCGCCTGGCCCACGATGGGCAGGGATGCGGGGTTGATCACGATGGCATTGGCACAGGTAGTGGCCCATGCCGGGGAGGCGTTGCACAGCAGCAGGACGAACAAACCGGCAGCCGACTGAGAGGTACGGTGAAGTGTCTTGCGAAGCAAGAGGGAGGTCAGGTAATTATTCGCCATACAACGGGCCTCGGGTTATTCGGGAAAGCACACCTGGGAGTATCTGTGGCGGTGTGGGCATCCACTCGAAAAGGACCATGAGCCAAGAACAAGACGCGGGTCTTCCCCAAAGGTTGCTGAAAATGCCGCATAAAGACAAGTTTGCGCGGATTTTTACTAACAAATGGGGTGCTAAAGCCTTGACGTGTCCCACCGAACGCCACCCGAGGACCTGGTGCTAGCCGCAAGCGAAAGATCAATGCCTACCGGCCTCCTGCCGTTCTTTCATGGACACCGTGCGCGGGTACTTTTCCAAGGCCACACGCAGGCATTCCACCGCCAACTGGAGTTTTTCCTTTTCCAGCACATAAGCCAAGCGTACTTGACGTTTGCCCAGCTCCGGCTCGGCATAGAAGCCGGAGGCCGGGGCCATCATCAAGGTATGGCCGTTGTGCTCGAATTCTTCCAGCAGCCATTGGCAGAAGACGTCGGCATCATCCACGGGCAGGTCTGCCACGCAATAGAAGGCGCCGCTGGGCATGGGGCATACCACTTCGGGGATGGTGTTGAGGCCGTCCACTAAAATGTTGCGGCGTTCGCGGTATTCCGCGTTCACCTCGGCGAAGTAGCTCTGAGGTGTCTTCAGCGCGGCCTCGGAAGCCACCTGGCCCAAGGTGGGCGGGCTGAGGCGGGCCTGGGCGAACTTCATGGCCGTCCCCATCAACTCTTCGTTGCGGCTGACGAAGGCGCCCACGCGCGCACCGCACATGCTGTAGCGCTTGCTCACGCTGTCGATCAGCACCACGTTGTTGCTGATCCCCTCGAGGTTCATCGCGCTGATGTGCTTGGTACCGTCGTAGCAGAACTCGCGGTACACCTCATCGGCGAAGAGGAAGATGTCGTGCTTGAGGACCACTTTGCGGAGGCGCTCCAACTCGTCCGCGGTGTACACACGGCCGGTGGGGTTGCCGGGGTTGCAAATGAGGATGCCCTTGGTGCGCGGGGTGATATGAGCCTCGAAAATACCTTCCGGCGGCAGCTCGAAGCCGTTCTCGATGGAGCTGCGCAAAGGCACCACGGTGACGCCCGCCTCGATGGCAAAGGCATTGTAGTTGGCATAGAAGGGTTCGGGGATGATCAGCTCGTCGCCGGGGTCGAAGCAGGCCATCATGGCGAAGAGGAGCGCCTCGGAACCGCCGGTGGTCACGATGATCTGGTCCTTGGTGACGGCGATGTTGTGCGCCGCGTAGTACTCCGCCAAACCTTGGCGATAGCTCTCGAAACCGGCGCTGTGGCTGTATTCCAGCACGGGCATGTCCAGTTTGTGGATCGCGTCCAATGCCACTTGGGGGCTGTGGATGTCGGGCTGGCCGATGTTGAGGTGAAGGACCTCGACGCCGCGTTTCTTGGCGGCTTCGGCAAAGGGGACCAACTTGCGGATGGGGGAGGACGGCATGATGCGCCCTTTGTGCGAGATGCGTGGCATGAGGTGTTGAAAATGGACGGCGAAGTTCGGGGAAAAGCCGGAGGTGGTGTTGTGTTTTTAACCGCAAAGCACGCAGAGAGCGCAAAGGAATGCGGGTTGGCCGGAGGTTGTCGTGAGGATTTACCGCAACGGACGCAACGGGGCGCAACGGAATGCGACAGGTTTGGGGCTGCGACGCCTGAAAACGGACAACTGACAACTATCCATAAAACAAGGGCCGCCCCGGATCGGAACAGCCCTTGGAGATCGGGTGTAAAAACCTAGTCTTCGGACTTGTCCTTTTTATCCTTTTTGTCCGCCTTGTGCGCCGCTTTCTTTTCAGCGCGAAGGCTGAGCATTTTGCTGTATTGCTCCGGGGTGAGGGCGGCTTTGAACTCGTTGTCGCGGTTGGCCTTCACCACGTCACCACGCTTCTCACGGGCAGCATTGTCGGGCATGGTGTTGACGTTCTTGATGCTATTGGCATAGGTGAGGTTGATGGCGGCCACCTTTTCCTGCTGTGCGGCGTCGAGACCGAGGTCTTTCACCATTTGTTCGGTGCGGCGTTCGGCCTTTTCGGCGGCTGTCTTTTGAGTATGGTCGCCTTCTTGGGCGAAGGCACCGAGGCCGATTGTTAGGGCGAGTGACAGGAAGATGGCTTTCATGTTCGTTGGTTGGGGATGAGGACGGCGAAAGGTATGTCGTGGCCGCTTATGGGAGGAGACGCAAGATACGGGCCGGAGGTTTGCCGAGGGCTGTCGGATTAAACTGCGAGCCTCAAGCCGCAAGCTCCACGCTTGAAGCCTTCGACGCACAGCTTGCGGCTTGTGGCTTGCGGCTCAACACACTTCTCCACGATCCGCCCACCTTTTCCACGATCCAAGTACGGCACGGAAGCCATGGGATACCTTCGCGGCCCGGATACCCTCCGGACATGCCAAAAGACAATTCCATCAAGTCGGTCCTGCTTATCGGCAGTGGACCCATCGTTATCGGCCAAGCTTGCGAATTCGATTATTCCGGCAGCCAAGCCGCCCGCTCGCTTCGCAACGAAGGCATCGAGGTCACGCTGATCAACAGCAACCCCGCCACCATCATGACCGATCCGGTCACGGCGGACAATGTGTACCTGTTGCCGCTCACCACCGCGAGCATCGAGCAGATCCTGAAGCAGCACAAGATCGACGCGGTGCTGCCCACCATGGGCGGCCAGACCGCGCTGAACCTCGCCATCGAATGCGAGAAGCTCGGCATCTGGAAGGAGCACGGCGTGCGCATGATCGGCGTGGACACCGAGGCCATCGACGTCACCGAGGACCGCGAACGCTTCCGCGTGCTGATGGAAAAGATCGGTGTGCCCATGGCGCCGAGCAAAACGGTGGCCAGCTTCCTCGAAGGGAAAAAGGTGGCGCAAGAGTTCGGCTTCCCGCTGGTGATCCGCGCCAGCTACACGCTCGGTGGCGCCGGTGCGGCCTTCGTGAAAGATCCCGCCGAATTCGACAAGCTGCTGAAGAACGGCCTGCAGATCAGCCCCATCCACGAGGTGATGATCGACAAGGCTCTCCTCGGCTGGAAGGAGTACGAGCTGGAGCTGCTGCGCGACAAGGACGACAACGTGGTGATCATCTGCAGCATCGAGAACTTCGATCCGATGGGCATCCACACGGGCGACAGCATCACCGTGGCGCCCGCGATGACGTTGAGCGACCGCACCTACCAGAAGATGCGCACAACGGCCATCAAGATGATGCGCTCCATCGGCGACTTCGCCGGCGGCTGCAACGTGCAGTTCGCGGTGAGCCCCGACGAGAAGGAGGAGATCTACGCCATCGAGATCAATCCGCGCGTGAGCCGCAGCAGCGCGCTCGCCAGCAAGGCCACCGGCTATCCCATCGCCAAGATCGCCAGCAAGCTCGCCATCGGCTACCGCCTGGATGAACTGGAGAACCCGATCACCGGCACCAGCGCCTTCTTCGAGCCCACGCTCGACTACGTGATCGTGAAAGTGCCGCGCTGGAACTTCGACAAGTTCGAAGGCAGCGACCGCAGGCTCGGCGTGCAGATGAAGAGCGTCGGCGAGACGATGGGCATTGGCCGCAGCTTTCAGGAAGCCTTGCAGAAAGCCTGTCAGAGCTTGGAGATCAAACGCAACGGCCTCGGTGCCGACGGCAAGGAGACCACCGATGTCGCCGTGCTGTTGGACAGCCTGAGCAACCCCAGCTGGAGCCGCCTCTTCCACGTGTACGACAGCATCAAAGCGGGCATCCCGTTCAAGACCATCCACGAGCGCACGCGCATCGACATCTGGTTCCTGAAGCAGATCGAGGACATGATCCTCACCGAAAAGGAAGTGGAGAAATACACGCTGGAAACCATTCCGCGCGACCTGCTTTTCGAAGCGAAGCAGAAAGGCTACGCGGATCGGCAAGTGGCGCACCTGCTCAATTGCTTAGAAAGCCAAGTGTACAAAAAGCGGAACGAACTCGGCATCAAACGCGTGTACAAATTGGTGGACACCTGCGCCGGTGAATTCCCCGCGAAGACGCCCTACTACTACAGCACCTTCGAGGAGGAGAACGAAAGCGTGCGCAGCGACAAGAAGAAGATCGTGGTCTTAGGCAGCGGCCCCAACCGCATCGGGCAGGGCATCGAGTTCGACTACTGCTGCGTACACGGCGTGCTGGCGGCGAAGGAGATGGGTTACGAGACCATCATGATCAACTGCAACCCGGAGACCGTGAGCACGGACTTCGACACCGCCGACAAGCTCTACTTCGAGCCGGTGTTCTGGGAGCACATCTACGACATCATCCTCCACGAAAAGCCCGAGGGCGTCATCGTGCAGCTCGGCGGGCAGACCGCGCTGAAGCTCGCCGAGAAGCTGGAGAAATACGGCATCAAGATCATCGGCACCAGCTTCGCCGCGCTGGACATGGCCGAGGACCGCGAGCGCTTCAGCAGCCTCCTGCGCGACCTCGGCATTCCGTATCCCGCGTTCGGCGCGGTGAACAACGCGGAAGAGGCCATCGCGCTCAGCCGCACCCTCGGCTTCCCGCTGCTGGTGCGGCCCAGCTACGTGCTCGGCGGCCAGAAGATGAAGATCGTCATCAACGAGCAGGAGCTGGAGGAACAGGTGCTGGACATCCTCCGCCTGATGCCCGACAACCGCATCCTCATTGACCACTTCCTCGACGGCGCCATCGAAGCGGAATCGGATTCCATCTGCGACGGCGAGATGGTGCGCATCATCGGCATGATGGAGCACATCGAGCCCGCCGGCATCCACAGCGGCGACAGCAACGCCGTGCTCCCGCCCTTCGACCTGCCCGACAAGGTGATCCAGCAGATGCGCGACCACACGCACAAGATCGCCCTCGCGCTGAAGACCGTCGGCCTGGTGAACATCCAGTTCGCCATCAAGGACGAAGTGGTCTACGTGATCGAGGCCAACCCGCGCGCCAGCCGCACCGTGCCCTTCATCGCCAAGGCCTACGGCGAGCCCTACGTGAACTGGGCCACCAAGGTGATGCTCGGCGCCAAGCTCAAGGACTTCGCCTTCAAGCCGCAGCTCGATGGTTACGCGATCAAAGTGCCCGTCTTCAGCTTCGACAAATTCCCCAATGTGGACAAGAGCCTCGGGCCTGAAATGAAGAGCACCGGCGAGGCGATCTACTTCATCAAGGACCTGAAGGATCCGTTCTTTAGACAGGTGTATGGGGAGCGGAGTATGTACTTGAGCAAGTAGGAATGTCCTCTAATACTGGACACGTAGTTCTTCTTCATGCTGAACATGGAGGTCTGCGCTTCACGATTGAAACCGAAGGTGCTGAGGTCGGTGGTTACTTTCTATGGGTGAAACGTGAGGATGGAAGCGATCTCGATGAGCAATTTGAAGACTCCGTCGACCGATGCCAAGTGCTTGCGTTGAAGAGCATGGCCGCCCCGGAGTTGGAGTCCTTCAGGCGCACTTCTTGCTCAATGCAGCGCCGTCGGCTTTCCACTCTAGTCCTCGGCGGATTACCGGCCTGGGCTGTCCGCTGCAATCCTCACGCAGAGCTTCATCCCTTGAGAAAGCAATCTTGAAAACAATATAGGCAGTCAAAACGGATTATTGGAAGAGCTCATGTTGAGCGTCTGAGAAATGACGCAATTTCTGTCAAACCGGTTCACACTTACTTGAACTCATGCGCTCCTTAGAACTCTTTGCCGGTGGTGGTGGCCTTGGCTTGGGCTTGCATAAAGCAGGCTTTCATGCCCGTGCTGTTGTTGAATGGGACAAGTGGTCTTGCGATACGATCCGCAACAACAAGGCCTTGGGTTTCCCTTTGGTACAAGGTTGGAAAGTCGTTCAAGGCGAAAGCAGGTAGACTTCGATCCGTCGGCGAAGTGGAACTGGTGTCCGGTGGTCCGCCTTGCCAGCCCTTTTCATTGGGCGGAAAGCACCGGGCTTACGAGGACTCGAGGGACATGTTCCCGACAGCGGTGAAGGCCGTCCGGGAATTGCAACCGATGGCTTTCATCTTCGAGAATGTAAAGGCATTACGCGAGCCGTTCGCAAATTATCAGTCCATCGGCCTTCAGATGATGCTCCCATTCTCGATAGAAAACGTGGAGAAGGTTATCGCGAGGCGAACGTTCACTCCGGATAAGTACAACCCGGTCACCACAGAGAATGCACAAGTGGAAGGAAACCACATGAAGGCAATGATCAATAATGAATTTGCATACAAGATATTGGAATTCTTCTCGGATGCATTTGCCTTTCCGGGCGAGGAACAATACATGCTTTCGACCTATTATGCGGAACGTGTCCTTAACAAGGTACTCGGGTTTAGGACCACTACTATGGATGGAGGCGGCCCCATTGAGGGAATCTTTTCAATGCCATCGCGTCGAGCTATGATTCGCAACGTGATATTACAGCCGCACGTTGTGGATGCCAAGCTCAGGCTACGCAACGCATTTCACTATCTGACCAAGTTCGACAAGGAAGACACCTATGCCATTCTTCCTTCCCATTGAGAGTTATGCCCCGGTCCGGGATGGTGTTATCCAATGGAGGAAACCTTACCCTTAACTCTTTATAAACCACCGCAAGGTGTCCTCCTCACCACCGCAGCGGTTTCTCGTAGCCCCCCGCTGCCGCGAGTTTGCAACTCGAGGCCTTCTCCCTCTCACCGCTTCCTCAACTCCTCCCGCAGGAACTTGATCTCCTCCTTCAGCGCATCGATCTGCTCGCGGTACAACCGCTCCATATGTTCAATGTCGTTGATCACGGAGTTATGTGCGAAGGCTTGTGCGAAACCATATCGCTGATGCTCTCCGTTGTTCTGGAAGATGAGGGTCTCATCGAACCGCATGAGGTCGTCCAGTGAAATGCCCAGCACCTCGGAGATCTTCACCAGCTTGTCGCTGCTCAGCTTCACCTCGTCCCGCTCGATGCGGCTATAGCCCGAAACGCTCATGCCGAGTTCTTCGGCCAAGTGCTCCTGCGTAAGGTTCTTCAACTCGCGCAGTTTGCGGATACGATGGCCTATGCGTGAAGGAGGAGCCAGCTGATCGGACATGCGTGGGAATGTTTCCCACCAAAGGTAGATTCTCTCCTCCATTGGAGGAAGGCCAGCCGGAGATGGTGGGGTTGTTTTGCCGCCGTACTCACAAACACTCAGCGAGCCGTGAAGCATCTCTTCCCCATGACGCTTGCCGTCCTCCCTTTCTTGGCCTTGGCATGTAAGAAGGACGACAATACAACGCCAACTGGACCGAATGGTGGTGGGGGGACGCCACCGACACCAACAGAAATAGGGACACCTATCCTACTGACGCCACCCAACGGGTCAACAGGTGTGTGGCCTCCCATTATCTTCAGTTGGAACGCTGCATCCAATGCCAGCCGATATGAATTGAGAGCTTGGTATAATCTGTCCACTGGCGGTACCGGGTCGCTGGGCGCGAGCTACGGATGCGGGAGCGGAACCTCGTATACCTATACGGCCAAACTCGGCAGTGGCTTCCATGGTAGAACGATCTACTGGTACGTCCGAGGCAAGAGCAGCGACTGCAATACGGTCGGCCCATGGAGTGAGGTCCGAAGCTTCGTTTTGCAATAAGCTCAACCCTTTCACAGAGTTTCCAGAGGCACGAGCTTGTCCGCCAAGCGTACCCTGGTTTTGCCGCGCGATTGTCGGCACCCTGTGAGCGAGCGCCGCCGCGAAGTGATCGGATACGAAGTAGATAAGGATGAGGGTCGGCACACACTTCCGGGGATGCATCGCAGCACTGCTGGGCTTCGCGCTCCTTGCTTCTTCCTGTGCCGTACACCTGAGCGTGGAGAAGCGGCGGTACCGGCCGGGTTACCACATGGAGTTCGCCAAGGGCAAGGAAGAAACCCGTGCCGATCGAGCCTGCCAAGATCGAGGCTGTGGCAGAGGCACATGATACGGCCATTTCCGGTCAGTGGACCAGTTCGAGCCGGTCGCGGAAGCTTCGGCCGGTCCGGGAGCCGCGCTTGCACCGGCTGTGCAACCGGACAGGTTGCGGCCCACGCCCATCATGACCGATCCCGGACGAACAGGTGTGGCACCACAAGACATTGTGGAACGATCCCCTGTGGAGGAAGTGAAGGCCGCGAAGGTGATGGAGCAGCGGGAGAGCCGTGCCATGAGCAACGATGGCAGTGATGGGAGGAAAGTTGGCCATGCGTGTGTTCGGAATCGTGCTGTCGGTCGTCGGCTTTCTCGTGTTCTTGTTCGTGAGTTGGCTGATCGGGTTGATCCTGTTTGCTGCTGGGGATCGGCTTGTTGATCGGGGGTGCCAGCGGTTCCTCGCAAGAGCAGGGCCGGGAACCCCGCAGCCCTGCGCAAGAGTGGCAGGACGTGGTATACCTGAAGAACGGTTCGGTTATCCGGGGTATGGTCATCGAGCAGGTGCCCAACGTGTCCCTGAAGATCGGGACCGCCGACGGCAGTGTGTTCGTCTACGCGATGGACCAAGTCGAGAAGATGCACCAAGGAACAACGTTGATACATCGCCCGATGCGCTCCATTTTCCAACGCCTTTTCACCATTCTCGTACTCCTCGTGCTCCATTCTTCGGCACACGCACAGGCTACGGTCGACGTCGTTTACCTGAAGAACGGTTCCGGTCATCCGGGGCATGATCATCGAGCAGGTGCCCAATGAGAGTTTGAAGATCCAAACAAGGGACGGCAGTGTGTTCGTCTATGCGATAAGCGAAGTAGAGAAGATTACCAAAGAGGAGGACCGGGCAACTCCGGAAGCACGTGGCGTACAACGATCGGCCCAGCCCTCTGAATATGTGCGTTCAGGGTTCGTGAACACGACCTCCTTAGGGATCGGATTGGGTGTAGGTAACTATAGCGGTACCGTTCAGAGTACGTTGGGAACGTCCAACCTTGGAGGTAAGAACGCCTCTAATAACTACGTTCGTCTGGAAACAGTGAATGGACTATGGATGGCCGATGGTGTTATTTCCCTTGGTCTTGGAGTTGGGCTGGAGTACTACATGAAGTCAACCAGTACATACTCGGATGTTATCTCATCATCACATGGTCAGATTCCGATATTTATTGATATACGGGCAATTCCAATCCAAGGAAAACTGTCACCATCCTTTATCATCCAAGCTGGATATTCCATTGGTGTGATGCCTGCAAAATTTGAAATGCCTTCATATTATGGAATTATGAATGATCGAATCTTCATGAACGGACTTGAATTCGCTGGTGGTGTGGGCCTTCATACTGAAGTGTCAAGTAGTGTTGCATTCAATGTTTCAGTCATGTACGACTATCAGCAGTTGTTGTACGAAATACAATGGTTTGACCCCTACTATGGATACGGCAGTACAGTCCAGCAGAACTACGATGCCCGGTTCGGTGCTTTGCGTATCAGCTTAGGATTGGCGTTCTAAGCCCCCTCAGCTACGCGTAGCGTGCCGTCCCTCTGAGCGTTGCCTGTGGCTACGCGGAGTCAAGGTCCGCATGGGTTATGAAAAACCGGGAGAGCCGTTCGTCTGGATTTTGTAGTCGAACTCGATCTGCCCTTCTCCAGTGTCTCGGTCTTCAGCCTGTACACTGATGATCTTGATCGCTGCATAGAAGCCGTTCACATTCTGCGCTGTGGCGATTTGTCCGTTGTGAAGAGTTCTGGCTCGCGACGAATAGTTGTAGCGACGAGCATCGACGACCTCCTCGAACTCGTGAGCACGGGTCGCGATAGCGATACCTCGAATGTTCGGGCTGTCGCTGTAGAAGTGGATTGCGCCTTGACCTGCCGTTGAGAACGTCAGCGTAAAGAGCATATCCCCCAGACCGATCGAATACCGACCGTTATTGTTCGTGTAGTCGAATGTCACACGACCTGTGTAGGAGGGGTTGTGGTACTGCTCGTTCGCTGGCAACAGTTGCACATTAGAGAACGCCTTGATGTTCTCGTAAGGGTTCGGTCCAATCGGTGGAATCGGTACAACGGGAACACCAAGAACGTTCCGAAGCAGCTCGTCATACTTGCTCTCATACAAGCGGTCATCCCTCATGTCCAGATACTTCCTCCCATCAAGGAAGGTCGGGACTGGCTGTTCCAGATCGTTCGCTCGTATGATAGGGATTACAAGGTCCGTGTTTTGATCACGGACCAATGACGCCGTGAGGACTTGCTTTTCGTAGCCTGCTCCACCCGTTCCACCATTCGCCTTCTCGACGTACCTTTTCGAGCAGATACAGATCACGCGGTGCGAAGTGGTCAACCCCTTTTCCATGAAGGTTGCGAGGTCGCTCCCCAAGGTGAGATTGAACTGATCCAACAGCGCGTCTACCCCATTTGACCGAAGACGTGTCGAAAGCTGGAGGACCCAGTTTCTGTGTGCATCGTCATCATGTGAATAGGAGATGAAGACTATCGGTGGGGTGATAGTAGAACCTGACATTGGGGACGAAGTTATTCGGTCCTCCAATATGTGCGAGTTTTGAACTCGACCACAGCCGGGTCCCCTCGCGTTCCCGAGGCATAGACCACCGCAGGGTGTCCTCACCACCGTACTTAAGCCACCGCAGGGTGTCCATCCCAACCTCCACCGGCCTGCCGCTTCGGCGACCCTGCGTCTCGGAGCTGGGATATCGACCTGTACACAGGCCCTTTGCCAATAATTATCTCGTTGCTCTAGGGGAGGGTCTTAGCGTGGGCAGATCCCAAAGCCCAATATCCATCCCGGGTTGGTCACAGTGCCTCTTGAACTTGGCGACAAGTTCGTCCGCGTCGTTGCGCCCTATGCGGATACTGCGGCAGCAGTGCAAGCTACAGTTTGCGTATTCCGTAGCGGGGTATCCAATGTGGCTGCGGTCGTCTTCGTCGATCTCAGCAGCAAGTATGCCTAGTCCCCCAATGACCACGCCCTCATCTTCGTTTCTCTTCGCTCCATTGCTGATCCAAAGCTCATACTAAACCACCGCTGGGTGTCCTGCCAAACCTTCGCAACGGTCTAGGCTTGTCCCGTCGATAAGGATTTTCTTCCTAGTCAAGTGTAGATCACTGAAGAGAAGCGAACAGGGCCGGACCGTGGGTGAGCCGGGATCATTCCCGTACCATCCTACCGATCACTGCTCCCGAACCGGTGTCCTGCAGCCAGTAGCTTCCCGGCACCAAAGGGCCTGCATCGATCATGTGCGGTGCGGTGCCTCGCAATACGGTGGACAGCACCACGCGGCCCAAGGCATCACGCACCACCACGTGTTGCCCGGTGCCGTCCAGATCCAAGTATACAAGTCCGTTGGTAGGCACGGGCCATAGCACGACGGGCTGGTGCGTTGGCGCATCCACGAGGCCGGTGGTCAAGTCGGCCTCCACACAGATGGTGAACTCGCCGGCATCTGCTCCACCGGCGTTCCACACACGAAGGAGGTGATCGGTGCCCAGGGCGAGACCCGGCAGTGTGAGCGCTCCCGCGACATCCATGGTGCAGCTGATCTCCGTGCCCGCACAGGCTGTGTATAGCGCCATGTTCAGTGGTTGTCCAGCCGTTGCGGCGAGCAATACCTGATGGCCTACGGCCTGCCCGCTGTTGAACCTGAACCAGACATCAACGATAGGCGCGAAGGGGTTGCAGCTCGGATTGGCCAGCGGTTGCACGAATGCGCAAACATTCGTTGCCGTGGTGGGGGTGCAGGTGCCGAGCGGTTGGAGGGTCAGCAACACAGCATCCGCGCATTGGTCGCCCTCGGCCAAGGGGCTGCAGGCCGGAGCACAGGACATGGACAGGGTGAATTCACCTTCCGCCACGTTGTAGCCATGCACAAGTACCAGGTAGTCCGTGCCGATCAAAGTGGGGAACACCACGCGTGATCGGGTGCCGCAGCCGGGGGCGTCGTCATTGCCTGTCACACAGATCGGCGCACTGCACGATCCGGTGAACACGCTGATCTTCGAATCATAGGCCGTTCCATTGCAGGTGCTCAAGGTCACCTCCTCGCCCGTGCCGGAGAAGGCGTACCACAGGCCCTTGCTGGTGATGTTCGCCGGACCGCAGGCGGGTCCTGCCGTGAACAGCCCCATGGCCGTGCTCGCCGTGATGGTATACCCGCACGAGATCGGCAAGGCCCCGGCGCAGATGGCGTTCGGCGGCATAGGACCCAACGTGGTGAAGGCAATGGGCCCCGTGACGTAACTGCTATCGGTGGCACATTGCTCGTAGAGGTACAGGGCGTAGTCCGTCTCTTCGGTGAGTCCGCTGATCGTTACCGGTGGGCCATCGACCCCGTTCTGGCCGGTGACCGTGGTGCCCGTGCCCGGCGTGAAACCGACAGGTCCATACTCGATCGCGAACTGGGCGGTCGGGTTAGCGGTGGTCCATTGCACCACCGCCTGCGTCCCGGTGGTGGTGATGCCCAGGTCGGTCGGTGCCGGGCAAGTGGTGCAATGCACGCCCAGACTGAACGCCCCGCTGGCCGACCCCACGCCGTGGACCTGGAAGAAGTATGTTTCCCCGGGCTGGGCATCGAATTGCACCGTGGAGCACGTGCCCACGCCGGGCGTATCGTTGTTGCCCACCACACAGGGAGCGTGCCACAGGATCGCGGTACACGCTCAACTGGGTATCGTACGCAGGGTCGGGGCAGGTGGTGGCCACCACATTGCCCACCAGGTCGGTGGCCACATACCACACGGCGGGCGCGGTAAGGGAGGTCTGGCAGGGGATGTTGTCGTCCGGTGTCGCACCTGCCGTGGAGCCTTCCAAGGTCTCGCCGCAACTGATGGGAAGTGCTCCGTAACACTCGTCGTTCGGGATCTCCTGGCAATCGACCGAGAGCGTGAAGGTCCCGGTGGCACCATTGTACCCTTGCACCAGCACCAGGTATTCACCGCCGTCCCAAGTGGCGAAGGTCAGCTGCGATCCAAAACCGCAACCTCCTCCATCGTCATTCCCGCCAATGCACTGCAATCCATCGCAGGTGCCTTCATACACGTTGATCTGGTATCGAAACTGAACTGTGTGCAGGTGGAAACGGTGATGGATCCGCTCACACCCTGCACGGTGTACCAGACCCCCGGTGCGCTGATGGCCGTTACGCAGTACGGGGTGACATCCGTTGTTGCGGCCAGCGTAGTACCGGTCACGCTCGTTCCGCAGGCCACGGGTTGCGGGTCCGCGCAAGCGTCATTGGCCGGCGCTTGTGCGGTGGCTTGGAGAACGGCCATCGTGAATACTGCGGGCAGGAGTTGGCGTGGTAACCGGGACATGGGTCGAAGGTTTGGGAACAGCACAAGGAAATGCAGGGAGGATCTCCGGTTCCTGATGATCGTCAGCTTGGCTGACCGACGTGGTGCGTGCTGGAGCATGTCGGGCCATTGCAGGGTGCCTTTCCGAACCTCCGCCGCACTACTGCTCAGCCCTTGCGGCGGAAACCGCTGTGGTCAGCACGGGGTTCACTTCGAACTGGATAAGGTCCCTCCATTTGGCTATCCAAGAACCTCTCCGACGTGTTGAAGGAGGGTGCGGCAGGATCTTATTAATGTGACCATTCGGTGCATACGGATCAACGATCGAGTTGTTCATCAGCCGGTCAGGTGGCGAGGTGCCGGATGCTTGTTGCGCAGTTTTTGCGTAACACCAAAAACTGCTTTTCCATGCGATCGATCGTTTTCCTCTTTTTCACGATGCTTATTGCAAGTTCGCTGGCAGCCCAGACACCGGAATGGGGATATGGATATCTATACCCGGGCGGGGTCCTGGAGGTGCTATGCGATGGCGACGAATGACAACGACCGCTTTGTGTTGGTCGGTGGTGGCAACAGCGGTGTCGATCTCGACGTGGCGGGGAGCGGAACAGTGGCTGCAGGCCAGAATTTCATCGCGGTGTACGATGCGGATGCCACGCTCCTTTGGCAAGTACCGATGGCCACGCCGGGTGGCGCATTCGTGAACGCGGCGATGATGGACGCCGATGGCAACGTGTACGTGAGCGGGCATTTCTCGGGGACTGTTGACTTCGATCCGGGTACCGGTAACAGCGCTACCACTGCACAAAGCTTCGATTTTTATGTACAGAAGTTGCACGCGGACGGATCGCTTCGCATGGGTGGCCCACGGGGGTACGGAAAACGGTGCGCGGGAGCTGGCGATGGGTCCCAATGGTCAGTGTATGCTGCCGGGTGGAACGAGGTGGCGGCGAACGTGACCTTGGGAAACGGGTCTGCGGTGGCTCTGCCGCGTGGCGCGTTCCTGACGGATATCGATGCGGAAGGCTCCTTGCTGAACGTGATCTCGTTCAGTGTGCCGGCCACCGATGAATATGTCCAGGTGCGTGGCCTCACCGTGGATGGCGGCGGAAACATCTACCTGTGCGGCACCTTCGATGGGAGCATGGACATGGATCCGGACCGGGCGCTGTAGTCGCTACTGCAGTGATGGGCTACGACGGCTTCATCGTGAAGCTGGACGCCGGCCTGGTCCATCAGTGGTATAGCCGCATGGGTGATACGAACATGGGGCAGCCGGGCGGCTGGGACGCCATCCAGGAAGTGGTGGTGGACGCGAACGGTGATGTATACGCAGGTGGCTATTTCACATGGACCACCGACTTTGATCCGGATCATGCGCCTGGCACCTTCACCTTGCAAGCCGACGACAATAGTCAAGGACAGGACGGGTTCATCATCCGGTATTCAAGCGCAGGAGCGGTACAATCGGTCACGCACATCGGCGAGACCGACAACGGTGTGGATGGCGTATGCCAGATCGGTCGCATGAGGCTACGGAACGGCGTACTGGTGGTGGGTGGTTTCATCACCTATTTCAGCGATGTGGAGCCAGGTCGGGTGTGACCTTGTTGGGAAGTAGTGGACCCGATGAAGGGATCTGGTACGGCACTTACACCCTAGGAGGTCAATTACTCCAGTGCGTTCGCGCTCAACGATGTACCAGGCGGTATCGAACAGATGACCGATGCAGGTTTGTTAGCCGATGGGAGCATGGTGACAGTAAGCCGCTTCCAGAAGGCATTGGACCTGGATCCAAGCCGCTGGGTCACTCCAGATACGCTTGTGACCCCAACGGTGGTCTCTATGCATTCGATATCGACCTTTTCGTTGCGCGTTACCATTGGAGCGGGATCACGGGGATCGTGACTCAAGTTCCTTCATTGCTGACGCTTTTTCCGAATCCGGCACGAAAAACACTGAACTTGTCGGAACCGGTGAACGGCGTGCTCATCGACGGGCTCGGGCGCACACTTCAACGGCTGCGGCGCTCATCGACGATCGCGGTGGAAGGGCTTGCGCCGGGGCAATACGATCCGCACGGATGATGGTGTCATAAGTCGGTTTATTAAGGAGTAGGTTGCAGGGACGACGGGTGACCGCCCGGTAAGGCTGGATGCAGGGGAATGCCATCTCCACACACAGTCGAAAGTGATCGCATAACGCCCCTTGGGCCTCATTCGGGTGGCGAGGAAAGCTTGAACAACGTTCAATGTGGAAGAGCAGATCAAGAACATTGTTGTCTCCTTCATGCCGGGGCGGTCCTGTCGATCCTGCACAAGGTCTCTGAGATCGCATCAATTCGTTTCCCGACAAGGGTCCATGTGGCAGTTCGTGAAGGCGCGGGATGTCCGGGATCCCCTACATTGGGCGGGTCCATGGAACGTACGGCACGCCCTCTCCACATGCGCTTCGGTTTCATCAACCACGTGCTGGGGCGACGCTACCGCTATCTGCTCTATGCGCTGGTCCTGTTTTTGGTATTCCCCAGTTTCTTCTTCACCACGGCATACCACAGGGAGATCGCCTACGCCTGCTTGAGCTTGGTGCTGGTGATGGGCGTGTATGCCGTGCATACCCTGGTCACCAATATGTACATCGGGCTCGGCATGTCCGCGTTGGTGATCGTCATCAACGCGGGCGGGCTGTTCAGCACGAACGCCACCGTCAGTTCTATGTGGGTTTCCTCTTCTACATGGTGTTCTATAGTTACGTGGCATATCAGCTGATCGCCTCATTTTTCGCACTTCGAACGTGACGATCGGTGTCTTGTTCGCAGCGATCAATGTGTACCTGCTGGTCGGGATCGTCGGCGGCTTCAGTTCATGTTGATCGAGAACGCTTTCCCAGGGTCGCTCAACAACGTGAAACTGGAAAGTTTGACGACCGATCAGGCGCACTTCATCTATTTCAGCTTCATGACCATGAGCACTGTGGGCTATGGTGATATCACCCCGCGACCGCTCCGGCCCGAATCACTCGCCATCGTCTTGTCCGCATTCGGGCCGATACATTTGACGATGTTGGTGGCCATCCTCGTAGGGCGCTTCATCACGCACCGGTTCCAAACACAGATGGAACGGATGGCGCTAGGAGTGACACTGGTCTGCGCGCCGGATGTTGTGGTCGAGCGGTCAGGGTCACTGATCATTGGTCGGCCCATGTTCGTTCCCGGCCATGCATGGCCAAGCGCAATAAGGGATCACTCCAAACCCTTGTGTGTGATCAACGGGATCACCTCCACCGTGATGTCGCTCCGGAAACCGGTCTGTTCATGTACATCGTCACCAATGGTAGTGGCCAACGTTTGCGGGACCTCACCGCCGAAATGGCGCCGGACGATCACATTGATCAAGGCCTCTGAGGCACTCAGCAAAGTGACATTGATGGTGCTGCCTTCATCCATGAAGCCCGGCACACGCTCCACCGTCCGGGCGGTGGTGGTACGGATGGCCTTCTCTTGTTCGAGGGATCGGCGACGGATCCCGCGTATCACCAGGATGAGCCCGCTGCCGATGATGTCCAAGCCGATGATGTTGAGGAGCATGAGCAACAGGGCGTGCGATGCGACGTCCGTGTTCCCGAATGCGAGCCCGATACCGACGACGGCTGCCGGAGGTAAGAGGGATACTGCGATCTCCACCCCGATAACGGCATCCAGGACCTGGCCCCGGCGATTCGATGCGGTGGGGCTCGGCGGTGAGCGCCAGTGCCGCAGCGGCACCGGCGGAGATGGCGATGATGAGGTTCAAGGCGAGATCCTGCGAGGTGGGGATCGCCCGCAGCGCGATCTCCGGCGTGATGGTGTAGCCGCCCAAGAAGTGCTGAAGAGCGATGGTGATCAGGTAGGCGATCCCGCTACCGATGATCAACAAGCCCGCGACCTGTTTGAACAGACCACGTGCGGCGATCCCGGCATCCGAAAGATGGTACCGATGCAAACAGCGCGTGATGGGGCCATGAACGGGGCCACGCACATGGAGCCGATGATCGCGGCCGGGCTGTTGAGGAGCAGGCCGGCCGTGGCCAGACCGGCGGCGGCCACGGTCATGGCGATGTATCCTGGTGAGATGACCGCGCCGGAAATGGCGCGTTCCTCCAAGGTGGTGTAGTAGTTCCGGATACCCCAGATGCCGGGCCGGAGGTCCCACGGGTTGTACTTGTAGTGCGTCATGGTGTTGTGCTGTCCTGGTTCAGGATGAGGGTGATATGGGGGTGTGATAGCCTCATTCCCACCGATGTCCACGAGGATGATCGGCCGGTGCAGGGAAAGGTAGGGCAGGTTCTCTTCCTGCATGCTGCGCTCCTTTTTGCCGGTGATCCGCACATAAGGATCGGTCTGCAGTATTCCGGTGAAGGCCGCTGCGTTGTGGGGAATTGATCGCTGATCATTGGCAGGAAGGAAGTTCGGCTACATTCAATCCTGCTCCAGTCTCCACGGGTTCAGGAAGAACGTCAGGTAGGTCATCAGCCCGCTGAAGCCGATGAGGTAGAGCGGCCACAGCAGGTGCAGCCAAGAAAAATTGAAAAGGATGCTGGTCGCGGTGAGCGTCCATGCAAAGAGGACGATGGGCCAAGCATCGGTGCGGTGGCCGGCGGGGTCCTTGAAGGCGCGTTCCAACATGGGTATGGCCACCAGCAGGTCCGCAGTGATGGCGAGGACCGTGGTGATCCAGGTCGGAGGACAGGAGGAAGACGCCCATGCATGCCAAAGTAAGCCCAGCAGGCAGAGCACATCGCCTTTTCCCCGGGAGTAGTTCCCGCTCCACACCCCGGTGATGCCGATGAGCACGCAACCCATGGCGGATAGCAGCACGCTGAACACGTTCCAGTCCCAGGCCCAAGCCCCGGCCTGCAACTGGGCCACCACACTGATGCCCATCAGTAGTGACCAGCCGAACCAGGAGAGCACAACGGCCTTCATGCGGCCACTGGCCACGCGGCGGATCATCCGGTATTGCGCAAAGGCGACGAGGACATAGGCTGTCACCTTCATCATCCCGATCAGCATGGCCGGTCCATTGGTATCCATCGGTAGATCGGCGAAGCTACTGGGTCCGAATGCTCCTTCGGGATGTCCGCGACGGTTCCGGACGGCGTGTTGGATGCCGAGGATCCGCATCCGATCACAACGCTGTGCGGGTTACTGATCCTGAAGGGCTATTTTCGTCGCCGAACAATCAACATACTTGAATGAAAGCTCTTTTCACCTTGGTCGCATTCGCTGTGTCCGCTTCTGCTTTGGCCACGGACCGTATCGTGGAGGAATTCGGGCAGGCACCGGCCTACTCCAACATCACGGCGGCGGTAGCAGCCGCTTCGGACGGAGACCGGATCATCGTAAAGAACCGGGCGGGCAACATCCCATGGATCGAGAACATCATGGTGAATGCCAGTCTGCAATTCCTGAGTTTCTCCAACGACGACTTCTTCTACGTCCAAGGGAACTACACGATCACTGGTGCTGCCGATCGCGAGGTCACTATCATCGGCATGCGGAACACGTCCGGTAACATCCTGGCCGGTGCAGGAGGGACTGTACGTGGTACTTCTGTGCGCCTTATGGATAGCTACTTCGTGAATGGATACGTGAACCTGAGCAATAACAACTTCCAGGCAGATATCGTCGGTTGCACTTTTATGAACGGTACCGTGGCCGTCAACTACGGCAACGTGGTGGGCTGCGACATCGATGGGTCGGCACAGAACGCTGCCGGTATCAGCATATCGGGCAGTTCCTCGGGCTTTCCGCTGGACACCTGTGCTGTCATAGGCAACAAGCTGAAGAGCGCAGTAGGCTATGAAGGTATTTTCTCCAGCTCGGAGAGCCAGGTGTTGCATATCCGGAACAACTACATCCAGCATGGTTGGATGGGGATCGAGGTCTACGAAGGAAACAACACCGGCGTGCAGAACCTGATCTGGAACAATACGATCACCGCGTACGCCGGATCGTCCACCACTTACGGTATCAGCCTCGCGAACACCAACACCGGGAGCGTGTGGGAAGTGATGAACAATGCGATCACGCGCACATGGAGCGGTACCAATAACCGGGGCATCAACAAGGACAGTGGCAATTCAGGCCAGATCAACGTGTATTTCAACCACGTGTCCAACAACATGAGCACACCGATCTCCGCCGGGTTCACCTTCGCTTCGGACAACACCACGGACCAGGCCATCACGCTGAACGCGGACGGCACCTTCGCCAGTGCGCCGTCCTGCATCGACGGGGGCAATCCGGCACCGGTGCTCAGCGACCTGGACCTAACCACGGGTGATGCGGGCGCTTACGGTGGTTCATACACGCTCAACAATTTCCATCCCATGCACACGGGTGCTGCGCGGGTCTACCTCACCGGCCATCCGTTCAATGTGCGTTCCGGTTCCACACTGCGTGTGAAGGCCGTGGCCTTCGACCGCTAATGCCGGTGCTCATGCGAACGCGTTTCATTCTTCTGTTCCTACCTGTGCTCCTCTGCACGCAGTTGGCAGCCCAGACCGGGCTGCTGAACACCGAGTATTTCTGGGGTGCGGATCCCGGCCAAGGCAACGGCTCACCGATGGTGGCCGTGGATGGAAGTTATGGTCAAGTCTTGGAAACCGTGCTGGCGGAGACGGTGGCACTTCCTTCACCGGGCGAGCACACCTTTTCCATCCGGGCCAAGGACGAGGATGGCAATTGGGGGCCGGTCTTCCAAACGCTGATCCAAGTATTGGCTGGCGCTGTCAGCTTTCCGGACATCCAGGTGAGCGAAGGCGAGTACTACTGGGATACCGATCCCGGCGAGGGGAATGGCGGTCCATTGCTCGCGTTGGACGGGAACTATGATGATGCGCTGGAAGCGATCGGTGCGGACATCACGCAGTTGCCTGCAGCGGGCATGCATGTGTTGAGCTTACGCATACTGGATGTGAACAGCCATTGGAGCGCACCGTTCAGCATTGTGGTGGAGGTGTTACCGGGCAGCGTCAGCTTTCCCGCGATCCACGTTGCTGCGGCCGAGTACTGGTTCAACACGGATCCCGGGGAGGGCATGGCTACGGCCATGTTGGCCGCGGACGGGGCGTTCGACCATGCGATCAAGGCAGTGAAAGGAGGAGCGATCCCGGTGCCGGTGACAGAGGGCATCAATGTCCTGTGGATGCGGGCTAAGGACGACGACGGAGGCTGGGGGCCGCCGTTCGGCGTGGTGGTGAACATGGACACCACGATCTTAGGTACGGTGGCTGTGCCTGAAGAACTCGCAGGGACCTCTCCCTTGATCATCGCGCCGAACCCGACCACCGCTGCGTCAGGTTTCCGGGTGGAGCAACGTGGCGATCCGGCGCCGATCCGCATCCGTGTGCTCGATAGCCAAGGACGCGTGGTGCTGGACCGGGACTATGGGAGCCGTTCCAGGGTGGATGTTCCACTGAACGGCGTTGCTGCGGGCCTTTATCCTGTGGGTGTGTACCGGGGTGATACGGTCACTTGGCATTCGATCGCAGTGCGATAGCGGCAACGTTCCGATGGTCCGATCAAAGTAGACCACTGTTCTGTCGTTCATGGACCTGTTCGGAACGCGTCTTCATGGCTCGACCTCCACTTCCTGCCACTGCTGGTTGTTCACGTTCTGGTCAGCGTTCGGGTCGTACATCACATCGTTGCTGGGGATGTACTCTTGGTTGTTGTTCATCCAGTACTGGTCCGCGCCGCTCTGCACCTGGTAGCGCTCGCCGGTGCTGTTGTCACGCACGGTGTTCTCGTCCTTGATGTAGTTGAGGAAGCCGCGTTGGTTCTCGTCGCTGGCCTGCATCCTTGAGTTGTAGGAACCCATTATGCTGTTGTTGACGGCTTCCGTGGTACTGCGATGGATGGCCTGCCGTTGATCGAAATTCCGCTGGTTCTCCTGCATCCGTGCATTGTGTTGCGACCAGCTCTGGCCAGCCTTCTGCTGTTCGCTGGCGTTGTATGCTGCGATCTGCTGCGGGTTGTACTGCGTGTTCACGATGCTGTTGACCAACGCTGCTTTCGCGCTTGCCATGGCTCCCTTTTCAGCAGTAACGACCTGCATGTTCGTGTACCAGAACACATTGCTCTGCCCTTGGCTCACCATCATGTTCACGATCATGAACATCGGCTCGCCCTGCGCGTTCGTCCATTCGGTGCCCATGGCTGAAAAGTGGTCGCGTGTCGGTGCGACTTTGTACAGCTTGGACGAATACGCTTGATTGCTTGCCGCGATCTGTGGCAGCGGATATTGTTTCATCAAACGCATCCCCTTATTCCCCATCGCCTGTGAAACATCTTGTAGCACGTAGGTTTGGATATCAACGGGTTGCCGCATTTGTTGCCCGGCCATCTGGTAGCTCTGCTGCATCGACGGGTCGTTGGAATACGTGAATGTCCCGCCATTCCAGTAGTATACTTTCACGCCACCAGGGCCCGTGATGGCCGGTCCATTGCCTTGGGCGCCTTGGGCGACCTTCCAGGATGCGGGCAAAGGGACCTGCTGACTGACCATGCCCGTGTTCGGGTCGGTCACCGGATACATGACCATCCGTTCATCCCCACTGGAACGGCCTGGCATGCTGCCGTTCCCTTCCTGCATTCCAGGATCTCCCGGCTCTTGGCCGTTGTAACCGTACTGTCCATCGTCGAACTGGTCCTCTTGTGGATCGTTGCCGCAGCTCGTCGCAAGAAGGACAATGACGGAAAGCAGGGGGAGTGTGAGGCGTTTCATGGTTTGGATGTTCAAGGGTGATCGATCATCCATACTAAGGTAGGTGGAATTGGGGCCAAAGACCTGTAGAATCCCCCGAATTGGGGGGATGCCCTCGCAGCACCACCGGTCCGGTTTTTTCGGCAGTTTTTATCCCCGACCACGATCGGGACGCGACCGCAGATCCGCCTGCCGGGAGCTCGGCAGAAGTTCCACCTATGAGCGGTGGGGGTATGTGCGCTTGGACGGCTTATTCCCGAACGACCATGGCCTGCGCCTGTTTGCCCAAGCCCGTGAACAGGGCGATGTAGTTGCCGGGTGAAAGCCTTGCGAGATCGATCGTGCCTTCGGTCATCTTCGGGCCTTCCGCACGCAGCACCTCGCGACCGGACAGGTCCAGCAGGCGCAGCTGTATCACCGGGAAGGACGTGTTGAACCGCACCAGCGAGGAGGAGGGTACCGGATAGACGAGGGGATGTTCCACCTTCACCGTTCCGGCCACGGAAGCCGTCGGGTCCACGATGATGAACTGCCACATCATGTGGTTGATGTGCATCAGGTTGTGGCAATGGTACATCAGGGGCCAGCCGTCGGTGGTGTATTCGGCGAAGCGCATGATGACGCGCACGGTGTCGCCCACATCCACTTGGACGACGGACTTCGGCCCGCGTTCCCACTCGGCGGGCGGTTGGCCGTTGCGGTCCAGCACGAAGAAGGATCCCCCGTGCATGGTCATCGGGTGGGCCATGTTGGAGTGGTTGATGTAGGTCCAGATCTCGGTGTCGCCCAACATGATGGTGTCATTGATCACGTCCATGTCCCATCCTTCACCGTTCATCATGAACATGCCCAATCCGCCGACCAAGCCGGTCCCCGTTATCTCCTTGATGCGTGTGCGCGCCGCCGAGGCCTCGGGATAGGGCTGTACATCGGCCAGCGTGGCAGGTATCGTTGTGATCGGGTTGCTGCTCTGTGGCCCCACACGGATGCGCAGGATGGGGAAATCGACGCCATTGAGCGAGCTGCTTTCCCAGAGGAGGTTGTTCGAGCCTGGGACGGTATTGGGCAGTTCACTGCCATAGCTCATCAATAGCAGGCTGTCGCCTTCCATACCGGTGAGGTCAAGGAGAAGTTCCACGCGTTCGCCACTTCCCAGCATGATCCGGGTCATGGTTGCCGGGGCCGCCAGCAGACCTCCTTCACTGGCGATCACTTGGAACGGGACATCCCCTTCGAAGCCGAACGGGTAGTACCTGGCGGTGGAAGCGTTCAGCAGCCGGAGCCGCACTACCTGTGCCGGGCATTCCAAATACGGATGCGCCGTGCCGTTCACCAAGATCGAATCGCCATAGGGTGAAGAAACCAACTGCCCTGAAGGCGAGAATTTCTTGTCCTGCACCGCCAAGGGAAAGTCATCAACGCCATAATCTCGCGGCAGTGCAAGTTGGGCTTCTTCATCATCGCGAACGATCATAAGGCCGGCCGCTCCTTTGCCCACTTGTGCCCCGATAAGGTTCATGGTGTGCGGATGGTACAGGTACACGCTCGCCTTGTCGATCACCTTGTACTTCACGCTCCACATGTCACCCGGCTCGATCACCCTGGGCGGGCTGCCGTCGAACTCCGGTGGCACGTTCATGCCGTTCCAGTGCATGCCGCTGATCTCCGCCAACTGGTTGTGGATCCGGAAGTGCGCGGTATCCCCTTTGTGCAGGATCAGCGTGGGCCCGAGGTACGGTGCGTTGATGCCGTAGGTGTCCGTCACCACCCCGGGATAGAACTCATGGGTGTGCTCATCCAGCGTCAGGTCGAAGGTGTCCAGTTCGATCGCGGGCGGGATCGCCAAAGGGTTCTGTGCCCGGACATGGGCCGTGGCGAGGATCACTAAGGCTATGGGCAAGGCGTATCGTTTCATCATAGGGTTGTTTCGGTAGGTCAAGCTTGAGAGATCCCGGCGGATTGAAGTATGATGGATGTCATATTTGTCCGGGATCCGGAGTGCCAGTGCGGGCTTCCGGGCCTTGGATCCGGACCGGCCCCACCCTGCATTTGTTTGGGGTTCATCCACCTCCCGCGTACGGCGAGCCGCTACTCCACGCAGAATTCCGCATCGGCGAGTGCCCCTGCAATAGGTGTCCGGGTGTGAGCGTGGGCCGCTTGGAAGCGGTGTGGCGCGGCTACCGGACCAACGTCACAAAGCCCTTTCGTGTCAGTTCCGATCTGGGGTCGCACGGGTCACGCATGTGCATGACGTAGACATAAACGCCGAGAGGCAGTTTGGCACCGTCCCATTTCTCAAAGGTATCCGTGGTGGTCCACAGAAGCTTTCCCCAGCGGTCGAAGATCTGGACCTGATAGTCGAGGTCGGGAATGTCCAAATGCCCTGGCCACGTGTCGTTGATCTGATCACCATCGGGCGTGAACGCGTTCGGGAGAAAAGCCGTGGGAGCTGTGCGAACGTCGATGTGCGCACTGGCCGTGTCGTCGCATTGGTCGGGCCGGGTGGAGTAGAAAGTGAGGTCGTATTCATTGTACCGCTCCAGGTCCACGTGGTAAGTGCCGCGGCACTGGCCCAGCACCCAGCGGTCGCCCACGAAAAAGGCACAGGAATCGGCCTCGCTGGCGAAATTCACTTCGATCCCGGGCGTACAGGGGATCTGCTCCACCGTGAAGGTCGCCGGAAAGCGGGGGCGGACAAAGACACTGTCCGTGACGGGTTCGTTGCCACAGCCGAGGACATCGAAGGCTTGCAAGGAAATGGGCTGCCAATAGGGTCGGTCGAAGACGATCGTGGGGAAGTTGTTGTTACTGAAACCGTTCGTTCCCCAGCGCCAGACCAACGAATCCGCATTGGTGGCCAGCAGGATGCCGGTTCCGGGCGAGCGGAGGCAGAGGCTGTCCGGCGCGGCAAAGATGGCGGTGGGTGGGGGCAGGAGCGTGAGGAAGACGTTGGCGGTGACGATGCAGCCCGAGGTGGTGTCCACGGCGATCACGTCCACGTTGCCCACGGTGCCCAACACCACGGTGAAGGAGGCTGTTGTATCCCCGGTGCTCCAGAGGTAAACGTCCGGTTGGAAGCCGAAGACCGGGTCAGCTGAGAGCACCGATGGAAAAGCAGGGCAATACACGGCCTCGCCGCTGATGTTGATGCCGGGATCGCCTAGTTCCACCGAGAGGAAGGAAGGGCAGGTCCCACCGCTGATCAGGACCGAATAGATGCCCGGCCCCAGGTCGTTCCGGGTAAAGTCCGTAACCGCGGGGTCGTCGGCCCACTGCCAAGTGTAGGGGCCGGGGTCTTCGGTAAGCGTGACGCTGCCGTCGTCGAGCCCCGCGCAACTGATGTCCGTGGCGGTGAGCGTACCCAAAGGCAGCACGGTCGGAGGCACGACCACCGTATCGATGACGCTGTAGCATCCGGTGGTGTCGAAGACCTCCACCGTGTACGGTCCAACAGCCAACCCCGTGGCGACGGGGTCCTGCAAGCCCGGATCATGGGACCAGATGTAGAAGTACAGGCTTGGGGTGTTGGGCACTACGGTAATGGACCCATCGGCATCACCCGGGCAGGTGGGGGAGTTGACCTGCACGGTGATATTGCACGGAACCTGGCCATGCACGAGGATGGCGGCGGTACACAAGAAGAAGAGGGGGAAAAGGCGCATTTGGGGCCGCAAAGCTCGCTTTTTTCAGCAGGACCGAAGCACCGCGCCGGATCAGTTTTACACGGCACGCAAAGATCGCGCCAGCCGCTCACTTCAATACCTCCGGCATCTTCGCCTTGAACCGATCGAATCGCGGGATTGAAACGCTCTGCACATAAGGATCGCCGGGGTTGTGCCTGATGTAGTCCTGGTGGTAGGCCTCTGCGGGCCAGAACTTCTCGAACGGCACCACCTGCGTGACGATGGGCCGGTCGTACTGCCCGGAAGCGTTCAGTTTCTTGATCTCATCCTCGATGGTCGCCTTCTGCGTTGGCGTTTCATAGAAAGCGATGGAGCGGTATTGCGCACCGGCGTCGGGGCCTTGACGGTCAGGCGTAGTGGGGTCCTGGCTTGCGAAGAAGACCTTCACCAGCGTTTCAAAGCTCACCACCTCGGGGTCGAAGTACACCTCAATGGATTCGGCATGGCCGGTCCTGCCACTGCTTACTTCCTCGTATGTGGGGTTTTTCTCCGTTCCGCCTGAATAACCGGAGATCACCTCTTTCACGCCCTTGACGCTTTCGAACACTTCTTCCGCGCACCAGAAGCAGCCCTCGGCGAAGTGTGCCGTGCTCAGACCGGAGAGCTCCGGTATTTGTCCACTTGGATCAACAGGAAGTGCATTGTCCGCAGGGGTCGGGGAGCTGCTGCTTCCACAGGCGGCGAACAGGGCAAGAGGAAGGAGGACGGCGGTGAGGGCTTTCATTGGAGTGCTTGGCTTGGCCTGAACAGCGTGATGGACACGATCAACGGAAGGTCGTTGTGCGGGTGCGCGCCTGACGGTCAAGCGTGCGCATGGCCTTGGTGGCGCGAGAACGCACGGCCGGTCCCGGGTCTACGCGGAGGGCTTCTTCCAGCAAGAGCTTGAATTCCGCAGCGAGCTCCGGGTAGAACTTCACCATGCGCATGCCCACGGTGATGCTGAACGCCTGTGAGGCAATGGGCTGTGCCGGGTCTTGGACAATGGCGAACATCACCTCCGTGATCCGGCCATGAAGTGCCTTGGGCAGCGGGCAGAACTGTAAAGTCCGGATCAAGTTACGGTGCACACCTTGGTGCAAGGGAAGGTCGAGCAGGTCGAGCATCTTGCCGCCCCATGGTCCGCCCAGCTTCGGATGCGCTTCACAAGCGATGGACATGGCCCACGAGGCCAACTGTGCCTCCCGTGATGTGCCGTGAAGCACCAGCTCCATCAGTGCGGCGAAGCGCTTCCGATCTCGGCCGATGTGGTCGGCTATACGCTGGATGTTCGCCTTGTTCCGATCGCTTAAAAGGGTGGCGAGATAGTCCATAACGTACTTGGCCTTTATTCAAAAGCCAGCGACATTGCTATTGCTTTATGAACCTCGCCCATTGCGCCCGGGTCCCTTGAGCGATCTGAAGTTGATACAGACCTGCGGGAATTGCGGACACGTCAAGCCGACCGCGATCCGGGCCGGTCACGATCAAGCGGCTTTGCGTATCATGCACGCGGACGACGCCATTGGCCGATGGTTTCCACTGCAGTACATCATGCACGGGTTGCGGCCAGACCACCAAGGGTTCCCCATGCGCGGCCCGATCTTCCGTGATACCTGTGGTGGTGCCGATCGTGATCACGGTGTCAGAGAGGTTGCAGAGGCTGTCCGGGGTGAAGAAGACATCATAATCCCCGGCGGGCAAGTTGTCCCAGAAGGCAGTAGTACCGGCCTGCTCGGAACCCACTGGTGTGTGATCCGGCAATTGGTAAAGGGCAAATGTTCCAGTGAAGGGCGTGGGCGGGGGCAGGGGTGAGAGCGGGTCAGTTGTAAGACCAGCCACCTGTATACTGCCTCCAACACTTTCGTCGGCATCCTGGGAATTGATCGTGAACTCGACCTCTCCGGATGAATAGGCGGTCAAGAGCGGCTCGATACCGTATGACCCACAATGTGAGTGGTCCACTACCTTCGTTTGATAGGTATGTCCAAAAGGCAGCCCCGGCCAGATCTGAGTAAATTGGTATGTGAAGTCTGTCCCGACCACACTGTCGATAGCTATCCCATCCTGCAAAAGGTAGGCGACTGT
The DNA here is from genome assembly GCA_016700415.1 of Flavobacteriales bacterium. Lineage (NCBI taxonomy): Bacteria > Pseudomonadati > Bacteroidota > Flavobacteriia > Flavobacteriales > Flavobacteriales bacterium. The sequence continues at coordinate 3,651,914 of CP065018.1, forward strand.
CGAATCTGGGACCACACATTCGGGATTGTTGAAGATCTGCGGAGCGCCATATGGCTCGATGCCTCCGAAGATGTCGATCTCTAGGCCTAGGAAAGTCACGTAAAATTGCTGGTTGAGGTTCCAGCGGTCCTGCACGATGGTCAATGGATATGTGCCCAGCAAGTCTGTTCCATTGAACATGGTGATCGTATGGGGGCCGATCGGAAGTTCCGTCATCGGCTCCGTGGACCCGTTGTCCCAAAGACAGGATGTAGCACCGCACTCACCCAAATTGACCCATGAGAAACCAATTGAGTCCGGCCACACAGGATGATGATTGTAGGGTCCGCATTGCGCTATTCCGGCGTTGGCCAAGAATAACATACTGAAGGCGGCGGTGAAGGCTTTCATCATCGTTCACTGTTATTGATCAACAGGAAGACGGGAGCCTACGCCAACAGTTGCCCGTGGTTTACCGGGACGAGGACGCCTATGCAACTCCCGTCCGCCGCGCCTTGTTGAACTTCTTCTTGTCCTCCTTGAAATCGCGGGCACCCGTGGCACCTCCTCCTTCGTCCACGCGGATCTTGCGCCCCTTGTAGTTCGCGGCCTTGAAGTGGCCCATCGCCTCGTCGAAGTGCTCACTGTCGATGTCGATGAAGCTGAACATGTCCTTCAGCAGGATGCGCCCGAAGTGCTGGCCGGTGAGGCCGGTGATGCCACAGAGGTAGCCGAGCATTTTGCCCTTGTCGAAGCCGTCCTTGGTGCCGATGTTGATGAACATGGAGCGCATCGGGCCACCGGAAGAACGTCCGTACTCGGTCTTCTCCTTCCGCTCCTTGGGGTTGTGGTCCTTGCGGGCAAGGTCCACGTTGAGGTCGCGTGCATCCTTGTACTGCTTGAGGAAGCGGTTGAATTCCAAGGAGACCACGCGCTTGATCAACTCTTCACGGTCCAGCTCGGCGAGGTCCAGTTCAACGGCGTTCAAATAACCGGCGATGGCTTCTTCGTCCACCTTCACGGCCTTGAGCTTGCCGATGAAGGTGAGCAGTTGGCGCTCGCAGATCTCCGAGCCGTCCGGCACGCGCACATAGGTGAAGTGGACCTTCAGCTGGCGCTCCAGACCGCGCACCTTGAACACGTCGCGGCTCCCGATGATGCTGAGTGAGATCCCGGTCTTTCCGGCACGCCCGGTGCGGCCGCTGCGGTGGGTGTAGCTCTCCACCTCGCCGGGCAGGTCGAAGTGGATCACATGGCTCACGTTGCTCACGTCGATGCCGCGCGCGGCCACGTCGGTGGCGATCAGTAGTTGGAGGCTCTTGGAGCGGTAGCGCTCCATCACACGGTCGCGCTGCTGCTGGCTGAGGTCGCCGTGGATGGCATCGGCGTTATAGCCGTCGCGGCCGAGGTTCTCGGCGAGTTCCTGGGTATCCTGTTTGGTGCGGCAGAACACGATGGCGAACATGTCCGGATCGGCGTCCACGAAGCGCCTCAGAGCGAGGTAGCGGTCGCGGGCCATCACCACGGTGTAGCGGTGCTGGATGGATTCGTTGGCTTTGCCGGCGCCGCCGAGGCTCACTTCCTCGGCCTCGCGCATGTAGTTCTTGGCGATGCGGCGCACCTCGTTGCTCATCGTGGCGCTGAAGAGCCAGGTGCGCTTCTCTTTCGGCGTGCGGTCAAGGATGGTGGTGAGGTCCTCTTGGAAGCCCATGTTGAGCATCTCGTCGGCCTCGTCCAGCACGGCGACCTTGACGTGCCCGAGGTCCACCGCGCCGCGTTCCAACAGGTCGATGAGGCGGCCCGGAGTGGCCACCACCACATTGGCACCGCGCTGGATGCCGCGGATCTGATCGCGGATGTTCGCACCTCCGTACACCGGAACGCATTTGATGCCGGGCAGGTGTGCTGCGAAATGCTCGATGTCCTTGGTGATCTGCACGCACAGTTCACGCGTGGGTGCGAGCACCAGTGCCTGCACCGTTTTTAGGTCCTTGTCGATCCGCTCCAGCAATGGGATCCCGAAGGCTGCGGTCTTACCTGTGCCGGTCTGGGCCAAGGCCACCATATCGCCTTCCCCGGTAAGGAGGAACGGGATCGTTTTTTCTTGTACGGGCGTGGGGTTCTCGAAGCCGAGGTCGGTGAGGGCGCGCAGTATTTCGGCCCGTATACCGAGCGATTCGAAGGAGGACATGAGGAGGGGAAAAGGGGGGAAAGCCGTACCTGTCGCGGAAACGGGGGCGCAAATGTAAGGGTTTGGGAATGAACGGGGTGTGGCAGGTTTCTTCCAAGTGAACGATGGCACCGGAGCCGGGTGTAAGCGAGCGTCCGCCCCTACATTCGCGCCGATGTACCTGCTTTCGGCGAACGGCACCTTGCGGACGATACTGATCTTGCTGATCATTTGGCAGATACTTCGGCTTTGGATGAAGGTCCGCGAGAAGAATGTGAATCCCGGCCCTAGGAACACCCATTGGACCACGGACCGACCGCGACCCAAAGGCGAGGTCCGCATTGAGAAACTGGAGGACGTGGAGCATCATGCGCCCCCGCTGGATGCGGAGGACGCCGATTTTGAAGAGATCAAGGACTAGACCGACCACTACGGGATGAAAATGATGAACTGGAAGAAAATGCTGCCTGTTGTGGTGGCGGTGGTCACGTTCTTCGTGCTCACCCTGGGTTACTTCAGCCCGGTATTGGAAGGCAAACGCATGGTGCAGGGGGACATGGTCCACTACGCCGGCATGGCCCAAGAGATGCAGGAGCACCGCGCGGCCTTCGATGGCGAGGAGCCGTTGTGGACGGGCAGCATGTTCGGCGGCATGCCGGGCTACCAGATCGGCGTGATCTGGCCGACCAATGCGCTCACGTGGTTGGACTCCGTCTTCTCCGGCTTCCTGCCGCGTCCCGCCTCCTTCGTCTTCCTCTATCTCGTAGGCATGTTCATCCTGCTGCTCTGCCTGCGGACGGATCCCTGGCTGGCCCTGTTGGGCGCTGTCGCCTTTGCCTTCTCCTCGTATTTTCTGGTGATCATCCAAGCGGGGCACAACAGCAAGGCTTCGGCGATCGGCTATATGCCCATGGTGTTGGGCGGGCTGTATGTGCTGCTGCGTGGCCGGAAGCTCTTGGGCGCAGCGCTCTTCGCGCTCTTCCTCGCCTTGGAGGTGCATGCCAACCACGTGCAGATCGCATACTACCTCGGGATGTTGCTCGTGCTCTTCGGGCTGGCGGAAGCCTGGCGGGCCTTCAATGAAAAACGGATCGCCGACTTCGTAGGGCGCGGCGCGCTCGGCCTCGTCGGCGTGGCGTTCGCGGTGCTGTGCAACATCGGCCTGCTATGGAGCACCATGGAATACGGGGCCCACACCACGCGTGGCAAGAGCGAGTTGACGATCAACCCGCAAGGCGAGGCTGACGTTGACAACAAGACCGGCGGGCTGGACCGCGATTACGTGACGCATTGGAGCTATGGAAAGCAGGAAAGCCTCTCGTTACTGGTGCCGGACATTAAAGGCGGCGCGAGCGGATCGATGCTCCAAAGCCGCGAGGACCTGGACAAGATCACCGATCCCGCCTTGAAGAAGGCCGTGCTGGAGAAGTACCAGGCGGGCGGCTACGTGAACAACTACTGGGGCGACCAGGACTTCACCAGCGGGCCGGTCTACCTCGGGGCCATCATCATCCTGTTGATGTTGCTGCTACTGGTGCAGGCGGAGGCGCGCGCGCGATGGTGGATGCTGGCGGTGATCCCCTTGGTGATCATCCTGGCCCAGATCGACAGCCCTGTGGTCGTGGGGATCCTGTTGATAGCCTACCTGTTGGCGGGTCTTTTTCTGTGGAAGGACACATTGGCCTATGCGCTCTTCGCGGCGTTCGTGCTCACGCTGCTGCTCAGCTGGGGCCACAACTTCATGCCGCTCACGGATTTCTTCCTGGACCACATTCCCGGCTACAACAAGTTCCGTGCGGTCACCATCATCTTGGTGATCGTGGAAATGGCCGCGCCGGTGTTGGCGGTGCTCTACCTGGGCCGGATGATGGAAGCGGACAAGTGGGAGAAGAAAGTGGAGCGCCGCTTCCTGATGACCGCGGGCGTCTTGGCGCTCATCGTATTGGTGATCGCCGTGATCCCCGGCAGCCTCTTTGAATTCTTCGGCTCTTCCGAGAAGGCGCAGTTGATCGCCCAGATGGACAGCGCCAAGGACGCGGGTTCCGTGCAGGCCTACATCGACGGGCTGAAGCAATTGCGCATCGGCGTGCTGAGCATGGACGCTTGGCGCAGCTTCGCCTTCATCATCCTCGGTGGCGGGCTGGTGTTCGCCTTCGGGCGAAGGCTGATCGGGCGCACGGTCCTGCTGGCCGGTATCGGCCTATTGGTGTTGGTGGACCTCTGGAGCGTGGACCGCCGCTATGTGAACAACGACAAGGACGCCAAAGGGCAGTACATCAGCTGGGAAAGCCCGGAGAGCAATGCCTACCCGTACAAGCCGCAGCCGGCGGACATGGCCATCCTGCAGGCCGAGAGCAACGCCGCCACGGAAGCGGACTTCGACAAGGCACTGGCACGTTTGAAGGCAAGTAAGGCCAAGCTCAGCGGCTCGCAGCGCTTGGTGAGCAAGGAAGAGGCGGCCATTACGCGCTTCGGCAGCCTGCGCCGCACCACCGATTTCCGCGTGCTCACCATGCGCGGACCGTTCCAGGATGCCCACGTGGCCTACTTCCACAAGAGCATCGGCGGTTACCACGGAGCCAAGCTGAAACGCTACCAGGAGCTGATCGACTTCCAGCTGAACCTGGAGATGCAGAACGTGATCGGTGCCTTCGGTCAAGGTGCCACGCCGCAAAGCATCGACAGTGTGCTGGCCAAGCAGCCCGTGCTGAACATGCTCAACACCAAGTACATCATCTATGCGGATGACAAAGCGCCGCTGCTCAATTCCCATGCGCTGGGCTCTGCTTGGTTCGTCAATGAGGTGAAGGAGGCGAAGGATGCGAACGAGGAGATCACCCTGCTCGGCACCATCGATCCCGCGAAAACAGCGGTAGTGGACGCACGCTACTACAATGAAGTGGCCAATGTGGCAAAGCCGGATCCCACCGCAAGCGTGAAGTTGATCGGCTACCGCTCGAACGACCTGAACTACACGGTGCGCAGCGCGAACGGCGGCGTGGTCGTCTTCAGCGAGATCTGGTACGGACCCGACTGGGTGGCCGAGATCGACGGCAAGCCCGCACCCTACGTGCGCGCCGACTACGTGCTGCGCGCCATGAAAGTCCCCGCCGGGGAACACACCGTGCGTTTCCATGTCGTCAGTAAACCGTTCAACATCGGTGGCCGCATCGCCTCGGTGGGCTCCTTTGTATTGTTGCTGCTGGTCGTGCTGGCACTGGGGTTTGAGTGGAAGCGGAGTCGCGATCAGGCGTGAACTTTTCACCACAGTGGCACAGAGGACACGGAGAAATGCACGAATTGCATGGGTCGGTACAGGGTATAGGGTACCGAGTACAGGGTACAATGCGGCGCTGTGCCCGCAAGTACCTGCATTCGGTACGCGGTACTCAATACCCTGTAGCCAGTACACAAACCCGGACCTCATGCCAATTCCTCTCTGTGCTCTCTGTGCCGCTGTGGTGATCCTGCCATGAAGCGCGTCCTCATCATCACCTACTACTGGCCGCCCAACGGGGGGGCGGGCGTGTACCGCTGGTTGAAGTTGAGCAAGTTGCTGCCCGAGCATGGATGGCAGCCGGTGATCTACACACCGGAGAACCCCGAGGTGGTCGCCGATGATCCCGGGCTTTTGCGCGACGTGCATAAGGACATCGAGGTGATCAAGCGGCCCATCACCGAGCCCTTCAACCTCTACAAACGGTTCACCGGAAGGAGCACCAAGGAGAAGGTGCAGGTCGGCTTCCTTAACGAGAAGAAACAGGGCGGCTGGAAAGAGGACTTCGCGCTCTGGGTGCGGAGCAATTTCTTCATCCCCGATGCACGCGTGTGGTGGGTGAGTCCCTCCGTGAAGTTCCTGAAAAGATACCTCCGTGAAAACCAGGTGGACGCCATCATCACTACCGGCCCGCCGCACAGCATGCACCTCATTGGTCTGGGCCTGAAGCGCGTCTTGGACGTGAAGTGGATCGCGGACTTCCGGGACCCATGGACGGACATCGATTTCTATGCGCAACTGAAGCTGACCCGCAGTGCCGATGCCAAGCACAAGCGTTTGGAAGGGGAGGTGCTGCGCGAAGCCGACAAGGTGCTCACCGTTTCCTGGCATTGGGCGGAGGACCTGCGGAAGTTGGGCGCACCGAACGTGGAGGTGGTCACCAACGGCTATGATCCCGACGACCTGCCCTCACCGCCCGAGCCTGTGGATGACGACTTCAGCCTGGTCCACATCGGGTCGCTTTCGCCCACACGCAACGCGCCGGAACTGTGGAAATCCTTGAAGAAGATCTGTGATGAGGACCCCGCGTTCGCCGCGAAGTTCAAGCTCCGTTTTGTCGGCCCGGTGGACCACACCATCGCGGAGAGCGTGGCGGAAGCCGGACTGGGCGCACATTTGGAGCGCACCGGACGCGTAACACACGAGGAGGCCATGCGCCAAATGCAACACGCTCGCGTTCTGCTGTTGCTGGTGAACGACACGCCGAACCTCATGGGCATCCTGCCGGGCAAGCTCTTCGAATACGTCAGCACCGGCAGGCCGGTCTTGGGCGTAGGCCCTACCGAGGGTGATGTGTCACGCGTGCTGGACAGCGCGCCGCATGCCGTTGTCGACCGCCCAAGCCTGGTGGTGCAACGCGAACGGATCAAAGCCATGTTCAACGCACCGACTTCGGAACCGGACCCACGCTGGTCCCGCGCGGCAACCTGTGAGCAAGTGGTTCAGGCTTTGAACGTGTTATGACAAGTACGGGCAGTGCAAGGCCGCCAATCGAATAATGCGCCCTTCTTGTTCGGTGAGGAAGCGAGCAAACTCAGGGCCGCACCCGGGTGCAGTACACCACGTGCCCGATGAACTGGAAATTCCAGTCGTAGCGGCTGATCGCCTTGAAGAAGGCATTGCCGCAACCGGGGCGGAACCAATCGTGAAGCTCGATGGACAGCCGGTCCACCTTGTCGATCCAGCCCAGATCGCCTTTGCAGAAAAGCTCCAGTTCCGATCCCTCGATATCCACCTTCAACAGGCCGATGCGGTCCATGCCGTAGCGCTGCATAATGCCGGGGATGGTCAACGCATCGGTATCGCCCTGATCCCCGGCCTCCGTGCGGTAGGCGGATTCCTGATGCCCTTCTCGTTGCAACTGCAGCTTGCCTTCTTCCGGCCAGATGCTCGGCACGGACGCATTCCACCTTGGGATAGCCTTCCATGTTCTTGCAAAGCAGTTCGAAGTTGCCCTCTTCCGGTTCCACCGCGATGATGTGTGCCTCGGGGTAGGCGTGCTGCAGGTAGCGCGTGGCCAACCCGATATTCGCGCCGCAGTCGATGACGGTGCCGGGATCCCAGTCGGCTTCCACCGGCATGTAGGGGCCGATCAGGATCTGGTCGATCGTGTTGATATCCGCGGTGCCCGGCCGTAGCCACAGCCGTCCGCCCAACCAAGGAGCATCGATCTGCCGCAGCTTTCCTTTGGGCAGTTTTTTGATCCACAGCACACGGATCCCTTGGACGGGACCCAGCCGGACGATGTGCGAAATGAGGAGTAGAAGTGCCTTGCGCATGTTCGGTCAAGCAGTGATGCGACGGATCGCGAAGCTGAGGTGGCGGTCGGTCTCGTGGGTGAGCAGGATCAGCTCCCAGTCGTGCTTTACGCAGAATTCATGCACGGCCTCCACCACGCCGTAACGAATACCGCCGTCCCAATTCCCGGTGACATAGTCGTGCCCGGCGATGATGCCGCCGGGCTTCACCTTGGTGCGGGCGATCTCCAGCTCCGCCGCAGTGATGGGGTATCCATGGTCCGTATCGATGTATACCCAATCAAAAGTGGCATCGGGGAACTTGGGTAGCGCATCCGTGGACAGCCCGAGGTCGATCACGACTTTTCCGGCGGCGATCTCCTCCCTGAAGCGGCCTTCCACTTTGGCACGGCCCGGAGCGTAACGGTCACTTCCCCAGAAGTCTACCAGATGCAACACTACCGGGTCGTTCAGGCGAAGGATCATTGCCGAGAAGTCGCCAGAGGCTACACCGACCTCAGCGACCGTTCCATGTTTCGGGAGTTGTTGGAGGAAAGCCTCCCGGTCAGGGACCACGCGAAGGTTCCTCAAGTGCTTTTCAGACAATTCCACCCGTGGAATGGCCGCACTATGCTCCTTGCGCACCACGCCCAAAAAGTCTGTTCAGGGCGCTAAAGACCGGTTTCCCGATCCATTTCGGGACTATGCTACTAAGGCTCATACTGGGAACGGGCCGTTCAAACGGCGCGCAAGATACTGGGGTTTGCACATCAGCCTCATATCGGATCATTGACGCTACGTGCGCAACTTGCGCCCGCATCATGGGACGCATCGCCCGCCAAGCCACCATCAATTCCCTGCTCACCTATGTGGGGCTGGTGCTCGGCTTCGTGAATTTGGTACTGCTGTACCCGCGGATCCTCACCCCGGGCGAGCTGGGCCTCACGCGCTTGGTGGTCTCCATCGCGGTGATCGCCGCCCAGATCGCGCAGGTCGGTCTGGAAAGCACCACCATCCGTTACTTCCCATACTTCCGTGAGCGTCGGGGCGGGCATCACGGCTTCTACGCCGTGGTCCTGCTGCTGGGCACGCTGGGCGGCTTGCTGGCGATGCTTGCGTTATGGCTCTTTCATGGCACGTTCACGCAGTGGTTCGGCGACAAAGAGGGGCTCTACGGCGAGTTCGGCCTCATTGTGGTGCCGATGGTGCTCGCCGAGGTCTGGTACATTCTCTTCCGCGGGATCAGCCGGTCCGTACACCGCAGTGTCGCCCCGGTGTTGGCACATGAATTCGTGCTGCGTCTATTGCAGACGGTGTTGATCCTTGCCTATGTGAAGTTCCACCTCTCGTTCCACACGTTCGCATGGTTGTTCGCCGGGACCTTCCTCGCGCGGACGGGCCTGTTGATGTTGGATCTGTGGAGGGTGGGCACTTTCCGCCACTTCTTCCGGTGGCCGCGGATACAGAAGCGATTGGTCCGCAGCATGGCACGCTACACGGCCTATACGTTCGGAAGCGGGTTCGCATCCATCATCCTTGGGAATATGGACCAGATGATGATCGCCGCGCTCCTGAGCGATGGGCTGAAATATGTGGCCTTCTATTCGGTCGCGTTCCTGATCGCATCGGTGATCATGGTGCCCGCACGTGCCCTGGCACTGCCTGCGATGCCCCACTTGGCCGAAGCATGGCGCAAGCACGACATGGTCGCGATCGAACGCATCTACCGGTCCTCCGCCAACGTGCAGTTGGTGGTGGGCGTGTTCATCTTCACCTGCTTCTGTGCCAGCCTGCCGCAGATCTTCGCCCTGTTGCCCCCCGCGTATATGATCGGGATGCCGATCTTTCTTGTACTGGGCGCCACCAATGTCATCAGCCTTTCCGGTGGGATCGGAGGGGGCGTCATGAGCACCTCGCGGGCCTTCCGCATGGACGCCCTGTTGAGCTTCCTGCTGCTGGGGCTGAACGTGGTTTTGGACTATGTCCTGATCATTTCCATGGGAGTGATCGGGACCGCGTGGAGCTCGTTGATATCCTTAGTGGTGGTATTGGTCTTGCGGACCGCGTACCTGTACCGGAGGTTCGGCCTGTGGCCATATGACATGCGCATGCTCGGGGCGCTGTTCCTTGCAGGCGTGGCCGGTGGCCTGGCGTGGTGGTTGCCGTTGCACCTCGGCAACGTCGCTGACATGGTGGTGCGGACCTTGATGGTGTCCGTGGTCTTTTGGCCTGCGGTGTTCGCCTTGAAGCTCGCGCCGGAACTGCGCTTGTTCATAGGGAAGCGATGGCAGCGCTAACCGGTCGTGGCCGAGCTGCCCCCGTAGTACCGGGCCAATGTTGAGGCCCAGTGGCCCGGATCCGGCCATGAAGCCCCGGTGGAGGTCCAGATCCGTTTGAAGTCGCTGTTGTCCACCTCGTAGCAGGAGCCGGCATCCACGGGCCGGGCCGTTGCCATCTTGCCCAGAAGGTGCTCCATGACCCGGACCAGCTCGGGGAGCGGAGCGGGCATGTCGAAACAAACATTGATGGTACTGCCACCGTAGCTTCCGTCCGACAGGATGGGTGAACAGGCGGAACGGACCTCCTCCACATCGATCAAATACCGGCAGGCGTTGGTCTGCACATTGAACGGTTCGCCCGAAAGGATGCGGTCCCGGAAGAAATTGCACAACGTGTGCGGGTTCGGGGTGCGGCCCACCACATTGGGCAGGCGCAAGATGAGATGGTCCTCAAAATACTCCCGCACCAAGTCCTCCATCCGCCGCTTGTGGCCGATGTATTCCGAATCCTTGAGCGCCGGATCGAACAGGCTGCACGTGCTGAAATAGACCAACCGCGCATGCGTGTCTCGCTGTTCCATTAACAGAGCTCGCTCACGGGCATAATTCGCCTCAGTGGCCGAGGATGAGTTGGACACGCCTGAAGCGAATACAAGGACTCTGTCATCATCCTTGAATGAGGCGAAAGCGCGGGCGAGCAGACCGGAACCGATGACCATTACGGGGTGCAAAGAAAGGCGCTCAGGATGATCGACCCCCGCTTAGCTTCGCCGCATGGGCGCAAAACCGGGACCAAAGCGCAGGCTTGTGTACAGCACGCCGGTGCTCGTGTCTTTCGCGCGGAACGATATCACCCTGCTGAGCGAGGCATTCGAGGTGTCGGTGTTCCACTTCAAGCCGAAGCGCAAGTGGATCACCCCGTTCAGCCTGCTCAACCAGCTTTTCTTTCTGCTCCGCACCGTACCGGGTAGTTCCATCATCGTCTGCCAGTTCGCGGGCTATCATTCGGTGCTGCCCTGCCTGTTCGGGAAGGTGTTCCGTAAACCCGTATTGCTGGTGCTAGGTGGAACGGACTGTGTGAAGTTCCCGTCCATCGGATATGGGAATTTTACGCGTTGGCCTCTTGGACCGGTCACGCGTTGGTCCTTGCAGCTCGCCGATCATTTGGCACCGGTGGATGAGAGCTTGGTGGAAAGTGAGCACAGGTACACCTCCGACCCACAGGACCCGGTGATGCAAGGCTATCGGGGTCTTTTCCCCGGTATCCGGACACCATACACGGTGATCGCATACGGTTACGACCCGCAGCGCTTCCGATGCGAGGTGTTGAAGACAGCGGGTTCCTTCATCACTGCCGCACAGATGAACGTGCCCAACTTCCATCGCAAAGGGATCGACTTGATCTTCCAAATGGCCGACCGATTTCCGCAGTGCAGGTTCACCATCTTGGGAAACACACCTGCGATGAAATATGAGCGGGTCCCGCCGAACGTAAAGCTGTACGGTTTCATTCCGTACGAGGAGCTTCCGGGATTCTATGCGCGGCACCGTTTCTACCTCCAGCTTTCCATTTGGGAGGGCTTCCCCAGTGCGCCTTGCGAGGCCATGCTCTGCGAATGTGTACCCATTGCCAGCTCGGTGGCCGCTTTGCCTGAGATCGTCGGCGATACGGGCTTCATTTTGCATACCAAGGATGCGGACCGGTTGAAGGAACTCCTGGACACCGCGCTGGCGTCGGACCAGATCGCACTCGGACTGCGGGCGAGGCAGCACATCATGGACAGTTTTCCGCCGTCGGAAAGACGGAAGTTGCTCGCTTTGGTGGAAGAAATGGTCTCGAAGAAGCGACGAACCGGATAGAATGGGGCGATCGATCCTCCTTCAAAAACTCCGTCCGATCCCCACCACATACCGGAACATGGCGTGTAGGATAGCCGGTCGGGTCTGTGCAATGTGCTTTTCGGGGTCCATGGAGCAAGGCTTCTCAGCACGGACCATGGTGACCAACGTTAATAAGCACGCTTTGGTGCACCGAGACCGGTCAATGTTTGCGCTCATAGAGCAAAAAGGACTCATCTGATCGGATCGTCGGTGGGCACTGATGGATCAATACCAGGCGATGTTCCATTTTCTGCTCATTCGTAAGTGGCTCTGCGGTCAGGTACAGCATTCCCGGGGTCGCAGTTGTCAGAGAGTCGAACTCTGCCAAATGTGCTTCCTCCGATATGCCCCATCGACGTTCGTTGTTCCATTCCATGTAAGTGGTTTCCCGATGGATGATCGGATAGTACACCGGACGGTTCAGCGCGCCGGCAATGGAGATGCCACGGTCCTCGCAAGCTGAATAGATCTCGTTTTCTTCCCGTCCGTTGTCACGCAGGAATTTGGCAGTCCCTACGGACCCGCTGAAGGGAAGCAGGATATCGGCCATGATCATCGTAATTCCCGAAGCGACTTGGACGAAAAGGATGAACGGCAGGAATGAACGCATTTTCACAGGCGTCACGGAAACACGCCCAGTCTCGTCCGTTCGCGCCAGCCAAGCACTACCGATGTACGCGATGAAGATCAACCCTTGGTGGCGCATGCTTCCGTGGAACCGGAGCGCGCAAAAGGACAGGATGAACAAGCAGCTGCACAGGAATAGCACCTGGGCGCTTCTCTTCTTATGCAGGGATAGGGTGGCGCAGGTTATGAGGAGGACGGAGACCGATGTGAGCAGCCATTTCGAGGCATCCGGCCTAGTGGCTTTCGCCAGTTCCGCGATCAGTGTGCCGTCCCAGTTCCATGGCACCACTGCCGGGAAGGGCAGGAATATTTTCGCGGGGACCGTCATTGCGTCCAGCACTTTGGCTCCTTCCAAGGACCAGGCGCCGAAGAAGTTAGCATCCGGGGCGGGAGCTATGTCCCAGATCGCGACCGCGAAGGCGATCAGGTAAAAGCCTGAGGCTGCAATGCCTGAACGGGTCGAAAGGATCCGTTCACCACGCCATTGCATGTGTACCATGCAGGCGAACAGGCCGGCACTTAGCAAGGCGCCGTATATCTGTGTGAACGGCAGTAGGGTCAAAGGGATAAACGCAGTCCATCGTCTGCCGCGATGGCTCGACCTCAGAAGCGTGATGGTAAGCAGGAAGAACAGGACCGCAAGCCCGTAATTTCTGAAGAAAGCGGAATACTCGTAGCAGAAGAAATAGCCGAAGAGCACTCCGGCCTTGATCGCGTTGGAGAAGGGCGCTCGAAAAACGATCAACCAGCCCGCACCGGCCATGATGCCCACTGCGATGGCTTTCGCAACGGCCACTTGGTCCCAAGTGTTGGGGATCAAATAAAGGATCAGGTACCAAAGCGATGGATGTCCCTCATACCGGGCGCGCCATATGACATCCATATAGCCCGAGGAACTATTGGCCAACAGCAATGCCTGGTATTCGTCACGCCAGGGTTCATGAAAGTAGCTGGCCACGGCGATCAGACAAACAAAAGCCGCCCATACCGCGAGCATGCCGTGGGACCGTCCTGTACCAGGAACTTCCGGGTTGAACGCGGCAGGGGTGGACATGGCCATAGGATCAAAAGCTCCTCCCGATCCCCACCACATACCGGAACGCGACATGCTCCGTCTCCCCGGCGGGAATGTTGGACAGCACCAGCGGCATGTCGAAACGGATCGTCAACGGTTTGATGTCCTGCAAGGGACCGAATTTCTTGATGGTGAGGGCTGCTCCGGCGCCGGCGTCCGCACGGGGCGTGGCCAGTTTTATCTGCGTGGTGCCGAGCTCGGTGGTAGTGCGGTAGCCCATGGTGCCCACATCGCCAAAGAGGTAGACGTCGAGATGGAGATAATCCGCCAGCTTTCCGGGGCGGAAGCGGACCAGCCCGTCGAGGTCCAGTTCGCCGTTGATGGCCGCGCCGGTGTTGCCGGCATACGTGAGGATCGTGTTGCCCTCGGCGTCAAGCGTAGGGGCTACGTAGCCCGCATAACCGCGCAGTCCGAGGCCGCCGCCCTGTTGGAAATGGTTCACAACCGCTCCGTAGCCCATCCAGTCGAAAGGGACAAAGCCGATGCTCCGCACATACTTGTCGTCCATCATCTCCTCAGGCGAGGCGCTGGCTAAATACAGCTGGCTTTCGCGCGGGGTATTGCCGCTGCCGTATTGCGCGAAGAGCCGGGTGCGCAGGTCGAGTTTCCCGATGCGCGTGTTGTTGGTCGCGCTCGCAACGATCTGCGCAAAGGGATCCACCGCGCCGATGCCTGCGGTGCGCACTTCCATGCTCAACAGCCCGTTGCCTTTGCGCCAGTCGTAGCGATGGTCCACTCCGGTGTTCCACGTACTGTTCAACGCGTTCAGGTTCCACTGGTCCGTGTTGATCAGGTAGGTGAGGTCGGTACTGTCGCGCCGCAGCATGAACTTCAGGTTGGTGTAGATCGTAGTGCGGGTGAAGGGCACGTTCCAGTTAAAGCCACCTTCGTACTGCTCCAGTCCGTCGAGCAGGCGGGCGGCCACATGGACCGAGGAGCCGTGCAGCAGTTTCTCCGTGGCGTTCTCGTAGCGGAAGTTGAAGCTGACGGGATCGTACGCGGTGTTCACCCGGCCGTTCGGAAGGTTCTGCCCCAAGCCCGTGTTCAGCCAGGCGGTGAACCACACCTGATGCTTTTGTTGTAGGTAACTGCCGTGGAAATGCACGCCCATCTTCGCGCCGTCATAGCCGTTGTACCACACGTCGGGGCGCACGAAACCTTCATAAGTGCGCCAGTCCGGCCAGTTGTAAATGTGGCTGTCGAAGGTGCTGGTGAAGGGGAACTTCAGGCTGTTGTTCAGCATGTTGGCATCACCTAAGCGGTATGTGGTGTCGATACGAACGTCCGCGATGCCTGATGGGATGTCCACCTGCGCATAGTAGTCGCGTTGTAGCTCGTCGAAGCCGATCCATCGCGGAAGCATGGTGGCATCGGTCTTCTTTTCGAACCAGTTATTCGGGATGTGGTAGTTGTACGCTCTGCCATCGTTGGCGTTAACGGTGAAGTCGATCGGCATCTCCATTTCGCCGGCGCGCCGGAAGTGGATCTGCTGGCCCGCATCCGCACCTCTGTGCTTCACGCCTTTCACGGCATAATCCAGCTGCTTGCCGGTATCGATCCATTGATCGAAGAACCAGTTGAGGTCCACGTGGGTGAAGGAGATGAAGCTCTGACGGAGATCCTCCACGTAGGGGTGCTTGAACTTCCACTGCGCGAAATAGTGTTGGAAGGCGGCGGTGAAGAGGGAGTCGCCCAGCACGTACTGCAGATTGAAGAGCATGGTGGCGGTCTTGTAGTACACCATGCGGTAGCCGGTGGGCAGGCGCGAGAACTCGTCGCTGCGCGTGTTGATCGGGGGCAGCTCATCCCGCACGGCGGCACGCATGTAGCTGTTGTAGGCCAGCCTATCGCGGGCGAGCGTGGGCTTTGTCCACTTGCGCACGTAGGCGTTATTGGCCGGCTCCATCACCAGCGTGTCCTCGCCAATATGCGACATGCCCATCGTTTCGATGAACTGCGTGAAGCCCTCGTCCAGCATGGCGCGGTAGGTCTCGTTGTTGCCCACCATGCCGAAGAACCAGTTGTGCCCGATCTCGTGCATGAAGAGGATGCGGTAGTTCGGTTCCTCACCGCTGTCCAAGGTCAACATGGGGTATTCCATGCCGTCCCGCGCATCGGCCACCACCATCTTCGGATAGCCGTACATGCCGACGTACTCGCTATGCACCTTGATGCACTTCGCGGCGTATTCCGCAGCGTTCTGCCATTTGCCAGCGTGCGGCTCCTGGGCCACGGCGATGCACTTGATCCCGTTCCACTCGGCCTCGCCGATGCGGTAGGTGGGATCGGCCGTGAAGGCGAAGTCATGCACGTTCTCCGCGTGGTATTTCCACACTTTGCGGACACCGGACTGATAGGGCGTGATCACGGATGGTGCTTCGTTCCCCGGCTTGTCCTTGAAGTTGGCGATGTCGAGTTTCTTCCGCAGCTCGGGGGGCATCACCTCTTCAGGGTTCTGCAGCCAGCCGGTGGCCTCCACCACCATGTCGTTGGGCATGTCCAGCGCCACGTCGAAGCCGCCGAAGTCGCCGTAGAACTCGTAGCCGAGGTGCTGCTGCGTGTCCCAACCGAACTTACGGTCGTACACACCAAGGCGGGGGTACCACTGCGTGCCGTCGAAGTGCTTGAAGCCCCATGCGTTGAAGAGCTTCATCCGGCCCATCCCGCCCCAGTGGGTGATGAACGTGTAATGGAAGGTCGTCTTGGTGTTGGGCAACAGCGGTTCAGGTAGCGTCACCTTCATGATGGTGTTGTCCACCTCGAGTTGCACCTCTTTCCCGTCCGCGGTCATGCTCAGCACATCCGTACCGCGGGCAGGTGCTTCGGCGTTCGTTGCGCCCTTCGCGCGGTTGTCCCCTCCGAGCTGGTCCAGATAGCTTCCAGGCTTTGCGGCGTTGGCATAAAGGTGGAAGAAGACCTCGCGCAAGGTGTCCGGCGAGTTGTTCCAGTAGGTGAGGTCGATGGTGCCCTCGATCAGGTCATGCACCTCGTCCAACCGGGCGTCCATGTCGTAGTGGACGTCCTGCTGCCAATAGCCGGCATAAGGCGGGGAGTTCTTCCAGTAGTAGGGATTGTTCGCTTGGCGGAAGGAATCGGGCGGGCGTAACGGGTCATAGCGTTGCGTGAAGGCGGCACAGGCCAGGCTTATCGCGAACAA
Source organism: Flavobacteriales bacterium (assembly GCA_016700415.1). Lineage (NCBI taxonomy): Bacteria > Pseudomonadati > Bacteroidota > Flavobacteriia > Flavobacteriales > Flavobacteriales bacterium. Next base: position 3,668,596 of record CP065018.1, read on the forward strand.
AAGAGCAATTCTCCTCATGGCATGTTCAGCGGATGCATTGGATATGGCACCGCCGATCGGGGTGCAAATTATCCGATCACAGCGTGTGGCCCTATCTGTTTTTTGCGGCTGTCCGGCTATGATCGTCCACGAGCCTCAACTTGCTGCGTTGTTCGCTGCGCGCCTTGGCGATGCTGGTGTTCAGTTCGTAGCCGATCAGCAGTACGATCATATTGAAATAGAGCCATAGCTGCACGGCGAGGATCACGCCAATGGAGCCATATAGCGCATTGTAGTCAGTGACGTTGGTGAACACGAAGGCCAGGGCGCGCGACAGCAGGAAAACCAGCACCAGGGCCAGCACGGCGCCGGGGGTGAAGAGATGGAACCTCCGCTTTCCGGGAGCTCCTGCGTGATAGAGCAGGGAGATCGCTACGAGGATCAACATCACTGAGACGGACCAGCGCAGCACGCCGAACCCCACGCCTTCCAGCAGATGGAGGGAGTGGCCGTCCGAGTGGATCAACGATCGCCCCCAAGAGCTGATGGTGAGCACGGCGGTGGCGGTGATGCAGAGCACGGTGAGCAGGAACATCAACAGCAGGCTGATCAGGCGTTGCTTCCATGGCCGGTACCATTCGGTGACAAAGGTGCTGGAGCGGAAGCCCTGCAGGATCGCATTGATGCTGTTGCTCGCCAGGAAAAGACCGGCCACGAAGCTGATGCTGAGCAACGTGGTATGCCTTCGGATCAGCAGGTCGTGCAACAGGCCCTCGATGAAATCATAGACCTCCCCGGGCAGCATGGAGTGGAAGGCGTCCAGAAGTTTCTCCTGGAAATTAGCCACCGGGATGAAGGGGATCAGCGTGAGCAGCACGATGATCGCCGGGAAAAGCGAGATGAAGAGCCGGTAGGTGATCGCGGCCGCTCTGTTCACCAGATTGCCTTGGAAGAGCGCATGGAAGAAAAAGCGGGAAACATGATAGATGCTGAAACCGGAAAACCCCGGTAGCATGATCTTTTCGGCCCAGCCGATCAACCTCCGGTTGGCCCGGGAATAAAGTAGCCGACGAACGATGTTCATCGCCATCACCCCATGGCTTTCAGGCTCATGTCCAAGCCCACGGCGGAATGCGTCAATGCGCCCACGGAGATGAAGTCCACGCCGCACTCCGCATACGATCGCGCGGTATCCAACGTGATCCCGCCACTGGCTTCCGTCTCAAAGCGCCCACCGATCATTTCCACCGCCTCCCGCAAGGTGCCGGTGTCGAAATTGTCCAACATGATGCGCTGTACACCGCCCACTGAGAGCACTTGCCCCACCTCGATCAGGTCGCGCGTCTCCACCTCGATGGGGATGGACATCCCATGCTCCCGCTGATAGGCCGTCGCCCGGGTGATGGCCTGCGAGATCCCACCTGCGAAGTCCGCATGGTTGTCCTTGATCATCATCATGTCATAAAGTCCCTGCCGATGATTGGTGCCCCCGCCGATCAGGACCGCCCACTTCTCTATTGCCCGCAGGCCGGGCGTGGTCTTGCGGGTGTCCAGAACGCTGCATTTCGTGCCTTCCACGGCGTCCACGAAAGCGCGTGTGAGGGTGGCAATACCGCTCATGCGTTGCATGAAGTTCAGCAGCACGCGTTCCACGAGAAGGATGCTCCGGCTGTTGCCGTTTACGGTGAACGCCACATCGCCGGGCACCACACGTGCGCCGTCCATCAGCATAGGCCGTAGATGCAGCCCTTCATCCGTCCGATCACAGATGGCCTTGGCCAGTTCGATCCCGGCAATGACCCCATTGGCCTTCACCAGGAGGTGGGCCGCACCTCTGGCATCACCGGGAATGGTCGCGAGGGAAGTATGGTCGCCATCGCCCACGTCCTCCGCGAAGGCACGGTCAATGAGCTCTTCCGTACCCGGTGGCAGCATCAGCGTTCGCCCTTGCTCGTTTCAATGCGCAATTGCTTCACCAAAAAGCCGGCATCGGACTTTTTCAGGAAGAAGGTGACCCTGAAATCACCGTTGGAGGTCGGCATCTTACCGATGTAGTAGCTGTCCCCCGTGCGGTTGGTGCCCTCGTGCTCGATCGTCAGGCCCTTGGGAGGATGCTCATCGAAGAACTTGCGCAGGATCTGTTCGGCCTGGGCATTGCTGTAATAATCGCTTGCCACGGGAAGGGTCATGTCCACATTGGCCACCATGTATTTCGCCAGTGCTGAAGCATTGCCGGAACCCAAGGCCGAGACCACCTGGTCCTTTACTCCGCTCTGTGCCTGTAGGCCCCCGAATGCAATTGAAAGGACAAGGAAAAAGGCCGCTCTTATCAGGATCGAATTTCGCATGTGGGACAATTTTGCAAAGAACGGGCCACATTTGCCCCTATGCAAGGGAAGGAGTTACGAACAAGGCAGCGGGCATGCGTATCCGCTTGATCCTCGTGGGGCGCACCGAGCGTGGGCATGTGATGGACGGGGTCCGGCATTACTTGGACAGGGTCCGGCGCATGGAAGCGGTGGAAGAGGTGGTGTTGCCGGACGCGGGCAGGGGGGAGGTGGTTTGGCAACAGCGCATCGAAAGCGAGCGCATTTTGGCCGCGCTGAGGCCCGGGGAGAAGGTGGTGGTATTGGATGAACGCGGCCGCCAGCTCACCAGCCCCGCCTTCGCCCAATGCCTCGGCACATGGCGCGACCAAGGGATACGGGACATCGCCTTCGTGATCGGCGGTGCCTATGGCATGACCGGTGAAGTGCGCGAACGGGCGGACCTGGTGCTTTCCCTGTCCCCGATGGTGTTCCCCCATCAGCTGGTGCGGGTGCTTTTCGCTGAGCAGCTCTATCGGGCGTTGAGCATTTTGAAAGGGACGGGGTATCATCACGGGTGAGGCTTCTCAAAGCAGGCCTTCATGCTGTCACCGACCTTGAGGAGGTCCAATACCGAATTAGCGGCCCGTTTCAAGATCTTCATGGACGTTTCCGTTTCCATCCTGGCGCGAAGGTCCTCTTGTTCCGCACGTGCTGCCGCACGGACGCCGGGATCGCGTGTTCGTTTCGTGCGCCATCGTTCCACGCTGACCCCGGTGGTCGTTATCCACTTCTCGCGAGCACCTTGGGACTGGACCAATTTGTTCAGGGTGCGGGGGGTGAAATAGTTCAAATGCTCGGGATAGCTCGCGATGCTCCAACTTTCAGGTGCTGCACGGCGCGCCAAGCAATTGTAGTTCGGTGTGGTCAGGTATAACAACCCACCTGGCCTCAGCAGGGCAAGCATGTTCCTGACCTCGGTCCGCGGATGGATGACATGTTCGATCACTTCGAAAGAGCAAACGATATCGTAACCTCCGATCTCATGCGCACCGGGGTCCAATTCACCTTCGGCCACCGGTATGCCCCGCTCACGGCATGCTCTCAAGGTCAGTTCCCCATACTCGTTGCCCTGCACTTCCCATCCGTGCGATCTGGCCCGTTCAAGGAAATGCCCGGCACCGCATCCCACCTCGAATAGGCGGCCTGTTTTGCGGTACGGCGCAAAGCGCATGAGCAACTCGTCATAGCGCTGAATGGTGATGGGGGAAATAGCTGCGGGGGCAGGATAATGGGCGTAATAGTCCATAAGCTCCTGCTCGGTCGGTTCCCAACCGGTGTAAACAAGCCCACAATTCCTACAACGGACCAGATGATGCTCGGCCAAGGGTGCGATGGGGCGACTATCGAGTTGGTCGCACTGGGGGCATTTCCGTGTTCGGGTCAAAGGCATGCTGCGAATGTATGGCCATGGTCGAATGTCGGCGCAGAGCCTCACACTCGGCCATACTTTGGCGTAGCTGTGGTGTATTGGGCGGCCAGGCCCGATATTTGGCACCATGCCCTTGTTCTGGATCCTATATTACGGGGACGTGGATATTGCGACCTGGGAATGGCCGGTGAGCATTCTCTACATCTTGTTGCTGTATACCTACTTCGCCCGGATGAAGAACGTGGCGATAAAAAAGGACCCGGAATATAAACATCTGCTCTGGGGGCTTTTTGCCAAATTGTTCGGCGGCATAGCCTTCAGCTTGATCTATTTCTATTATTACAAGGGAGGGGATACGATCTCGTATTTCTATTCCGCCATTCCCCTCAGCAGAATGGCAAGGGTTGATTTCACGACGTTCCTGTCGTTGTTGTTCGGACCCAATGATCTGGAACATTTACAAATGTTCTACAAGGTCGGGGTCATCCCATATACGTATGTGTATTTCGACAGCCGGACTTTTCTCGTCATCCGCCTCATTACACCTTTGGTCATCATTACGTTCAATAGTTTTCTTATCACGACGTTGATGCTGTCCAGTATATGCTATATCGGAATATGGCGTTGTTACAGAACTTTCGTATCCTATTATCCATCCTTGATGAACAAGTTAGCGATCGCATTCCTGTATATGCCATCGGTTGTTTTCTGGGGATCTGGCATTTTGAAGGACACGATAACGTTGAGCGCCACTTGTTGGTGGATCCATTGTTTGGACGAGGTGTTCTTCAAGAGGAGACGATTTTTTTTTAATATCCTCGGCCTCGTCGTGAGCACAACCTTGCTGATCATGATCAAGGCATACATCTTCATGGCTCTTTTCCCCGTGTCGCTGCTCTGGCTGTTCTTCTACAGGGTATCGCGGATGAAGAACGCTCTACTGCGCTATGGCACCCTGCCCTTGGCCATGATCATGATACTCACCATGTCCTTGTTCGTGCTCACCTATTTTCAGGACAGCTTAGGGAAGTTCGCGCTGGACAAGGCCGCCGAGACGGTGATGGTAAGTCAGGCTGACCTGAAGCGCACGGAACAGTATGGCGATAATTTTTTTGACCTTGGGCCGATGGACGGTACCTTCACGGGGATGCTGAAGAAATTTCCGAAGGCGGTCAATGCGGCGCTCTTCAGGCCATATATATGGGAATCTTCAAGTGTTGTTGTTGCCTTGAGCGCATTGGAGAATTTCTGGCTGTTCGGCTTTTTACTTTACATTCTATGGCGCACCAGGGTCTGGTATCTATTGCGAATAATCACAGGTAACCCTTTGGTGCTCATGTGCATATTGTTCTCGGTCATATTCGGTTTTATTATTGGGATATCGACGCCGAATTTCGGTGCGTTGGTAAGGTTCAAAATTCCGTTGGTCCCGTTCTTTGTGGCTGCCATGTTCATCTGTAAGCTCATTTTGGATCGGCGCAGAGAGAAAATGAGGAAGGGCGAGCGTTTCAGATTAAGGGATTACATGGCAGGTGAGCAACTTGTATCCACCATTGGCAAACGACCGGATGCCCGGATGCGGGGGACTTCCCAGATCACTGGTCATCGATCGTCCCAGCGATAGTCGGACGGTCGTAGGAAGATCGGTACGATCAACCGAAGATCTCAGCATACACTTCTTTGGCAAGATCGATCGACTTGTATCTCTTGGCCAATTCCGCGATCTCGAAGCGATGGCCCTCGCGTGAGATGATGCTGGCCATTCCACCCATGGCTTCCTTCAGGTCGCTCATGTCCGGGTTAAAAACATGGCCGCCGATGCCTTTTCGCATGAGGCGATATTCGTCCGCTATGCCATCGGTCATAAAGATGGGCAATCCGTTCGCCCAGTATTCTCCGTTTTTTACCGGGCTTTGGTACCGATTGACCGTAGATGGTCTTATCGTGCTGAAGGCAATGTCCGAGGCGGAGAGATAGGCCGGGATCTCCTTGTGCGGGACCGTGGCGAGATGGACGCGGTCCATAGGCAGGCCCGAGTGTTCAACCTTCTTCAGGATGATGGAGGTGTCCGACGGTGAAAGGATGATCAGGTGGAACCCCGGGAATTGTTCGAAGGCATGACGAAAGATCACGTAGGTCTCGTCATCATAGTAGAGTCCGCCGAATTTGCCGACATAGATACCGACAGTGGCCTGTTGTGGAATGTTCATCGCACTGCGCACCCGGGCACGTTCGGCCTCCTGAAAGCGGAACACATGGGTGTCTGTAATGGACGGTATGGTTTTGATCCGGTGCGGTGATTGGCCGGCTTTGATCAAGTCTTCCCGATGATTATGAGTTACGGTGACGAGATATTCAGCATGTTTCAATTGGGCTTTTTCCAGCATGTTGGCATAGAGATAGCGCGGGTCACGCTTGGTCCACACTCCGCATCCCAACATGTAGGTAGAGTGGGGCTCATAGGATTCCACGATGTACCGTACCCCGGTCATGAGATGGACCAGGTGCGCCACATTTCCCGCAAGCGAGGACTTGGCGATCAGGATGTCTATCTTCTCCTTGCGGACCAAGCAGGACAGATAGTGCAGCGCATGGACCTGCAGGTCGACCTTTGATAACGCATAGGACCAGGTGAACCGGGACCTGATCCCATGATGGACGACCTTGTCGATATCGAGGACGACCTCCGGCAGGAAATGCTGGGAAGTCTCGAAGGTGACCAAGTGGATCCGCTCAACGTCCGGCATCTCTGAAAGCAGATGCAGATAGGGGAAGATGGCGGCGGCGGTCAAGGGTTCGCGCAGACTCCAATAGCTCAGGAAAAGGATGTTCTTCTTTTTCATGGCCTTCTTTGGGGTGGAAAAGGAGGGGTGCGCAGCATGGACCGGACGGCATCCACAGGGCGGCCGGCCTTCAAATAGCTTCGGAACATGATCCGCCGGGCCCGGGCACGCATGAAGGCCAATTGCGCCGCATCCGGGGGGTGTGGCAGTTGCTGGACGAAAGCAAAGAGGGCATGATATCCCCTTTCCAGGCCTTTCAGGTCCGACATGGCCGAAGGTCGTCCTTGGCGATAATGGAGCACGGGTTCTTCCACAAAGGTGTATTTGCCGGCCCGTGCGATGCTGGTGTAGAAGGCGAGGTCCTCCCCATGCCGCATGTGCTCGGGAAAGCGTTTGTTGGTCGCATCCGTCCGGCGGATCATCCAAGAAGGGCCGAAAAAGCAGGTCTCAGATAGAGCCACCAAGCGGTCGAATGCCATGCCCTTGAAGGACGGGGAGTACATGTGGGTCAACCTGCCGTCGGTGGCGTCCAATCGGAGCACGGTCCCATCCACGAAGAACACCTCCGGGTCGGAGACGATCAAGGCCGCACGTGCTTCCAGACTGCGCGCCGGCAATACATCGTCGGCGTCCAGGAAGGCGATGATCTCGCCGCGGGCACGGTCCAAACCGGTATTGCGTGCCGCGCTGACCCCCTTGTTTTCTTGGTGTACCACGATGATCCGGGCATCATCCAGACCATCAAGGATCGCAGCAGTTGCATCCTGGCTCCCGTCGTTCACCACCACCAATTCCCAGTTCGGCCACGTTTGAGCTTGCACCGACATGATGGCCTCGCGGACGTGTTCGGCCGCATTGTACGCCGGCATGATGACACTTATGAGCGGTGCCGTCATACCTCAGGGGGCATTGAGATGTACCGGCCATCATCCGGCATCGGGATGGAAGATCTTCGCTCGATGTCCCAAGCCCATATTTGTTCCACCCATGGGCGCATGCGCTCGGGATATGCGAATTCCCGCAGTGCTTCGCAGTCCGGCAGGAGCTTCCACCCCAAGCCTTCTTTCCATTGTGCCAGACGGTCTTGGATAAGGTCGATGAATGACCGGGCGTCCGGTATCAAGATCCCGGTCCCGGTACGGATCAGGATCGACTCCATGATGTCCTCTTCCTTCGTTACCAACAGGATAGGCCTGTCGGCATTGAGATATTCCAGGAATTTCACCGGGAGAAAGCCTTTCCGGCCCCGATAGGTGAGATGGAGCAATGCATCAGCTGCGTGTTGCTCGCGCAGCGCCTCTTCCCTGGGCATCCGGGGTATCAACTCCATTGCGTGGGTCCGCTCCGCCGTGGCCTGCAGGTCCCGCAACAGAGAAGGGTCATTGCTCACCGTGCCGATCATCCTCAGTATAAAATGGTCGTGAAAGCCTTCAATGGCAGTTGAAAGCCGGTCCAGCCCGGACATCACCAGACCCCAATCTTGTTCAGGATAGACGCGGCCGGTGTAGACCAAGGTGAATTTGCCGTTCCGGACCTGTGCCGCGGGTTGAATATCGGGGTCATAGCCTCCCGTGAAGACACTTCCGCGGAAGTTGCGCGTCACTTGTTGGGCGTTCCGAAGGACGCCATCGCTGACCGCCGTGATCGCAAAGGCGGCACTCCCGATCTTTTTTTCCCGTTGCTTGAAAACGGCTTTTCGCAAAATGCCGGCCAACCCTTTTCCGTGACCGGTGACAATGTCCATGTGCAAGCTCGGGTCGATGATCGACCACGGGTCGCGATAATCCACGAGGAACGTGGCGTTCCAAACGTTGGCCAACCGCATGCCGGTCTCCGCCGTGCTCCATCCGGGCGCCGTGGCAAGGACCACATCGGGGATGCCGAACCGTTGTTCGATCTCTTCAGGCAGGACATCCCAGCGGCTACCATGGTCCAGGGGAAGAAGCAAGTCGGAGAGGACCCTCAACGGTCCGTGCAGGAACTTGCCCTGGATACGGTGGTGAGCCTTGGCAATAGTGCGCTGCCAAGGGTGCATGTCGCGTTGCAGATGGGTGCGTGGGCAACGCATCACGGAGATACCGCCAAGGTCGACCTCCCAAGTGGCGTCCTCCGTTTCCGTGGAGGTAAGCACCGATACCTGATGTCCTTCATCGCGCAGTTGGCGTGCCAAGTAGTAGGGCCTGCGCGCCCCGGTGCGGTTCAGTGGCGGGAAGTGCGTGCATAGGAGCAGCACGTGCAACTTGGTGGAGGTAGCTCCTTTTTCGGCTGAAGGTGGCGGCATTCCCGGCAGGATCGATCAAGAGGTGATCTGTTCATACACATCCAAGAATTGCCGCGCCACGGCAGCGGCTGAATAGCGGGCATCGGCAGCACGGGCAATAGCGGGACGGTCAAAACCACGGTAGTTGTCCATGATCCATCGGAGCGCGTCCGCGAAGGCCTGTGGATCTTCCGGCGGGGTCAGGACACCGTTCAAACGGTCCACCAGCTCGGGAATGCCATTGACCGTGGTGCTCAGTACGGGGGTACCGCAACAGAGGCTTTCAATGATAATGCAAGGCAGGTTCTCCGCCTTCGTAGGGTGGACCAGCAAATGCGCTTTGGCGAGCAGTGGTGCCAGCTCCGTCTTTGGCAATCGGCCGCGGAAGTGCATGATACCGTCCGTGATGAAGGCGGCGCACGCAGCACGCGCCTGCTCTATTTGGTCCCCATCGCCCACCCAATCGACGTGCAAGGAATTGCGCACCCCAACAGGCAAAAGATGCAGGGCATCGATGAACAGGAAGGGGTCCTTCGGCGCGCTCCATCTTGCTGCGAGGAGAATGCGGAACGGAGGAACATGCTCAGAAGCCGCCGGCTTGAAGATCGGGGAAGCCACATTGGGCACGACATGGATCTTTTCCTTGGCAACGTCGAAATCATCCTGCAACACACGACCGAGGTCTCGGGAAACGGGGAGGACCGCCCGGATGGAAGGCCGGGCGAACCAATTGATGATCCTTTCCCTTGTCTGGCTTCCTACCTCGGCACCGAGATGGTGGATCCAGAGGTGGTAGAACGAACTATGCTCGGTGACCACGACCGGCAGGCCCATTTCCTCGCCCACGAAGGATGCATTCTCCGTGATGGGCGTGCGGTTGTGGATATGCATGACACGGAAGCGGTACCTGTCCGAATACTTGAGAATTGCTTTGCGGTAAGCCGAACGCACGATCCGGTCGTGCCATCCGCCCCTCCGCACAGGCGTTTGGATCTCTCCGTGGATGACCTGCAGACCTTGGTCCGAGGATTCTTGCCATTTGAATTTGAGCAATCCCCATTTTCTTTTCACAACGCTCAGGTGGACGACCACCACCGGGGTGGCCGTAGCCAGCGCCAATGCATGCTCCCTAATGAATACACCATTGTGCGGGTCGGCTTCCGTGGGCCACCAGCCGGTGATGAAGAGCACGGCCTCCGGTCTCCGTTCCACGGTCATTTTACCTTTCCCCGGAACTTTGCGAAGCTTCGCCGCCAGCGTCCGATGCGGCCGACAGGAGGGGGCACCAGTTTGAAGGCGAGGTCATTCCGGTAGTGTTTCAATACCAGGACGGCCGCATCCGGGCCGTCCGTCCATAACCCGTAGTGTTCGGCGAATTGCAAATAGAGCCCGGCACTTGCCACATGCGGGAGCAATCGTTCCAAATGCAAGGGCTGGTCGATCACTTGGAGAAGCTCCGGCCGGTGTTCAATGTTCCATTCGAGGTATTGCGGGGCGGGGATGTGGATCACCACTTGCCCGTCCGGCTTGAGCAGCCTGCCGATCTTTAGGAACAACGACCCATGTTCGTCCACGGGAATATGTTCGAGGACGTCCGGAAGCACGATCAGGTCGAATTGGCCCGGGATCTCCAGTTGGACGATATCCCCGGTGATGAACTCCACGTTGTTCCTGCCCGCCAGCCGCTCGCGGGCGTGCTCCACGCTTTTCGGGCTGATGTCATTCGCAATAAGCTTCCCGTTCGGGATGGAGCCCGCGATCAATGCGGTCTGCGTGCCTACCCCGCATCCGATCTCCAGCACCCTGATGCCGTCCCGAAGACCGGACCGGAGCAGCCATTCCATGATCTTGTGGTGCCGAAGGTTGACGCCTTGTTCGATCTGCCTGGAAGCAAAGTCGTCATAGAATGATCGAACCTCGTCGCTCATGAAATAATATTGATGCCAAAGGGCTTCATTTGTGAAGTGGGACTTCGGTTTACGGGGACCCCGCGATGCTCACGGGATACGGCAGGCAAAGGTAGGCAGCAATTTAGGCGGTTCCTTCCCGTGCGGACCGTGTCCACCGCCGATCGGTCGGTGGTTTTTGTTCCGGAACCTTACACCACCTTTGGCGGCACGCTGCCCACGCGCATCGGGATGTCCATCAACAAGAGCATTTTCTACACCACTGCCGTCCAACTGCCGAGCGTGGCTCTGGGGTTCGGGACCGGGATCTGCATCACCCGGCTGCTTCAGGATGTGGGACGCGGCTATTATACGGTGCTCCAATCCGATGTGGTGCTTCTATCGCTTCTCATTTCCTTCAATCTGGGTGCGGGCCTGCTTTTCTTTCTGGCCAAGGAGGGCGTCGACAAAAAGCGGAGCATAGGCATAGCGGCCTCGGCCATGTTGATCATCGGGGTGTTATTGGCCTCCCTGTTGGCGTATGCCTGGTATTACGGCCTTCCGGCCAATCCCTTGTTGCCGGAGGGCATTGACGGGTTTTACTACGTGGCCTATCTCGTTGGGACGTTGTTCTTCAGTTTGTCCCATTCCTTCTTCAATGCGATCTTCCTTGGTCTGCGCCTTTTCCGGATCGCGAACCAGATGACCCTGATCTCCGCGATCCTTATGGCCGCTGTGTTCGGTACGTTGTTCTTTTGGCTGCGCAGTTCGCCCGGTGCAGGGAACTTGCCCATGGTGCTTTTGTGCTCCTTCCTGATCTTGTTGGTGCTCAACGCGCTTTGGTTGGTCTACTACATGGTGCATGTCCGGGTCCGGCCGGTGCTTTTCACTGGCGGTGAACTCCTGAGGCCATTGGCGTCCTTCGTGTTCATCGGGTATGTCGCCAACCTGCTCAATCAATTGAACTACCGGTTTGATATCTGGTATTTGCAGGATGTGCGCGGTGCCGGGGAACTCGGGCTATATGCGGTCGCGGTGGGAGTGGCGCAGTTCTTCTTCCAAGTGCCCGAACCGCTTTCTCGCGTACTGCAGCCCCACCTCATCGGGCAGTTCGACGACGAGATGCTGGGCCGGTTCCGGCTTTATGCACGGTTGAGCTTCACGTTGGTCCTGGTGGGAGGGACCGTGTTCATGTTCTTGGCGGGCTGGATGTTCTCCTTTTTGTATGGTGATGCGTTCGCACGGTCCGCCTTGGCTTTTCGTTGGCTGATGCCCGGCATCCTGTTCGCGTGCGCGTCGAAAATGATGGCCTTGTTGGTGGTCCGCACAGGGAAAGTGGGCTACAATGCACTGGCCTCCGGGGTCGGGCTCGTCTTCACCGTATTGCTGAACGTCTTCTTGGTCCCGAAATACGGCCTGGTGGGTGCGGCGATAGCGTCGACCGCAGCCTATTTGGCCGTGCTGCTGGTGGTACTGTGGGCGGTGTTCCGGCGCTTGGGGGTGCCGTGGGGCAACTACTACATCCTGATGCCGGGCGACCTTGGCAGGCTGCTGAAATAGCCAAGGGCTCGCGGTCAGGCCGAAGCGGCGGCGCTTCGCACGTATATGTCACCTGACCCGAATTTCAGGAAATCCGGGGAGGCGACCAGTTCGCGCATGGCTTGCAAAGGCATCCACTTTTCGGAACTGAAGGCTGCGGTCTCTCCCCGTGAATGGTTGCATTCCGCATCCGGTGTGAAGGTGCCGATGAGTTCCAGGCATTTGAGGGCCTTGTCCTGTTGTTCCGGTATGGTGCATTCGAAGGAAAGCATGGGCACCGGTCTGGACATGCCGCTGAGGACCTGCGCTTCAAAACCTTCCACATCGATCTTGATGAACCTGGGCGTGCCGTACTGCTCGAAGAGCAGGTCCAAGGTGGTCATCCCGACCTCGATCCTGCGGTCCCAGTGGGCAGAGGAAAACCGGGAATCCTTTACGGAGTCGATCCATTCCTTGGAAAAGGAGGACAGGGTATGCGAGTCGGACAGGAACATGGTCGCGGTTCCCGGGGAATCGGACAAACCCATGGGCACGACGGTGATCTTTTCCCCAAAGCGATGGCGCAGGACCAATTGGCATCCGGGTTGGGGTTCGATCGCAACGACACGCGCTCCGGCGGCCAGGAGGGAAGCCACGCGATTGCCGAGGTTGGCGCCCACATCGAAGCAGAGGTCGTCCTTTCGGATGAAGTTGGCATAGAACCGGTCACGGGCTTTGTCCGCCTCGATCATTTCCGGGGTTCTCCTGGCGATGGAATGGCGGATGGCGAAGGACAGCCTGTCCCCCAAAATGAGGCGACTGGCATTGAGCAATGTGGTCTTGATCTTGTTCATGGGAAAAGTTCAATCGGGCCGTCCGATCACATGTGACGGGATATGGCCGATCTCCGCGGCGGTCCGTGAAAAGGAGCTGAAGTGTGACCTGAACAAATAACCCGTTCGGGAGAGGGCGAATAGTTCCACCAAGGCATGCTGCATGCCGCTGATACTGGCCCGGTCCACCGGCTCTTCCCCGGTGATGATGCGATCACCGAACTGCGAGATGAGCTCTTGCTTGGTATCCTGGCAATCAGTGGCCAGATAGAAGCGGGTCCGGGGCTTTTCCCGTATCAATTGTTCCATGGCCTCTTTGAACAGACCGGTGGAGCTGACGGCAATTGAATGGGCATTGTCCGTGCGCCGGATATGGACGCCGATGGTCCACTGGTCGAACCGGTCCGTGATCTCAGCGATGCGCTGCTCCAGCTCAGGTATGGGACGGAAGGAGGAGTATTGCTCCGGGGCTTGATGAAAGCGTGCAAAGCTGATGATGTGCAGCTGGCGCAGCTTATGCAACTGTTCCGTTGCAACATCCAGCTCCAGTCTTTCATTCTCGTCGTGATGGTAGTAGGTGGTGCCTGTGAGCCGGCCCAACACCCTCGCCGCTGCATGGAATCGGCCAAAGCGCAGGAGGAGGCGGGAGGACCAAGATATGCCTTCGACCAGCTCGATCCCGGGGATCGGCCGGAACAACCGGTGAAATGGGCAATTGAGCAATGCATTGCTTTCCCAGTACACCCGTAAAGGAACCCCTGTGACGCGGTGGAGTGCCAAAGCAGCATCCATGGCGCGCATGCGGTTACACAAGCCCCCTACGGGCACCAGGGTGATCATGAAGTCGAATTGATGTACAAAGCATTTGGCCAAATATCCGCATCGCTCGGCCTCAGGCCAAATCCGTGCAGGTCCCATCTTTTGCCGAGGCGCAAAGCTGGTCCGGATTTGGATCCATTGCAGCTTCCGGCGTGATGACCATCTTCGCTCCATGGACAAACTGCTTCTTTGCACCGGCAACCCCGGTAAGGTCACCGAACTACGTGCTATGCTGCCCGGCAGTATGCAGCTCGTGGGCCTTGCCGATGTTGGCCTGCCCTCGGACCTGCCGGAGACCGGCGATAGCTTCACCGCCAACGCGCTTCAGAAGGCACGCTTCGCCTTCGGGCGCACGGGCTTCGCTTGCATCGCCGACGACTCCGGCCTGGAGGTGACGGCGTTGGACGGCGCACCGGGCGTGTACTCCGCCCGCTACGCCGGCGAAGAGAAGAACGATCGGGGCAACATGGCCAAACTGCTGCGCGAACTCGATGGCATGGAGGACCGGAGCGCACGTTTTCGCACCGTGGTGGCGTTGATCGATGCGGGCGGTGAACACATCTTCGAGGGGGAAGTGCGCGGAACGATCACCACGGAGCCACGCGGAGGCAACGGTTTCGGCTACGACCCGGTGTTCCTGCCGGAGATGAGCGACCTCACCTTCGCGGAGCTGGACGCGAAAATGAAGAACGCCATCAGCCATCGCGGTCAGGCGGTCTGGAAGTTGGTGCGCTTTCTTTCCGAACGTCAGCGCGAGGGCTGAATCATCCACTCCACCATCCCGTTCACCGCCTCGGCGATGGTGATCCCCGCTGCGGCCAGCATCTTGGGGAAGATGCTCACGGGGGTGAAGCCGGGCACAGTGTTCACTTCGATGGTGACCACCTCTTTGCCATCGCCTTCACCTTCCCGCCAGAAGTGGTCGATGCGCGCCATGCCGTTGCACTTCAGCGCCCGATAGATCGCCACGGAGCGTTCCTGGACGATCGTCGCGATGTGTTCCGGCACCGGTGCGGGCACGATCTCCTCGGTGTCCGCAGCGTTGTACTTCGCCTCGAAATCAAAGAACTCGTGGCTGGTGCGGATCTCGCAGATGGGCAGCGCCCGCACCTCGCCGCCCATACGGATCACGCCGCAGGTGAGCTCGCGGCCTTGCACAAAGGCTTCGCACATCACGGTGGGGTCTTCGGCGAAGGCCTTGTCCAACGCGGGTCCCAGCTCGGCGGCGGTCTTCACCTTGCTGATGCCGAGGCTGCTGCCACTGTTGTCCGGCTTGATGAAACAGGGCAGGCCCACTTCGTCCAGCACGCGTTGTGCATCCGATGCGTCGCGGCCCTGCAACAGGAGCGAGGGGGCCACGGCAAAGCCCATCTGGCGCAGCAGGCCGGTGGTGCTGAACTTGCTCATGGTGAGGGCCATGTTGAGCACCCCCCCGGTCTGGTATGGCACCTTCAGCATGTCCAAGTAGCCTTGCAGCTTGCCGTCCTCACCGGGTGTGCCGTGGATGGAGATCAAGGCGGCGGCGAAGCGCTCGGGACCCTGGCCACGGTCCGCGGAGAAGGCCCCGCGATCGAAGGGGAGCACGGTGCCGTCATGCCGTTCGCAGGTCCAGCCTTCACGCGCCACGCTGATGAATGCCGCGTCGAAGCGATCCGTGCCGAGCGCGTCCATCATGGTCTGCGCGCTTTTCAGGCTGATGACGGATTCTCCGGTGTATCCACCGCGCAGGATGGCGATAAAGGGTAGGGGCATGGCAGGGTATCGTGCGGACCAAAGTAGCGGTGGTGCCGTGCAAGGGCCGGTCGGGGTGCGGAGTAAGTGCCAACCATCGGATGTTGATGCCCCTTCGGTCGGATCTATATTCGCGCCTTGCTGAAAAGGGCCTTGATCGGCCTGAGGCAAAAGAGATGACGGCTGGAAAACGGTACTTTCTGATCATTGCCCCGGTGGCGATCACGGGCTTGGTCCTCCTGGGTGCCTGGTTGTGGCTCGGGTCCTATACACGGCATGATGTGAGCACAATGGTGCCGGACTTGCGGGCCCGCAACTACGAGGAGGCCACGCAGATCTTGGAGGCCATGGGCCTGCATGCGGAAGTGATCGATTCGGTCTACAACGACGATGTGCCCAAGGGCAGTGTGGTGGACCAGGACCCGGACAGCGGCAAATTCGTGAAGCCGGACCGGACCGTGTACCTGGTGATGAACGCAAGCCAGCCCAAGATGCTCAACATGCCGGACCTGGTGAACTTGAGCAAACGCCAGGCGATCAGCGTGCTGGAGATCATCGGGCTGAAAGTGTCGGAGATGCAATACCGCCCGGACCCGTGCTTGGATTGCGTACTGGCGCAATTGTACCAAGGCCAACCTATCGCAGCGGACGCCCGGATCCGCCGGGGCGAGTCCATTTCCTTGGTGCTGGGGCAAGGGCAGAACGGCGAGCGTGTGCCCGTGCCGGACGTGCGCGGGATGGGCTTTGAGGAAATGAAGGCCGTTCTGAACCTGGCATCACTGAATCTGGGGCTGGTGGTGCAGGTGGCCGGATGTGGCAATAGTGGCTGTGATACCGCGTTCGCGACAGTAGCACGCCAATCCCCCGTTCCCGGACCTGAGAACCTGATCAGCCCCGGTGGTCTGGTCGATGTTTGGCTTACGATGGACAGCACTGCGGTCACCCCTTGATCATGATGAAACCTACAATGATCCATGCCGGCCTACGGGCCTTTGTTGCCGTAAGCCTGCTCGTGTTGGCGCACCAAAGCGGGGCCCAGGAGCTCATCACTCCGTTGAATGCCATCCCGCGTTCGGGGAGCGCCCGATCCGCTACAGCGGTCCGGTGGGCTGAACGAGATCTTCCTGTACGACAATGCCACGCAGACGCTGCCCGTGATCGACGACTTTTCCGTGGACCGTACGCGGTATCTGAACGCTCAGCAGGGGGATGCCAACGTGAGCCTGACAGAGACCATCTACAAGATCGTGGTCAATGGTGTGAGCACGCCGGACATGGCCTTCCTCACCGACACCAGCTACCGTTACATCATCGACGAGCAGCCGGACACGTTGATCATCACCCAAGAGCCGATCGCGGCGCTGGTCGCGGTGATCCGGGACCTGAGCGTGTACCCGGTTACGGAGCAGAGCATGTTCGTTTGGCCGCACTATACCTTGATCGATACGTTGGGCACCACAACAACGGACACGTTGTGGCTCGACCCCACCTTGATCCAGGACTCGCTGCTGGTGTACAACGTCACGGCGGACACGCGCACCTATACCAATCCGGACAACACCCCGCGCCCGTGGATCCTGTGGGCGGATGATGACGCCTATGTGAATTCGACCTTCCCGCTGAACCCGCCGACCATCGGCGTGGCCACGCTCGACGGGATGGACCGCACGGGTGGGCCGTACGAACCGGACGCGCCGAACATGAACGGCCTGGCGGACAAGCTCACCTCGGTGCCGATCAATCTGGCGTTCCCCGCAGGTGATAGCATTTACCTGAGCTTCTTCTGCGAGCCGATCGGGCGCAGCGGCGACCAATTGGCCCATGGCGAGGACAGCCTGCGCCTGGAACTTTTCGCACCCGACGAGAATAATTGGTACCAGGTGTGGACCGCCCCCGGCAATGCCGCGGCGGACACCTTCCGGCAGGTGATGGTGCCGATCACTGATCCGAAATTTCTGAAAAGCAACTTCAAGATGCGCTTCAGCAATTACGCCACCTTGGGCGGGGCCGTGGACCAATGGCACATCGACTATGTCCGCTTGGACCGCAACCGCACCGCGGCGGACACCGTGCTGAAGGACGTTGCCTACGTGTACGAGGAAGCGGGCCTCTTGCAGACCTTCACGTCGGTTCCCTACGCCAAGTTCATCCAAGCACCCGCCAGCTACATGGCGCAGCAGGTGGACCTGGAACAGCGGAACAACGACACGCAGGACAAATTCATCACCTGGGGCTACGGCGTAACCTCCGATTGCGGTTGGAGCGCTTCCCGTGACAGCTACGGCAATAACATCAGCAACAACGCCGGTAGCCATTTCAACTCCGTCCATCCGGTGAACAGCGGGGCCGACCCGTTGGTGTACGATGTTTCCGCCTGCGCCGATGCCGCATTTCTCACGGCGAAGTTCTGGACCAACGCCACGCCTGATGTCTGTGCCTACAACGACACCATGGCCTACGTGCAGGAGATCAGCAACTACTACAGCTATGACGACGGCACCGCCGAGGCCGGCTACAGCCTGAACCAGATCGGCGCCAAACAGGCCTACCGCTTCGACACCGAGGGTGCCGATTCCCTCCGCGCGCTGCGGATGTACTTCGACCCCATCTTCACCTACAACCCGCCACCGGTGAACCATCCGCCGAGCGGCTCCTTCATCATCACGGTGTGGAGCAGCTTGGACCCGGAGGTGATCGTCTTCCAGAACATCTCCTTCAATTCCCCGCAGTACCACCTCTGGGGTCCGGACCACTACGTGGAATATCCCTTGGACAGTACCATCGCCGTCAGCGGCACCTTCTATGTGGGCTGGGTGCAGACCAACGACACGCGCATGAATTTGGGCCTGGATAAGAACCGGGACAACCACGACAAGATGTTTTTCAAGACCGGCCTCAGCTGGTCCGTCTCGGCGCAGGAGGGTTCCTGGATGATCCGCCCCGTGATGGTGGCCGCTGTGGACCCCTTCGCAGGCGTGGATGAGATCGCCGCTCCGGAAGTCTCCCTTTCGATCTGGCCGAACCCGTCGGGTGATACCTTCCATGTGCAGTTCGGCGAAGGCTTGGCGCAAGCCGCGCAGGTGGAACTGATCGATCCGATGGGCCGTTCGGTGCGCCGCTGGATCGCTGATGGAAACGCCCTGTCCGTGCAGGACGTGGCCAGCGGCCCTTACATCGTCCGCCTGATCGCACGCGACGGGCACACTGTGGCGCAAGGCCGATTGATCGTACAGCACTGATGGAACCAAGCAAGGGGTCGCCCGAAAACGAAGTCGGGGAGACCACCGAGGAACAGGAGCTTTACGAGCACCATCGCATCGTGGCCGACCCCGGCCAAGGGCTGATGCGCTTGGACAAATTCCTATTCGACCACCTGGCCGGTGCCTCGCGCTCGCGCATCGCAGCCGCCGCACGCAACGGCAATGTGCTGGTGAACGGTAAGGCCGAAAAGCCAAGCCACAAGGTGAAGCCGAACGATGTCGTCACGCTGGTACTGCCGCATCCCGTGCAGAATGTGGAACTGGCCCCGGAGGACATCCCGATCGAGGTGATCTACGAGGACGACCAGATCCTGCTGATCAACAAGCAGCCCGGCTTGGTGGTCCATCCCGGCCATGGGAACTGGACCGGCACGCTGGTGAACGGGCTGCTCTTTCATTTCGGGAAGCTGCCTTCCTCGCCCGACCAGCCTGTGCCACGGCCCGGCCTGGTCCACCGCTTGGACAAGGACACCAGCGGCGTCATGGTGATCGGCAAGACCGATGAGGCGCTCACGCACCTGGCCCGCCAATTCTTCGACCGCACCAACGACCGCCGCTACCGTGCGCTGGTATGGGGCGATTTCGATGAAGAAGAGGGCACCATCGAAGGCAACTTGGACCGTTCCTCCAAGGACCGAACGGTGATGTCCGTGCCGCTGGACCCGGAGCAGGGCAAGGCGGCCATCACCCATTGGAAGGTGATCGAGCGCTTCACCTATGTCACCTTGGTGGAATGCAAATTGGAGACGGGCCGCACGCACCAGATCCGTGCGCACATGAAGCATATCGGCCATCCGCTCTTCAACGATGCGCAATACGGCGGCGACCGCGTGCTGAAGGGCACGGTCTTCACCAAGTACAAGCAGTTCGTTGAGAACTGTTTCACGCTGCTGCCCCGCCAAGCGCTGCATGCGGCAGTGCTGGAGATCGACCACCCCACCACGGGCAAGCGCATGAAGTTCGAAAGCCCGCTACCGGCGGACATCGAGGCCGTGCTCGCACGTTGGCGGGTCTACACCAATTCCCGGCCGTTGCTGGACCCCGGCGAGGAGTTCAATGCGGAGGAGGCGAATAACTTGAAGTGATCGGAGTAGTTGTCCGTTGTCAGGCGTTGCCGCCACGTTGTTGAACTTTGCAATGCAGAGTTCAACTGAGAATGGACAACTAAGAACTACCTGACAGCTTTCTCCCGGGACGAGTTCCCCGAAAAGCTTGCCCAAGGCGCCACCGCAGGTTTTGCCAGGCCATCCGGATGCGCCACTCCCAGGAACGCAGGAACATGCTGGAACGGACGCTGAACGGTTGTTGGCCGGCAAACGCCCGGTTCACCCAAAACTGATCACCGGCCGTACGGCCCACGGTACTGATCACCAGGTCGAAGCCGTTCCCTGTCATGAAGGCCTCCACTTCCTGCTTCACAGGTTGGTCCAGATAGAGCGGTATCCGTTCCACCTCCATCCAGACCGTGCGGATATGTGGTAGCATTGAGGATGCTTTTCGCAAGACCATCAGCTCGGCACCTTGAACATCCATATGGATAAGATCGATGGCCGCTATGGCATGTTCAGCGCAGAAATCATCCAGCGTCCGCGTCGGGACCGTAATACGCTCATTGAACTCGAGCCAAGGGAACACTTCGGTGGCACGGCCGGGTTCCAACAGGGATGAGCTTTTGTTGCCATGGCGCCCCATTTCACCTTGGGCGGAGGAAAGATTCAACACGGCCGTGCCGGCCTGGTCAGAGAGGGCGACACAATGGGCTTGTGCTCTCAATTCAGGATGTTGACTGAAGTTTTCAAGTACCAGGGAGTGGTTGGCGACTACAGGCTCGAAGGCATGAAGCTCCGCCTGCGGGAACATGGAGGCATAGCGAATGCCCTCCGTACCGCTACAGGCACCTATGTCGAATATCTGCTGCATCCCGGAACCGGCGAAGAGGCGGCGGAGGAGGGATCCGTGTGGTGCGCTCATATGCGATAAAGGTATGTCCGCCGAAGCACTTGGGTACCTCTCGTCGCCGCACGATGTCCAGCCTTCCAAAGCCTTGCGGCCCTGGCGAGTTGGAACATACCGCAGAACGGCCATCCATGCTTCAGGGGGCACGGGAGGTCGGCCTACCTGCGGTAGACAGGCTCGCCTAACTCCCGCACCAGAGAACAGGGGGAGAAGCCCCGGATGAGTTCGGGGCCGATGGCGTTAACGCGCCGTTCCACATCTTTACCACATGGCTTCCCCTGATGTCCTCCTTGGAACATGGGCAAAGCACTCGACACCGGGTGTGGCCTACTTGCATTTCGACCGTGTTCAGGTGCTCCATCAGCACTATGCAGGACTCGCCGAAGTCAGCACGCAACGTCCGGTGGATGCCAGCACCAGCTTCCATGGTTTCTCCGTGACGAAGACGATGACCGCCTTGGCCGTGGTGCAGTTGGCGCAGGCCGGACATGTGGACCTGGATGCACCGGTACGCGAGCACCTGCCTGGCATTCCCTGTTCCGGCGATATCCGCATTCGGCACTTGCTCAACCACACGGCAGGGCTACCAAACCCGTTGCCGCTGTCCTGGGTACATGTTCCCACGGAAGCCGACTTCGATCGCGATGCGTTTTTCGCGGCGGTATTCGCGAAGCATCCGAAACTACGCTCCAAGCCCGGCGCGCGTTTCGCCTATTCCAACCTGGGTTATGTGCTGCTCGGGCAATTGATCGAGCGCGTGACCGGCCAACGTTATGAAGAGATCGTTCGTCGTGGGATCTTCGATCCATCAGGCATTGCACCGGATGAATTGGGCTTCCAGTATCCCACGAACGGCGCACATGCAACGGGGTATTTGCGTACACCCGGCCTGTTGCCACTTCTATTGCCGTTCATGCTGGATACCAAGCGGTACATGGGCGAACGCGTCGGACGCTGGAGGCCGTTCAAACCTTTCCTGCTGAACGGCGCCTCCTACGGTGGCAGCTTGGGAACGGCCCATGGATACCGCAAATACCTGCAGGCGCTGCTCACCCCTAACAAGCTCGTGAATGATCGATGGCGTGAGCAACTGTTCACGGAGAACCTCGACGCTGCCGGCCGCCGCACGGGCATGGCCATGGGCTGGTTCACCGGTTCATTGAAGGGGCATGCCTTTCTAGCGCACGCCGGTGGCGGCGGTGGCTACTACGCGGAACTCCGCCTGTACCCTGCTATCGGCAAGGGCAGCGTGGTGCTCTTCAACCGGACCGGGATCCGTGATGAGCGGGTGTTGGACGAACTGGATGCACCGCTGGTGCCCGGGTGAATCGGGGGCAATTCCCGGTCGGACCGGGAACACTGGCGGGAGCGCGGGCGATCGTGCCCGTCACTTGCACCCCTTCTTGAACCTCTCCCAATCAAGCTCCACACCGTTCGGATAGGCCGCCGCCACATCCGCATCGATCCGTGCCACTAATTCCGGGAAACCCATGCCATAGACCTGCTCGAAGCTGGTGGATCCCTCCTGCCACAAGGTCCCGAACTTCTCCACGCCGAAGTGCTCCAGCAAATACTGCACGATGCATGCGGATTGATGGTAGGCGGTCATCTCGTCGCGGTGATAGAACCCGTCCATCAAGGAGTCCGTGGGGAAGGTCATGTCGTGGGTGAGGAGATAGCTGTAGATCTCACGCACCGTGTATCCGTTGCACTGGTCCGCGGCATAGGTGGCCAGGCCCTCGTTCAGCCACAGGTTGTCCTCCGGTGGGAAGCCCCACTTTTCCATCGCGATCATGTGCATGGTCTCATGGATGATGGGCGCAGGGATGATGTTCTCCTTCTCGATCGTCGCCGGATCGTCGGTGGCTACAAAGGCTACTTCCTTGATCCAAAAATCCGCGTGGCCGGAAACGCCGATGTTGGTGGCCTCCTTCATGGCGGCCTTGGACGGGTAGAACCTGATTTTGTACGGCACTGAGAAGGTGTCCACCTCCAGCATCGCCATGTTCCGCCGGATCGCGGCCATGCACGCATCCACAAGCGAGTCGCGGTGCGCGTACGCAAAGCCTTCCTCGGGAAAGATGAAGGTGTAGTTCTCGATCGGCTTCGTCACCGAACGTTGCACCGTCCAGCCCGTCGCTTCCACGGACAGGCCGTCGCGCTCGTTCACCGGGGTACAGGCGACACCCAAGATCATCAAGGCCAGGTAACCTGCTGCGGACCGGGACTTTTTGGTGGTAGTGTTCATTGGACCGCTCAAGATAGGGAACTGCTCCGTGGCCTGTTCACTCAGGGGCGCAGTACCCGCTTTGGCCGGAAACAGGGGCGGGAGATAGAGGGATCGCTTAACTTTGAACTTGGCCAAACACCTCAGTGATGACATTCGAGACAACAGCCAAAGTCTCCTTGACGCTTGAGCAAGTGCTGGAGGTGGTGAAGCAACTTCCCGCAAAGGCGAAGCTGCGGATCGCCAAAGAGCTGGAGCAGGATGGCGTGAAGGCGGAATGGGACTTCGTGTTCGGTGCCTTCAAGAGCCGCGAGTTGGACATGGCAACCATCAATAAGGCCGTGGAAGCCGAAAGGGCCAAAGCCTATGCCAAGCGCCGTTTGCGGGTAAAGCTGGTCGTTGATACCAATGTCCCCCATCCCGGCGCTCGGCTGTTTGCCGAGTGCCATGCGCGCATCCGCCTCCTGCGGGCACCGTATCTTAACGCCTCAAATAACATCAGCACAGCCCGCCAAAGGCTGATCGAAGCGGCGGGCACTCGGCAGATCCGTGAGGTAATTGCGAAGCCGAGCGCCGGGGCGGTGTTTTCAAAGGCGTTCGGATCATCGCTCCCTCGAAGTTGATGGCGGAGCTCAGTGGTGGGCTTTAGCCCTCACTGCCGCATGTGGTGTAGCCGGCTGTAGACTGCTGGCAACACCAGCGCGCTGCTCTAATACGGAGAGCAGCCCCACCAGTGGCCCCGGCCTGTTCATTCAGGAGCCATGCCCCGTGCCTACGGCAGGCAAGTGCGGCAGGCAGGCGCATTGCGCGGTTGGGCCGGGAAATGGTGGGGGCAAGGGACATCTTGTTCACTCCACAACGAAGCGCCCCGAGTATTGTATCTCCGTGCCATCCAGTACACGGATCATGTAAAGACCCGGTACCAATGAGGACGCATCCAAATGCAATGCGCGGTCCCCATTGCCCACCATGGTCAGCAGTGCCCGGCCCTGTACGTCCATTACCTCGATCCGGGCGTGAACGCTCAGTACCTCCTCCGTATACAGCATGGTGGTGCCATGCACCGGGTTCGGGAAGATGACCCCATGACCCGCTTGGACCTCTGGGATCCCGGTAGTGCTCACGTAGAACGGCTCACTTTCATTGACGCATCCGAACGGCCCTGTGACCGAAACGCTGTAATAACCTGTTTCCGAGGCCAGATATGCGGACTGGATCGCGCCGGGGATCGGCGATCCGTTGAACAGCCATTGAAATCCATTCCCGCTTGATGCCCCGAGCAATCCATTGCCAAGGTCGGTGATGGTGGCCGTGTACAGGCTGCAGTCCAGCAATGTGCTCACCGCGTTATTCGTGATCACGGGATCGTTCTGGTCGAAATGGATGGCCGCCTGGTTCGAGATAAGGGTCCCGTTCTCCTGGCCCGGTACCACCCTGGTCCGGAAGGTGAAGAAGCCTTGGCTGCCGGCCCTGTCCGTAGCGCTGTCCGGCAGTACGATACCACGGAATTCAACTACCAGTTCACCGCCTGGTTCTATCGAGATACGACCGGGAGCATGGCTGTATCCAAGCACTTGCACCGCATCATGGAACAGCGCGGGGTCCAGTTGGTCCCGAAGGATGACATCCTGGGCCGGCGCATTCCCCGTGTTCTGGAAACGGATGGTGTAGTCCAAATGGTCCGTATGGAGGTCAATGATCCCCAAGGGACCGGTACCTCTCGGATCGACCAGCTTGTCGTTTGGATCGTATGAACAGAGATGATCATAGCTCCAAGCGTAGGAGAATGTATCCGTCACCGCATTGAGCTGGTCCTCACGAAGCACGTTGACCGAACTGTTCAACTGTTGACCGTAGAACTCAGCGCTGGGACGGGTGACGTTGAGCACATAGGTGCGGATCTCCTCATAATTCAGACCCGTGAAATTCCATTCGAGGTGGTGACCTTGCACCACATCCGGGGTCGGCTCGGCGCCGTTGAACGCGAACAGGGTGTCCAGGTCCACTGTGAGCCTTCCGTGCTCAACCCTTGTGCCCATGTTCGCCATCACCACGTATTGATGTGCGGCACTTCCGCATGGCGCCACCATATCCTGCAGGCTGGTCACGATCAATGAGGTGTCAACGGCTGCAGTGATCCCCAGGTCCAAGCCGATGGCAACGGGTTGCGAGCCGGTCAACACGGCTTCTTGGAAGGGTGGCGTGGAACTCACCTGCCAAAAAGCGTTGGGCAAAACCGGATGAACTTGGTACGTACCACTATCGGCAAAAATGATGAAGTGGCCGAGCGTATCCGATAATGCGGTGGAGGACTGGGGTAGGCTCTGTACGGAAGCCCACAGGGCACCGGGTTCCGCGGGTTCAGCTTGTCCGTCCCCGTTCAGATCATGGAAGAGCCTGCCCTCCATGTGGAAGGGGGAGCCGATGTAGTTCTCATACCAGACCACCCTGTCGTCCAGATTCGATGAGACCAACACATCCGGATCCCCATCTTGGTCCAGGTCACCAACATCAATATAGATCGGGGAATACAGCAGGTCACCGATCACCTGCGGCCCGGAGAAACCGCCCGAGCCGTCATTCAGGAAGGAGGCAACGGTGCTGTCGAACCAAGAGCACGCCACCACGTCCTGGTCGCCGTCCGCATCCAAGTCCGTTGCCGCCAGACCGCGCGGGGCACCGAGAGGCCCGATATCGATGGGACTTCCAAAATTGCCGTTGCCCAAGTTGCGGTACCACGCGATCTTGTCCGGTGACTCGGTACTGGTCAGCATGTCCTTGATGCCGTCCCCGTCCATATCGGCCCAAATGATGCGGTCCACAGTACCGATGGCCGGTGCAATGTTCTGGGCGGCACCGAACTGCCCTGAACCATCATTCGGGAACCACTGGTAGACATCATCGAACTGGTTGCCCATCAATACGTCCAAGTCCCCGTCCGCATCCACATCCACCAAGGACATGCCTTGCGGTTGATAGCTGGTGTAGTTATCATAGGCTGGGATCGTGAACGTTCCGGACCCATCGTTCAAGGCGACCTTCAGCCCAGCATCATCCAGATAGCCCAGCAGTAGATCCACGTCCCCGTCGCCATCCATATCCCCGACCGCAAAACCGGTCATGTACCCCACACCCGGCATCAGCACACGCGGGCCGAACTGCCCATCGCCATTGTTGAGTGAAAGCCCAAGCTCATATAAGGGGGACCTTGAGATCAGGTCCAAGTCACCATCGCCATCCACATCCACAGCAAGGGCGAAACTCATTCCGGAGCTGACCGCGATCACTTGTTGTGCCCCGAACGAACCCGCACCAATGTTGGGGTACCAGGCTAATTTGCCGTCCCCACTGGAAGCCGTGACCACATCCAACATCCCGTCCCCATCGAGGTCGGCACAGAAACTCATGTACACGTTGGATGTTTCCGAAGAACCTACCGTGTAGGCGCTGCCGAATTGTCCTGAACCGTTGTTGGCATAATAGACGAGCAGGTCAGCCGTATACCCCGATGCAACCACATCCAAGTCCCCGTCATTATCAAGGTCACCCGCCATAACGGTCCCAGGGTTGCCCAATGAGTTGCTGATCACTTGTTGAGGGCCGAACAGCCCCGCGCCATTATTGGCATACCAAGAGATCACGTAGTTGGGGCTTGAGGCCCCCGCCACCACGTCCAGGTCGCCGTCCCCATCGAGATCGGCCGCATACACTCCGCGTAGATAGGTGTTGCTGTCGTCGGTAATGAGCGATGAAGTACCGAACGTTCCGGTGCCATCATTGGAGAACCAGCTGATCTTGTTGTCGCCCCCGCTGCCCACCAGTACATCCAAGGTGCCATCGCCATTGATGTCCACCGCGGAAACGTAAGAGGCGTACATGGACAAAAGCGAAATGATGCGTTGCGAGCCGAAGGTGCCATCCCCGACGTTGGGATACCACTTGACCACGTTGTTGCCTGCTTCAGCCACAATGAGGTCAAGGTCGCCGTCCCCGTCAAGATCTCCAGTGGCGGTCATAATCGGGTTGTTCAACGCAGTTACTAAGTCGGTTCCTTCAGTGAATTGCCCGTTGCCGAGGTTGTGGAACCAAGTGATCGTTCCACCGCCGCTGCACGACGCCACGACATCGGCCAGACCGTCGCCGTCCAAGTCGGCGGACTGCACACTCCATGGTCCCAATGCCGTAGTGGACAGCACCCTTTCAGGCCCGAAAAATCCGGCTCCATCATTCCGGTACCATACGATCTTGTTGCCATCGTGCGCACTCGCCAATACGTCCAGGTCCCCATCCCCATCCAGATCCACGGCCTCACATCGGCTCGCCCCAAGAAGGTCTTGGGCGATCACCTGTTGCTCCCCGAATACACCTGCCCCAAGGCCGGGATACCACGCGACCTGATCATTGGAACCCGCGCTTGTCAACAGGTCGTTGAGGCCATCGCCGTTCAGATCCGCAACAACAATGCATGACGGTGCAGAGGCGGAACGGGAGATGTTCACTTGCGGCCCGAATTGGGCCTGTGACACGAAGGGCAGTAGGAAAAGTAACAGGGTTGAACAGCGCATGGGAAGGAGTTGTGGATAATCAAATATATCCGTTCCCGAATAGTGCGGATGTCAACGCTCGTGCCATATGTTTTCGATAGCTGATATTTTCGTGTGCCGATCTGAAGACTGCTGGCAGCTCCAGCGCGCTGCTCAACTACGAAGAGCAGCCCCTTCGCTGCCGCAAGTGTTCCAGCCTTCCACAGGATTGCGCTCCTGAGTGGCTGGGTCACTTGTGGCCTACAAGAGGCGGAAATCCAAATGCACCAATGGCCAAGGGCCCAATACGCCTGAGACGGAATGCGCCTGAAAAGTCAAGAGACCAAAAGACCCAATACGCCTGAGCCCGAACGCACCTCAAAAGCCTGAAAGCCGAAGGCCAAAAGAGCCTAACACCCAAGCCTATTCCCCCTCCACCTTCTCCATCAAAACCAACCATCGTTCCCCCAGCGTATCCAGCTGCGTGGTCACCTTCTCCAGGTCGATGGAGAGTTGCATGATGGCATGGTGGTCGGCGGCCTTCGCCAGCATTTCCGCGGCTAGTTCCTCCTTCTTCTTTTCCAGCGTGGGGAGGTCCTTGTCGATCTTCTTCAGTTCGTTGCGCTCGGCGAAGGTCATCTTGCCGCTGGCCTTTTTCTTCGTCGGGGCGGCCTCCACAGGGGCTTCCACCTTCTTGGTTGGGCGGGAGGCGAGTTCCCGCTGGTAGTCGCGCAGCTCGGTGTAGCTGTGTACCCATTCCTTCACCACGCCGTTGCCCTCGAAGACGAGCAGCTTGGTGCAGAGCTTGTCCATGAAGAAGCGGTCGTGGCTTACGATGAGCAGGCAGATGTTGAGGTCGGTGAGGAAATCCTCCAGCGCGTTGAGGGTGGGGATGTCGAGGTCGTTCGTCGGCTCATCCAGCACCAGCACGTTGGGGTTCTTCATCAGCACGGTGCAGAGGTGCAGCCGGCGCTTTTCGCCGCCGCTGAGGGTGCTGACGTACTGGTACTGCTTCTCCTTGTCGAAGAGGAAGCGCTCCAGCAGTTGGGCGGCGGTGAGGGACTTGCCTTTGCTCAAGGGGATCAGCTCGGCGATGTCGCGCACCACATCGAGGATGCGCTGGTCCTCCTTTAGCTGGAGGCCTTGCTGGCCGAAGATGCTGAGCACCACGGTATCGCCGATGGTGACCTTGCCGGCGTCCGGCTCGGACCGCTTGGTGAGCAGATCGATGAACGTGCTCTTGCCGATGCCGTTCGGCCCCACGATGCCGATGCGGTCGCCGGCCTTCAGGCTGTAGTTGAAATGCTCCACGATCTTCTTGTCGCCGAAGCTCTTGGTGAGGTTGCGGGCCTCGATCACTTTGCCGCCGAGGCGTGAGCTCTGGATGTCGATGCTCACCTGGCCGTGGTCGAAGTTGCGGTTGGCGAGGTCCTTCAGCGTGTCGAAGGCCTGTAGGCGGCTCTTGCTCTTGGTGCCGCGTGCGCGGGGCATTTTGCGCACCCATTCCAGCTCGCTGCGCATGAAGCCTTTCAGGTGGTGCTGAGTGGCGTTGCGCACCTCGTCCAGCTCGGCCTTCTTCTCCACGTAGTAGCTGTAGTTCCCCTTGAAGCGGGTGAACTCACCGAACTCCATCTCGATGATCTCGTCGCAGACGTTGTCCAGGAAGTAGCGGTCGTGCGTTACCAGCAGCAGGGTGACGTTGGGCGCGGAGAGTTCCTGCTCCAACTGCTCGATCATGTGGAGATCGAGGTGGTTGGTGGGCTCGTCCATGATGAGCACATCGGGCATGTCGATGAGCACCTTGGCCATGCCGAGGCGCTTCTGCTGGCCGCCGCTGAGGGTGTTCACGGGCTGCTCGAGGTCGCGCAGGCCGAACTGGAAGAGGAGGCGCTTCACGCGGGCCTCGTGGTCCCAGGCGTTCAGCTCGGTCATCTTTTCGATGGCGCTGTGGAGGGCGTCGCCGTCGAGGTTCTGCGCTACGGCGTGCTCGTAGGTGCGGATGGCGTTGGTGACGGGGTCGTCGCGGTCCAGCATCTCGTCCACGAGGCTGTGGGACGCGGTCATCTCCACGTTCTGGTCGAGGTAGCCGATGCGGAGGCCCTTGTTGAAGCTGATGATGCCCGAGTCCGGCGTCTCCAGCCCGGCGATGCATTTCAGCAGGGTGCTCTTGCCGGTGCCGTTGCGTGCAACGATGGCGGTCTTCTGGCCTTTTTCAAGTCCGAAGGAGATGTTCTCAAAAAGTTGGCGTGGGCCATAGCGCTTACTGATGCGCTCAACGGAAAGGCAGTTCATGGGAGAGGCCCGATTTGCGGGGCGCGAAGGTACGGTGAGTGCAGTCGGGAGTCTTTTAGTCGGGAGTCGTGAGCCACAAGCTGCTAGCCGCAAGCTGTGCGCCGGAGGCTTGGAGCTTGTGGCTTAAGGCTTAAAGCTTGTGGCTGTGAGAAAAGTCGGACTCACGACTCCCGACTCCCAGACTCAAGACTTCCCCTGATCACCACTTCTCAACGCGCTCCAGCAAGGTCCGCATCCGGGTCGCTCCTACTTCGATCACGGTGCCGTCGGACATGGTCACCGGTTTATCCGCACCGAGGGAGCGCCTGTCCAATTGATGGATGTTGACGAGAAAGTCGGGATGCACGCGCAGGAATGTGTCGGGATCGAGCATGCCCTCGAAGGCTTTCAGCTCCCGTTCAACTTGTATGTGGCCCTTACTGCTGGTATGCACCAAAGTTCCGCCGTCTTTGGCCTCGCAGCAGATGATCTCCTGTTGCGGAAGCTGGACGGTGCCATCGGGGGTGGGCAGTGCGATCTCCACCCCGGGGCCTTCGAGGCTTGTCAGGTTCATCAACAAGGACATGAACCGGTCCGGTCCCTTGGGCTGCCGCAGGAGCTGCTTTGCCTTACCGATGGCGTTGGTCAGCTCTTCCGGGTCCACGGGTTTCAGCAGGTAGTCCAATGCGCTGAAGCGGATGGCCTTCACGGCATAGCCCTCGTGCGCCGTGGTGAAGATCACGTGCGGTCGGTCCGGGCCCATGGCCTGCAAAAGGTCGAAGCCCGTGAGGTTTCCCATCTCGATATCGAGGAAGAGGATCTTGGGTGCCATTCTCCCCAGCAGGGCGATGCCTTCCGGCACGTTCACGGCCATGCCGAGCAGTTCCACTTCGGGATGTCTTCGCGCGAGCAGGGCTTGGAGGCTGTCGCGGCAATGCTGTTCATCATCGACGATAACGGCTGTGAGCTTTTCCATGGGGTGCGGGATGTGGTGAAAAGGTAGGGGATCAGGAATTCAACGGGACCTCTGGGGGATCGATCACCCTTCCAGCAGCGGCATCTCCACTTCCACGCGCGTGCCCTGTGGCAGATCCGTGTATTGGAAGCCTGCCTTGCCGCCGTGCTGCTTCTGCACCAGGTCCAAGCGGGCGCGTGTGATCGCGGTGCCCAACGAGGTTTTCTTCACGGGTCGTCCCGGAGCGGGAGCAGTTTTTTTCGCGTTCCTGCCTGCCCCGTCATCCTCAATGGTCCATATCATTTGGTTCTTGCGTTTGGCCACGTTCAGGGTAATGTGGCCTTTGCCTTCCTTGCCGGCCATGCCGTGCCAGATGGCGTTCTCCACGAAGGGCTGCACCACCAAGGGAGGCACCAACACCTCTTCCGGATCTATTCCGGGATCCACGGTAATGGTGAAGTCGAACTTGTTCTCCATGCGCATGCGTTCGAGCTCGAGGTATCCGCGCAAGGCTTCCAGGTCATCCGCGAGGGGGACTTCCGCATGGCGGCTGTTCTCCAGCACCGAGCGCATCACCCGCGCGAATTTGCTGAGGTAGCGGGTCGCGCTGTCCTGATCATTGCGTTGCACGAATGCATTGATGCTGTTGAGGGCGTTGAAGATGAAGTGCGGGTTCATCTGGCTGCGGAGCGCCTGGGTCTCCAGCGTGGCGGCCTCTTTCTCGAAGCGTTCACGCCTGCGCCTGCGGTCGCTCATGGTCCACGCCCCGATGCCGCCGAGGAGGAGGACGGCCCCGGCGCCGGTGGCGAGCGCGCGGTTGCGGTTCTGGTCGGCGCGTAGGGATTCGATGGTGCGCGCCCCTTCGAGCTGGGCGCGTTCAGCGGAATGATGCATGCTGTCGGCGAGTTGCTGCTTGGAGAAATCGTAGAGCAGGTCGCGCCGGGTCAGCTGGTCGTGGGACCGTTCATTGTCTATGCTGTCACGTGCGCCGATGAAGGTCTCGTAGTACTTCAACGCGAGCATGCCGTTGCCGAGTTCCTTGTTGGCCAAGTAGAGGCATTCGCAGTTCTCGCGGCGTTCATCGGTGGCGATCCCGGCGGGGGCCAAGGCGAGCCCTTCGGTACACCGCTCCAGCGCGGCGCGGGCATGTCCTTGGTCCAGCTCCACCCGCCCCAGCTCGGCGAGGGCCAGGGCCTCACCGGACGCGTCGCCGAGCTGCTTCGCCAACCGGACGGCCTCGTTCAGCGTGCGTGCGGCATCGACGGGGCGGCCCGTCGTGCGGAAGGCGGTTCCGAGCCGTCGCAGGGTGTGCCCCATCAGGTCTTTGGCATCCACGGCCCGTTCGAGGTCCAGGGCTTTGTTCAGCATGACCAGTGCGCTGTCCGGCCGGCCCATTACCAGTAGCATTTCGCCGATGCTGCTACTGGCGGTCATCTCGCCTTGGCGGTAGTCCACCTGCCTGTATTTGGCCAAGGCCTGCCGCAGCAGGGCGAGGGCACTCTCCTGATCGCCGAGCGAGGCTTTCAGGCTGGCGACCGTGGTAAGGCAGGCGGCGACGTCCTGTACACTTCCGATGCGCTCGCTGATGGCTAAGCTCCGGTAGGTCATGTCGATCCCCTCGCCGATGCGCCCCATGGATTGGTACACGTTGCCCATGTTGCCGTAACCGCCGGCCTCCAGGTCGTCCATGCCCAAGAGATGGGCCAGTTCCGTCGTGCGCCTGTACCAGACCAACGCGCTATCCCTTTGACCTTTGATCTCCCAAACGCGGCCCATGCCGTTGTAGCAGTAGACCACTCCGTGGGGGTCGTTGGCGGAGTTGTGCAGGGCGATGCTCTGGCGGTACAATACCAAAGCGGTGTCCAAGCGGCCCGCGTTCATATGTGCCATGGCCATGGTGCTCAGCACGGCCCCGGCCCCGACACGGAAGCTGGAGTCCGGCCTCATACCGTACCACTGGAGGGCCGTGTCCAAGTAGTCCAGTGCGGGAATGGTGGAGCGGACCATCAGCTTAGCGATCCCGAGGTCCTTGTAAGCCAGTGCGGCCATCAGGGTATCGCCCTGTTGCCGGGCTTCCCGGAGAAGCTTTTCCGCAAGGGCCCTGGAACTGTCCTGGTCCACGTTCCGCATGGCCCTGACCAATTCGTTGAGCGTCATCAACCGTGCACGCACGTTGGCTTTCGGGTCGCGGTAGGCGTGCCACAGCGAGTCCAAGGCGGGGTTGTTGCTGGCTGCTGGGCACCAGAAGTGGAACAGGAGGAAGACGGCAAGAATTACAGCGCGTGCCATAGTGGGGACGTTTTGGGGTGGACGAAGAGCAAGGTAGGACTTCGGTCGACCCCGGAGATCCTTCAGGAGTCTGTGAGTCTTGAGTCGGGAGTCCTATCCTCGACTCAAGACTCACAGACCCATGACTTACGGCTCAGAACTACATCTCGTCAAGCAACCTGAGCATGTCCCTCATGGCCTTGTCGGCCTCGGCGGGCTTGGTGCCGTCGTAGAAGCCGCGGATCCTGCCCTGCGGGTCCACCAGCACGAAGTTTTCGGTATGGACGAAGTCGTCCGGGCCTCCGTCGCCCTGGTCCACGGCGGCGAAATAGCTGGTGCGGGCGAGGTCGTAGATCTGTTGCTTGTCGCCGGTAAGGAGACGCCAGCGCTCGTGCTGCACGCCGTATTCCTGGGCGTAGGCCTTCAGCACGGGCACGGAGTCGGTCCCGGGGGTCACGGAATGGGAGAGGAGCATCACGCGGTCATCGTCTTTGAAGGCTTCCTGCACCCGCACCAGCTGGGTGCTCATCTTGGGGCAGATGCTTCCGCAGGTGGTGAAGAAGAAATCCGCCAGCACCACTTTGCCTTTCACGTCAGCGAGCGAAACGCTGTCGCCGTCCTGGTCGATCAGGTGGAACTCCTTGATGTGGTGCTCGCCCTTTTCGCCCTTCGCGGCGTCGCCCACCAAGCGCGGGTCCAGTTGGGAAGGGTGATAGACGGGCAGTTCCCCGGAGGGCTTGATGATGAAGTAGCCGATCACCACGGCCACGACGAAAATGGCGCCGAACGCGAGGATACGGAAGAGGAAAGAAGGGTTTTTCACTTTTTCTTGAATGAGCCTTCGAAGGCGAATATGAGGATCCAGGCGTTTCCCGGTGCCACGGTGTTCACCTCTTGGTCATAACGGACGGCAAGGCCCAATGTCCGCTTCTTCTTTTTATCGAGCGCCAGGTCCGTTCCCAACTCGTAGCGCATGCCCCCCAAGCGGTTTTCCGTGTAGTGCAGGGCGTAGAACATTTCGGCGCTCACATGCGGGTCCAGCTTCCAGTGCGGGATGTTGTACTCCACCCCCAAGCGCTCGCGGAAGGTGTCCCGGATCTTGTTTACCGGCTTGAATTCATGTTCATACCGCGTGCGGCTGTCCAGCTTAAGGCGGCCGGTACCCCATGAGAGGGAAGCTTGAAGGCCGATCCGATGCACGTTATCGGTGTAGCGGTCCTTGAGGGCATAGCGATACTGCACGGCCACCTTCAGGAAGTCCGTCACCTTGTATTCCGGGGCAAAGGTGAAGTTGACCTGCTTGGTCTCGCTGGCCCATTCCCGGGTCCGCCATTCCACCTCACCGTTCAGTTTGAAGTTGCGGCGGAACCCGCCCTCCACCACATTGCCCTTTTTCTTGGCGAACGGTTTGTAACCCACACCGAGGCTCATCCAGACCTGTCCGTCCGTGACCGGTACGGACGTGTTTTCCTGGGCTGTGGCACCTTGGATGCAGGCCCATGACAGGCCGACGAACGCGATATGCCGCAGGAAGCTCAAAAGTTGTCCGCAGTGATGACGGGCACGGTCACGACGTCCTTCTTCCCATCGATCGTCACTTGCCGCTCGATCGCCACGGAATTGCCCGGGCAATCACATTCCCCGTAGGTGTAGATCGTGTAGGTGCCTTTGCGCAGCCAGCGGAACGCGAACTGGCCGTCCGGTCCGGTGCGCACGTCGTCATCCTGGAATTCATGGTCGCCATAAACGATGTACACGCGGGTGTCCTGGTAGGGATAGGGATCACCTTGCGGGTTGCCCGCACCGTTCACGTCCTGTCGCATTACGGTACCATTGATCTCGGCCTTGCCGCCCTCGCCTTCTTCCTTTTTGCAGGCGGAAAGGAGCAGTAGGCATAAAACAAGGACTGACGTGTAGCGCATTTCCGATGGTTTTGTTGGGCGTGAAAGTAGGAAGGACGGCCGATCAGGTCCCGGCGTAGATCCCTTCCACGGCATCCGCGTATTTCGCGAGCACCGGTTTCCGCCGCAGCTTCATGGACGGGGTGAACTCGCCGCCGTCGATGCTCCAGTCCTTGTCCAGGAGCGCGATCTTCTTCACCTGCTCCCAGTGCCCCAGCCCTTGATTGGCCGTATCCACCTCCTGCATGACGCGGTCGATGATGCGCTGGTCCTTCACCACCTGCTCGTTGCTGGTGAAGGGGATCTCCTTCAGCTTGCAGTAGTCCTGGAGGAAGGCGAAGCTGGGGACGATGAGCGCGGCGGGGAACTTGCGGTTCTCGCCGATCACCATGGCCTGCTCGATGAAGCGCGAGGCGCGCAGCTTGTTCTCGATCACCTGCGGGGCCACGTATTTGCCGCCGCTGGTCTTGAACATTTCCTTCTTGCGGTCGGTGATGTAGAGGAAGCCCTCCGCGTCCAATTTGCCGATGTCGCCAGTGTGGAACCAACCTTCGGCGTCCATCACTTCGGCGGTGATTTCCGGCTGCTCGTAGTAGCCCATCATCACGTTGGGTCCTTTCACGAGGATCTCGCCGTCCTCCGCGATCAGCACCTGCACATCGCGGAGCAGCTTGCCCACGCTCTTGAATCGGAGCCCGTCGTTGCGGGCGTCGTTCACGCTGACCACCGGCGAGGTTTCCGTAAGGCCGTAGCCTTCCATCACCGGCACGCCGGCCGCGTTGTAGATGCGGGCCAGTCGCGGATTCAACGCGGCGCTGCCACTGGCTACGCAGAGCACTTCGCCCCCGAGGGCCTCGCGCCATTTGCTGAAGACGAGCTTGTTCGCGATCGCCAGTTGCAGCCGGTACCACGCGCTGGTACCATGCACATCATAACGTTCGCCCAGCCCGATGGACCAGAAGAAAAGCTTGCGCTTGATGCCGGTGAGCGCCTCGCCCTTGGCCAGGATGGTGTCGAAGATCTTCTCCAACAGGCGCGGCACGGCCGTGAAGACATGAGGCCGCACCTCGCGGATCGCTGCGCCAAGGTCTTCGAAATCCGCTTTGAAGTGGA
Organism: Flavobacteriales bacterium; assembly: GCA_016700415.1. Classification (NCBI taxonomy): domain Bacteria; kingdom Pseudomonadati; phylum Bacteroidota; class Flavobacteriia; order Flavobacteriales; species Flavobacteriales bacterium. The sequence goes on from CP065018.1 coordinate 3,704,617, forward strand.
CGTTCATGCCGACGTGGTGGTAGAGGTACATCAGCATGCGCTCGTAGATGTGGCAGAGCGGCAGGAAGCTGATGCAGCGCGTGCCTACGCTCACCGGGAGCCGCTCCGCGCTACCCTCCACGTTGCTCATGATATTGTGGTGGCTCAGCATCACGCCCTTGGGTTTGCCGGTGGTGCCGCTGGTGTAGATGATCGTGGCCAGTTCCGATCCCTTTATGGCCGCCTTGTTCAGCTCCAGTTGGGCACGATGTTCCTCGCCCTTGTTGAGCAGCATGCTCCAATGCGGCAGGCCGTCCAAGCGGTCGAAGGTGAAGAGGTGTTTGAGGCCGGGGACCTGGGCGGCCGCGGCTTCTGCTTTTGCATGGATCTCCTCGGAACCGGCAAAGAAGACCTTGGAGCCTGAATGGTTGAGCACGTAGGCATAATCCTCCGCGCTGCTGGTAGGGTAGATGGGCACGCTGATGGCGCCCATGCGCGTGATGGCCTGGTCGGTGATGCACCACTCGCTGCGGTTGCCGCTGGCGATGGCCACCTTGTCGCCGGGCCGGATGCCGAGCGCCATCAGGCCCAGCGCCAACTTTTCGGCGGTCTCAATGACCTCTGCCGTGCTGTAGGAGATCCACTTGTCGCCTTCCTTGGTGGCGATACAGACCTCCTGCGGAAAGTCCGCGAGTTGGCGGTCGAGCAGGTCAAAAAGCCGGGAAGGATCGGGTCTCATTCAATAATTGGGATTTTCAAGATCTTCAAAGGTCGATACGATCTTGGGTCGGATGCCCCCAAAATAGGGATAATGGATCCAGTCATGAGTCTTGAGTCCGACCTAGACTCACGACTCATGACTCCCCGACTACAAGTCCGCGGCGGCCACATACTTCTCCACATACTCATCCAGTCGCTTGAACCTGTATTGCATCACAAAGCGCGGATGCTCCAAGGGGATGATCCGCCCGAAGAAGCCGTGCTTGTCGTTGAGCTTCTTCAGGAAGGTGAGGTTCTTGCCGGTGCCGATGCAACAGGCCACGTCCGTGCGCAGGCCGGTGGCGATCAGGTCCCGCAGCCATCGCACCACCACGGGCGTGATCGCTTTCTGCAGGGCCGCATCATCGTAATAGTTCAGGTTCAATGGCGTGCCTTTGGGGCCCGTGTGCGTGAAACCCAGCGGGCAGATCGCTTGCACATAGACGCGGTCGTAAAAGGCCTCAGCACCACCGGCAGCGCGTACCGCCCGATAAAAGAAATCGCTGCTCGGCTCGTGGGTGCGCATGCCTTCCACGGGAATGCCCAAGTCGGCCTCACAGCGCTTGGTGTCCGTGAAGCAGATGCCCGTGCTGCCCGCGCCCAGCCTGCCGGGATTGATGCCCAGCATCAGCATGCGCGGCCGCTCGTCGGCATAGTATTGCCGGTGGAAGAGTTTCACGATCCGTCGGACCTCTTCAGCGTTCTCCCCATTGAAGGGGTCCAGCACGTTGATGCCATCAGGCAGCTTCACCTTTTTCAGGTTGAAAGCGAAAACTTCCTTCAATAGACGATCGGCGAGCATGGTGCAAAGTTGGCAAGGACACGCTGCACGGCCGCTCACTTCGGCGCCTTCCAATAGATCCACACCCCGACGATGCCGAAGATGATGTTCGGGATCCAGACCGCCAGCGTTGGGTTGAACGCGGAGTTGGTCGCGGCCACCGTCGTCATCTTCATGGTGAAGACGTAGAGCAGGCAGAGCAGCACGCCCAGTACCATGTGTACGCCGGTGCCGCCCCGCACCTTGCGGCTGGCGATGCCCACGCCCATCAGCGTGAAGACGTAGGTGGCGAACGGGTAGGAGGTGCGCTGCTTCTGTTCCACCTCGTAGTAGGCCACCTTGCTCCCGCCGCGTGCCTTCTCGGCCTTGATGAAGTCCGCGATCTCCGTGCGGTCCAAGGCGGCGGCGATGTCGAGCCGCTGGCCCAGATCGGAGGGCTTCAACGGGATGATGGTATCCAACAGCGCTCCCCGGCGGATGCGTTCCGGTAACATGACCTCCTTCTCCGCCAGCAACCCATTGCTCTCCTCGATACCGACAGCGCCTTGGTCCGGAGGGATCTCCCGCGTCATGTAATCATGCACTTTCCAGCTCCCGGAAATGGTGTCGTACACGGCGCGGTCGCTCATCAGTTTGAAACGCAGCTGGCCGTCCACCCATTTCTCCAGGCTGAAGCGGTAGCCGGTGAGCTTGGACATGTCCACGGACTCGAAGTAGACGATCTCGCCCGGCGCGATCTCGCGGAGCACATTGCTTTCCTCCAGCTTGTAAGTGCTCCAGATGTGCGCCTTCTCGAAGGCGAGCCGCGTGCGGTTGGCATGGGGCAGCAGGAAGACGTTCACGTAGAGTGAAAGTGCCGTGAGGATCGTGGCAGCGATGAAGAACGGCTGCACAAAACGTGGGAAGCTCACCCCGCTGCTCAGCGCCGCGATCACCTCGCTGCGGCCCGCCAGTCTGCTGGTGAAGAGCAGCACGGCGATGAAGATCAACAGCCCGCTGAACAGGTTGCTGTAGTAGATGATGAAGTTGAGGTAATAGTCCACCACGATTTCGTATAGGCTGGCCGAGGTCTTGGCTAAATCCTCCGTCTTCTCGCTGATGTCGAACACCACGGCGATGGCCATGATCATGATCAGGATGAAGAAGAACGTCCCCAGGAACTGCCGGATGATATAGCGGTCTAGGGTTTTGAACATGGTTGACAAAGGTCGGTCTTATAGTCGTGAGTCGTGAGTCGTGAGTCGTGAGTCTGGAGTCTGGAGTCGGACTCATGACTCCCGACTCACAGACTCCCGACTCACCCGGATATCCTCGTCTTTAACTTCGGCAGCATCCCCGCCTTCCACTCGGAAAACGTCCCGTCCAGGATCTTCCCGCGTGCCTCGGTCATCAACGCCACATAGAACGCCAAGTTGTGCAGGCTGGCGATCTGCAGGCCCAGCAGCTCGTTGGTGACGAAGAGGTGCCGCACGAAGGCCTTGCTGTAGGCGCTGTCCACGAAGCTGGTGCCGTTCGGGTCCAGCGGGGAATGGTCGTCCGCCCACACTTTGTTCTTGATCTGCACCACGCCTTCCCGGGTGAACAGCATGCCGTTGCGGCCGTTGCGGGTGGGCATCACGCAGTCGAACATGTCGATGCCGATGGCCATGTTCTCCAGCAGGTTCCAAGGGGTTCCCACGCCCATCAGATAGCGCGGCCGGTCCTTCGGCAGGATGTCGCAGCAGAGCTCGGCCATGGCATACATCTCTTCCTCCGGCTCGCCCACGCTGAGGCCGCCGATGGCATTGCCGTACGCGCCTTTCTTGGCGATGTATTCCGAACTGGCTTTCCGCAGTTCCGGAAAAGTGCTCCCTTGTACGATGGGGAAGAGCGCCTGCTCGTGGCCGTACTTCGGCTCCGTAGTGGTGAAGCGATCGAAGCAGCGGTCCAGCCAGCGGTGCGTGCGGTGCATGCTGTCCGTGGCGTACTTGATCTCGCAGGGCCATGGCGTGCATTCATCAAAAGCCATCATGATGTCCGCGCCGATGGTGCGCTGGATGTCCATCACGTTTTCCGGCGTGAACAGGTGCTTGCTGCCATCGATGTGGCTGCTGAACTTCACGCCTTCCTCGGTGATCTTCCGGATGTCGCTGAGCGAATGCACTTGGAAGCCGCCGCTGTCGGTGAGGATCGGCCCGTCCCAGCCATTGAATTTGTGCAGCCCGCCCGCGTGCTCGATCACCTCCATGCCGGGCCGCAGGTAGAGGTGATAGGTGTTGCTGAGCATGATCGAGGCCTTCACATCGTCGCGCAGCTCGCGCATGTGTACGGCCTTCACGCCGCCCAGCGTGCCCACGGGCATGAAGATCGGCGTCGGCACCACGCCGTGGTCGGTAAGGAGCTCGCCTGCGCGGGCTTTGCTCTTCGGGTCGGTGGTCAGTAGCTTGAACTCCATTCGGGGCGCGAAGATGGGGAAGGTGGGAGTGTCTAATGCCATTTCGCATTCCAAAGTCACCTTGATCTGAATTGATATCCGCCGTGCCGCTAATTTTCTTTAGTGGCGTGTAACCTATTTCTGGATTAGCTGATGAGAAGGATTAGCTGATTAGCTGATGGTTGCCCTGAGCAACGCCATCAGCTGATCTCGCACATCAGCTAATCAGCACATCAGCTAATCATAACGGAAACTGCGTTCCGCCGCGCGCCCATTCCCTTTAGGCCCATCCACGCCGACGTTGTTCATAACTGGGCCGCCACACCGCCTTCCCGCCAAAGCCGTCCGGATAGCTTCGCACCCATACCATCGCCACGCTTGGGCGTGTTCCGCTTTGATCGTCACCACCGTACTCTGCCTCATGGCCGCCGCATTGTTGATGCTGGCGTTTTTCCACATGGTGATATTCAGCCGGTTGGCCTTCCGGAAGCAGGAGGTTGAGCCGGACCGCGACCTGCCGGTGAGCGTAGTGATCTGCGGTCGCAACGAAAGCATCGCCTTGCAGCAGTTGATCCCGTTGTTGCTGGACCAGGACCATCGGGAGTTCGAGCTGATCGTGGTGAACGACCGCAGTGAGGATGATACCTGGGAGGTATTGCAGTGGATGAAGCCGCAATACGCGAACCTGAAGCCGGTGAACATCCAGGCGGACGAGAAATTCAGCTACGGCAAGAAGATCGCGCTGGGCGTGGGCGTTCGCAGTGCGAAATACCCGAACGTGCTGGTCACCGATGCCGACTGCCTGCCCACCGGCCGCGATTGGATCAGCCTGATGGCCACGGGGTTCAAGGGCGGCCGCCAGATCGTGATCGGCCACAGCCCCTACGAACGGCAGGACGGCCTCACCAGCCTGCTGGAACGCTACGACGGCTTCACGAAGGCCGTGCAGTACATCAGCTTCGCGCAGGCGGGCCTTCCCTACATGGGCGTTGGGCGCAACATGGCCTTCACCAGCGAGCTGTTCTTCGGAGCGAAGGGCCAGCATCGGCACCGCCAGTTGATGAGCGGTGATGACGACCTCTTCATCAACGAAGTGGCCCGTGCGAAGAACACCACCGCCATCGCCGACGGCCGCTCGTATATGACCACGCGTGCCACGCCTGATCTCGGCACTTGGTTCCGGAGGAAGCGCAGGCATTACACCACGGCACGGTTCTACCGGTTCGGGCATCAGTTGTTGCTCACGCTGCTTCCGGCGTCCCGCATGGTGCTGTGGGCCACCATCCTCTTCCTCTTCTTCACCGGCCACGTGCAAAGCGCCTTGATCGGGCTGTGCATCGAACTGTTCGTCTTCCAGCCGATAGGCATGATCGCCATGCGCAAGCTCGGTGCGGGCCGCATCATCTGGCTGTCCCTGCCGCTGGAATGGCTCTTCCTACTTTTGGACCCCTGCATTTATCTCAGCACGCTCATCATCAAGCCCACACGATGGAAGTAAGCCCGAACCTGTCCGAAAAGGCCACCTACGACCTGGACCTCGTCCGGCGCGCCGTGGACAACAAGGACCAGAAGGCCTATGCCGAACTGATGTCCCGTTACCGTGATTCGATCTACTTCATGCTGCTGAAGATGATCAACAACAAGGACGACGCGGACGACCTCACCATCGAGGCCTTCGGCAAGGCCTTCCACCGCCTGCACCAGTACACGCCGAACTACGCGTTCAGCACCTGGCTCTTCAAGATCGCGTCCAACAACTGCATCGACTGGATCCGCAAGCAGAAGAAAAAGAAGATGCTGAGCATCGACAATCCCATCGGCACCAAGGATGGCGATGAGATGCACATCGAGCTGAAGGGCCACGGCCTCGATCCCTCGGAAGTGGTGATCAAGGACCAGAAGAGCGACGTGATGCGCGAAGTGGTGGCCAAACTGAAGCCGCGCTACCGCACGCTCGTGGAGCTGCGCTACTACAAGGAATACAGCTACGAGGAGATCGCCAACGAGCTCGACCTCCCGCTCGGCACCGTGAAGGCCCAGCTTTTCCGCGCCCGCGAATTCCTCGAGAACCTCCTCGATACCCGCAAGGACACGATCTGATCACTCCCCTGGATCTGTCATGCCGGGCCTGCCTCCCGAAGGGACGGCTTGACCCGGTATCGCGATCAGGCGCGTGGATTTTCTCTGATCAATGCCCGGAGTAGAACTGATCTGCCGATACTTCCCGGAACTCACCCCGGAGCAGCGCGCGCATTTCGCAGCGCTCGGTGATCTCTACGCCCACTGGAATGAGCGTGTGAACCTTATTTCCCGCAAGGATTTCGAGCACCTTTACGAGCGGCACGTCCTACACTCGCTCGGCATCGCCAAGGTCCATGCATTCAAGCCCGGCACGCGTATCGTGGATGTCGGCACGGGCGGTGGTTTCCCCGGAATCCCGCTGGCCATCCTATTCCCGGAAAGTCGCTTCCATTGCATCGACGGCATCGGCAAGAAGATCACCGCCGTTCAAGGTGTGATCGAGGGCCTTGGCCTGAAGAACGCCACCGCCGAACAAGTGCGTAGCGAGGACCACAAGGCGAAGTATGATTTCATCGTTAGCCGTGCCGTCACCACGCTGCCGGAATTCATCAAAGCCACCAAGCATCTCGTTCCGAACGCCAAGCAGGCCCTCGGTAAACACCATGAATCGATGCGCTCCGGCCTCCTCTATTTGAAAGGCGGTGAGCTGGCGGACGAGCTGCGGCCCTTGCGCTATTCCATCCGCGTCACCGAGCTGCGCGATGTCTTCAGCGAGGAGTTCTTCGCGACGAAGAAGGTGGTGGAGGTGGGGCTGTAAAAATCCAGACGTGCCACTTGACTAACTTTGGTCAGCAATGCCAAAGCTCTACGTGTATGCCGGGATGTACTTCTTCTTCTACTCCAAGGACCATTTGCCCATCCATCTGCACGTCGCCCATCAGAACTGTGAGATGAAAGCGACACTTCACTTTGGACCGGATGGAGAGCTTGTCGATCTCCAGTGGTCACGTGTCGGTAAGGCACTACCTGCTTCGTTGCGGTCCAAGGCAGAAGAACTCATTCGGGTCAAAGCTTCCGACATCGCGGAGAAATGGACCGCTCGCTTTCTCTATGGGCGCTCGATCAAGCCTGAAACCATTACCAAGTTGAAGCCATGAAGATGAACGAATTGTCGATCACGAGTATCGAGTCCTTAGGTGGTTATCGCTTGAAGGTCAATTTCAGCAATGGAAAGTCGAATACGATCGACTTTGAGCCTTGGATCCGATCCCTTCCAACAGAAGAGGAACGAACTTACCTTGAACCTTCACGCTTCAAGCAGTACAAGGTGCATTTGGGGCACGCTATTTCCTGGGGTGAGTTCGACATTATCTTTCCCATCACGGCCTTGTATCATGGGAATCCTGAACTTCTGCAACAGGGTGTTCCGGTCGATACAACTAAGCGTTCGGTCGTTCGCCGCAAAAGAAGTGTGGCCGGCCATAAGAGCACTTCCTTGAAGCGGCCGAAAAGGTCGAAGGCCGGATCGTAAGTATTGTTGCTCGCTCCATCAGGGGCTCCGCCTCGAGACCCTGATGCACATTCATCTGCCTCGCACAATAATGAGCCAGTGATGTAAAAACTTAGCTTGCGTTCAAATGGAACATCCTCTGCTCGAACGGATCACGATCGAACCTGAGATCTGCCACGGCAAGCCTTGTGTGCGGGGTATGCGTTGGCCTGTTGAAGTAGTCTTGGATATGCTTGGCTCAGAGATGAGTGCGGCAGACATCGTCTCAGAACATCGGGAGTTGGAAATGGAGGATGTTCAGGCCTGCCTCCATTATGCCAAGCTTACCGGAACCAGCATCCACAACTCATCCCGGAAATGAAATTCGACCCTGTAACGAAGCGCGTCTATACCGAGAGGGACGAATTCATCAAAACGATGCATTGCCCATACAAGGTGAGGTGGGGGAATTTGCAAGAGACGAGTTCGACTTCGCGGAAATGTGCGCAGTGTGATCACTTGGTCATAGACACGGAATTCTTGTCCGATGCTGAGGTCCTTCGACTGGTTAATGCGAACCCCGCCACGTGCTTGAAAATAGACTTGGATCAGCACAACGTAAAGCTGCGGACAGATGGCATTCTGGAACAGAAATAGGGTTCCACGCGAAGATCTACGCGTGATCAAGACCGCACGGGACAAGGACAGCATCAATGAAGCGGCAAGGAATGGATTCCGGCCATTGCTCAAGCCAGTTCAGCCTTCGGATAAAATTCGGTCGAAGTATTCAGTCGTTCAGAATAAGCGGACCGGCGAGATCAAAGTCGTTGGCGATTATCGGGCACGGCTCCTTTCGGATATCGCCGATGAAGATGAGACCGTCATTGACTGGACCTTCTACTACCCGCACAATTTCAAGTCCCCTTTCGCAGCCTATTTGATACCCGCTGACATTAGGAAAGGAGAACGGGTTTTCATAGAAGACCTGATCGAAGACTACGTAGGTGCAAGTTGGAACCAAGGAGACACGTATAGGCTTGAAAGCTGCGAAGCGATCTGGAACGGGAAGGACTTGAAGATCCAGTATGATCCAAAGGTCAATCGTTCAAGTTTTATTGGCTAAGAACGCCGCGCTTGGAGATTCGGAGTTAAGTAAGTGGAGTGGCTAGGTCCTCGCCAATCTGGTCAATGACTCCTTGTACAGCCTTGCGAAAGGAATCTTCAAACCGCATGGTCTTAGTGCTAGACGGCCTCTTTTTCATTTGCTCATACTGTAGCGGAAGTATCCGCTCCTGATGTTCCGTGAACATCATGCGATGCGGACTTGCTGGAAACCCACCTTCTGTGCCGCAAATGGAGCGGATCTTAGAACAGATCGGACCAATTTGCGAATACTCAGTAGGTGATAGAGCTGTGAGCCTTTCACGCAGCGCCTGAAGATCTGTGCGTTGCTCGTCTGATAAAACCATCATGTGTGCATTTTTATAATTTCAAAGCTACATTTTCTATTCAAGCGCAACTGGGATTTCATTCGACGTGCCCACGTATACCTGCTTCAACGAAGTCTACCATCGCCCTCGGGATAGCGCAGAGTGCTAATTGAAGGACCCAGTATATTGTACGCCTTGAAGATGGGGCATCCAACCGGCCGATCCATGATCACCCAAGCCTATTTCGACCAGATCGAAACTCAACTTCTCAAGGAGTTGGACAACGCCCAGGAAAGCATCTTGGTAGCGGTGGCGTGGTTGACGAATGCGCAGCTCTTCAACAAGCTCCGCGAAAAATGTGGAAGAGGCGTGACCGTGGAATTGATGATCTTCAACGACGAGATCAACAACACCAGCGGGAACGACTTCTCAAGGCTTGAGGAGGTGGGTGGCAAGCTGTACAAAGTTGGCAGCGGGGATGGCGGGACGTTGATGCACAATAAGTTTTGCGTTATCGACCGGAGCACGGTGATCAATGGCTCTTACAACTGGAGCTATAAGGCTCGGCAGAACCATGAGAACATCACGGTTTCCACCAACGCCGAAGAACTCGCGGCCCAGTTCGTGGCTGAGTTCCGCAGGTTGAAAGCCAAGTACTTTGTGGAAGATGGCGGTGGAAGTGAAGTGCTGGATCCGGCCAAGGTGGATCATCGGCTGGCGCTGATAAAGAACCTGATCAAGTTGGAAGAGTTGGAGGAAATACCACTTCAACTTGCCAAGCTCCCTACTTCGAGTTCGGATGCTGCGTTGAATGAGATCACCGGCGCTTTGAAGGGTCGGCGATATGCTAAGGCACTACTGGCTATCGACGCGTACATCCAAGCTCGGAGCCAAGTTGCCACCTATGTTGATCCCGAAATTGTTGGCCTGCGTTTGGAGGCGCATGCATTGGAACTTCAGTTGAAGGCGTTAACGGATGAACAAACGGAGCTTGAACGATTGATCCATCAATTCCAGATCCGGCACGCACAAGAACTTGGACCACTGATATTGAGGCTATTGGTGCTGCGAAAGGAGAAGGCAAAGACAGAGGCAGAGAGAGCAGAGGCGGAGAACGACTATCAGGAGTATCAAAAGGATTACCAGCGACAGAAGGATGAAGTAGTCCATGTGCTCAATGAGGAGGAGAAGAGTGAACTCAAGCAGCTATACCGCGAGGGAAGTAAGTTATGCCACCCGGATGCCGTGCAAGCTGAACATCAAGATGAAGCAGCGAAGTGGTTCATAGCCCTGAAGGATGCATATGAGCACAACGACACAAAAAGGGTCAATGAGATCCTGCACAAGTTGAAGAAGGGAGTAGCATTTGGTTCCATGGTGGATTCATTGTCCAAGAAGGAACGGTTGCGGGACTGGGTGGAAGAATATCGCCGAAGGGTGGAGACACTGCTTGAGGAGATCGTCACCATCAAGAGCGGCAAGGATTATCAAACCGTTGTATCCATCCCGGATTGGGATGTCTACTTTGCCGATATGAAGTCGCGCTTGTCAGAGGAATTGGAACAACTGCAACATGGCGATACCTGAAGACGAGAATTCTACCGGGATCGAGTTGAGCAGCTTATCGAGTTCATTGGCCAGAACTCAATACGCGCTGACTTTGACCAGCAAGTTGCTGATGCCTTCAACAGAGCGGAAGCGGCGTGAGTTGATCGAGTTCCTGGTCCGAATGGCTGAGAGGGACAATTGTAGTACTCCCCAAAAACTGGACAGGTAGCTAAGGTGGCTAAACTTGTCCAAGGATGACCCGCAAAAGCAGAAGGAAGTTCACTCCCGCATTCAAGGCGCAAGTTGCGCTTGAGGCCGTGAAGGAGAACCATACGATGGCAGAGCTGGCGATGCGCTTTGAGATCGCACCAGCACAGATCGGCCAATGGAAGAAGCAGTTGGCGGAGAACGCCGCTGGGGTCTTTGAAGGGACCCCGACGGCGTCCTCCGCCATGCCAGGTGGTCACGACCCCGAAAAATTGTTCGCCGAGATCGGCAGGTTGAAAATGGAGAACGACTTGCTAAAAAAAACGGTCCGATGAGCGTGGCACAAAAGCGGCATGCCATTGCCACCGTTCAGGAAGGCAGCATCATGGAGCGCTGCCGGGCGCTGGACCTTGCACGCAGCAGCTTCTACTATCAGCCCAAAGGAGAAAGCGCGTTGAACTTGGAATTGATGCGTTTGATGGATGAAGAGTACACCAAGCATTGCTTCCATGGGTGATCGGCATGCGCGACTTTCTGAGGCTTGAAAAGGGCTATTGGGTGAACGAAAAGCGGGTGCGCAGGCTCCTTCGGCTAATGGGCTTGGAGGCCGTTGCGCCCAAGCCTGACCTGAGCAAACCCGCCAACGGGCATAGGGTCTATCCCTACTTGTTGAGAGGTGTGCAGATTGAAGCTCCGGGGCATGTTTGGAGCACCGACATCACCTACATCGCCATGGGCAAAGGGTTCCTGTATCTCACCGCCGTGATGGACTGGCACAGCCGCTACGTGCTCTCTTGGCAGATCAGCAACACCTTGGACACCTCCTTCTGTCTGGAAGCTTTGCATGGTGCGCTGTTGCAATATCCTGCACCAATGATCTTCAATACCGACCAAGGCAGCCAATACACCAGCGACCTCTTTACCGGGGCGTTGATCCAGGAAGGCATCAAGGTGAGCATGGATGGCAAGGGCCGGGCTACGGACAATGCGTTCATCGAACGACTTTGGAGAAGCGTGAAGCAGCAATGCGTCTATCGCCATAGCCCCGCCGATGGGAATGAGCTGCGCAGCCTTCTGGCCGAGTACTTCGCCTATTACAACCACCAACGACCACACCAGCACCTGGATGGACTGACCCCGGCACACCTTTACTTTGGTCTGCCCGATACCCGGAACCGTACCCTGACACCAAACCTTGTTGAACCCCAATTCACACTAACAACCGCCTGAAACCTGTCCAGTAAATCGGGAGTACCTCAGCTTGATGAAATCGTGACCATCAAGAGCGTCAAGGATTATCAGACCCTTGCACCAATCACGGATTCGGATGTCTATTTTGCCGATATGAAGTCGCGGTTGTCACAGGAATTGAAGCAATTGCAACATGGCGATGCCTGAAGACGAGAATTCTACCGGGATCGAGTTGAGCAGCTTATCGAGTTCATTGGCCAGAACTCAATACGCGCTGGCTTTGACCCGCAAATTGCTGATTCCCTCCACAGAGCGGAAGCGGCGTGAACTGATAGAGTTCCTAGTTCGAATGGCCGACAAGGACAATTTTACCATTCGGATGCTGTCGGAGTTTTACCCGCTTAACCCAGGACTACTAGAGAAATATGCGGATTATTTGAAATGGGATGCGCTAAGCTGCAACCCCAACCTTCCATGGAGTGAGGATTTGCTGAGTCGTTTCGAGGAGAAATGGAGTTGGAGTAGTCAAATGCTGGATACGTGTAGAGCCCTACCATGGAGTGAGGCCTTGATAGCCCGTTTTGAGGAGAGATGGAATTGGTATTGGCTGAGCGACAATATCACTTTGCCATGGAGCGAATCGCTGCTTGCTCGTTTTGAAGAGAGATGGGTTTGGCAACGACTGATCCTCAATATCACTTTGCCGAGGGATGAATCTCTGCTTGCCCGTTTTGAAAAGAGGTGGGATTGGCATGTGCTGAGCAGACGCAAAACCTTGCCTTGGAGCGAGGCTCTACTGGAACGATTTTCCGGACTATGGGATTGGCAGGGACTTAGCGGGAATAGCAGTCTTCCATGGACTACAGCCCTGATAAAGCGTTTTTCAGAAAGATGGGATTGGCGCTTTCTTAGTGGGAATGAGGGTCTTCCGTGGAGCGATGAATTCATTGATGAATTTCAGGATAGGTGGACATGGAAGTATGAGGTCTCCGCACTGGAGGATCATTATTTGGCACACCCAGATGAAAGGTCGATAGAATGGCATCTTCTTCAGGGACTGCATGGCTTAAGAAGCTTGAGCCAAAATCCCAAGCTGCCATGGAGCAAATCTTTGATTGCTCGTTATGAAGATCGATGGGATTGGAAGGCATTAAGCAGGGCAGATTATCTTCTTTGGAGTGAAGATCTGATAATATCCTTTGAGGATAATTGGAACTGGGGTAGTCGCTGGTATTGGCATGGAGGTGGCCTTAGTCGCAATACTAGCATTCCATGGAATTCAGCTCTCATAAATCGGTTTTGGGATAGATGGAGTTGGAGTGGCCTCACCGCTAATAGCTCAGTGGCTTTGGCTGATAGAATCCTCATAGAACCCAAGCTGAAACATCAGATTAGAGAGGAGGTAGATAGGCTCACACCACTTTTTCGCTGGGCTGGTCTTGAAACGGAAAGCATGGACATCTGGTTTTGCAGGTTGGCAAGGCTGAGATGCGTCCAAGACTTATTATGGTCAGAAGATGTCATTTCCAAACTTGGAGACAATCTGGACTGGGGGACAATTAGTAGCGATACTATGCTCTTATGGAACGAAGATATAATTTCCCAATACGAAGCCAGATGGGCCTGGAGTCAGCTCAGTAAAAACCCATCTCTTCCTTGGAGCGAAACCTTCATTTCTCGATACGAAGGCCGTTGGGACTGGAATGAGCTTAGTAGTAGCCCATTCCTTCCTTGGAGCGAATCCTTCATTTCTCGCTATGAGGACCGATGGAACTGGAACTGGCTAAGCAATAATGAAACCCTCCCTTGGAGTGAATTGTTCATTGATAGATTTAAGGACAAATGGAATTGGAATCGGCTTGGCAACAACGATTGTTTTCCTTGGAGTGCGGCTTTGGCTATTTCATTCAAGGATCAATGGGATTGGGGTGGTCATGAAGATATTGATGGTACGATTTCTTCTGGAATGATTCATTTTCAACCGATTCATTGGGATGAAGAAATGATAATGAAGCTTGAAGGGAAAGTGAACGTTTCTGTTCTTGCGGAATTTGGGAGGGATGTAAAGTGGACCATATCCTTGATTGAACGTTATTGCAAAGACGTTTATTGGGGTAATAAATTGAGTGACGACGTATATTCAAACATTATTCGACCTTATGCGGATGATGCGCTCGTCGAGGAAGTGATGCAACGCATAATCCAGACAAGAGCTAGGGCCGAAGGTGCAGGTGCCGGTTCACTCAAGCCGTAGTCTCGGGGCTCAACTGCATCTTGCTCAACGAGTAGTACAACCCGCCGGTATCCGCGATCAGGTCATCGTGAGTTCCGCTGGCGGTGACCATGCCGTGGTCCAGCACGAGGATGCGGTCCGCGTTCCGCACGGTGCTGAGCCGGTGTGCGATCACAATGCTTGTGCGGCCTAACATCAGCTTGTCCAAGGCATCCTGCACCAAGCGTTCGCTGGCGGTGTCCAAGGCACTGGTGGCCTCATCGAGGATGAGGATCGCGGGGTCCTTCAGCACGGCACGTGCGATAGCGATGCGTTGCCGCTGGCCGCCGCTGAGCTGGATACCGCGCTCGCCTACGATGGTGGCGTAGCCTTCCGGGAAGGAGGTGATGAAGTCATGCGCGTTGGCTTTGCGCGCTGCGGCCTCGATGTCCTCGCGGGAGGCACCGGGCCTGCCGTAGGCGATGTTCTCCAGGATCGTTCCGCCGAAGAGCAGCACCTCCTGCGGCACGATGCTCATGCGGTCACGCAACGCACCGAGATTATAGTCGCGGGAGTCCTTGCCATCGATGGTGATGCGCCCGCCGACGGGATCATAGAAACGCAATACTAAGGAAGCGATGGTGCTCTTTCCCGCTCCGCTCGGACCTACCAGTGCCACACGTTCGCCGGGCTTGGCGTGGAAGACTACATCACGCAGCACCTCATGTTCGGGACGAGTGGCGTAGTGGAAGGAGACGTGCTCGAAAGCGATGTCGCCGGTGAGCTTTAGTTGCTCTTTCCGCGGCGTTAGATCGATCGCCTCGGTCTGGCCTTCCTGCAGGTCCATCAGGCGCTCGGTGGCGCCCACGGCCTTCAACATGGTGGTGATCAGGTCCGGCACGCTGGCGATGGAGGCACCGATCATGATGGAGAGGCCGAGGAAGGCGGTGATGTCGCCAATATCGAGCAGGTCGTCCGCCATCAGGTGTACGGCGCGCCAAATGATGAAGACTACCACGCCGAACATGCAGAAGATGATGAAGGAGACAAAGCTCCCGCGCCATTTCACACCTTTCAACGCCAGGTCGCGGGCCTTGAGCACACTGCTGCGGTACCGCGCTACTTCAAAGGCTTCATTGCTGAAGGCCTTCACGTTCTGGATGCCCTGCAGCGTCTCGTCCACGATCACGTTGGTGTCCGCGATGCGGTCCTGCACCTGCGTGCTCAGCTTGCGGATGTAGCGCCCGAAGAACACCGCGATCAGCGCCACCACGGGTAGCGTGGCCAGCATCGTGAGCGTGAGCTGCACGCTGACGAAGGTGAGCAGCGTGATGCCCAAGCTGATGGTGACCACTTGTCGCAGCAGTTCCGCCAGCGAGGTGGTCATGCCTTCCTGCAGTAGCGCCACGTCCGCGCTGATCCGGCTGTTGAGCTCGCCCACGCGGCGCTGTGCGAAGAAGAGCATCGGCATGCGGACCAAGTGCGAATAGGTGTCCTGCCGAAGGTCGGCCAAGGCGTTCTCCGAAACCAGGCCGAAGAGGTAGATCCGCACGAAGCCGAACGCCGCTTGGAAGGCGAAGACCAGAATGAGGAGTTTCGCGATGGAATCGATGTTCGTGAGATCCGTCAGCGGCGCGGACCAGAAGCCGTCTGAAACGCTTGCATTGACCAGTTTGCCGAGCAACAGCGGGAACGCCAAGCTGAGCAGGCTCGTGATCAACAGGCAGAACAGGCCCAAGGCGAACGCGCCCATGTGCGGCTTCAGGTAGCGGAAGAGCCGTGTGGTCTTGCGCCAAGCTTCTTTGTTGAGCTTCGCAGGCGTCGCGCCCTCATCGGTTGTGGTCGCCCGTCCTCTTCGTGATGCCATATTCTAATGTCCAAGAAGCACCTGAGCAGGTGAGGTGCCAATAGATCGGTCGTTCTACTTCCAAAGGACGAAGATCGCGCCGCAATACTTCAGTTCACTCCTGAAATTGCTTGAATTGGCATTTTGGAGGTACGCCTGCTTCAGATCGGCGTAGATCCGCTCTTTCAGCGTCATCTGCGTTCCGTCAAGAATGCAATGCCACCATCTTGTCCGCAATGTGGTCGAAGAGGTTTTTTAGCGGCTTCTCCACCATCATCTTGATGAACGGGTTCAGGTCGGCCTCGAAGACCTCGTGTATCTCAGTAGCCCCGTCCTTTTCCTCCAAGTGGACATTCAGAGTAAAGGGGAATGGGGACCGGTCAGTGCTTTTCATTCGCACAAGGTTGTTCGGTGTTCCACCGTCGAGTTCCAGTCCGATGGTGGCCGCGCCCTGCACCTTGAAGGAGCACGACTTGCCGTCGCTTTTCCAATCGCTGATGCGGTCCTGCGGCAACAACTGCTGGAAGTTGTGCATGTCCTGCAGGAACTGATAGGTGGTCTCCGCCGGGCGCTCGATCCGGACCTGTTTGCTCTCGATGCGTGTCATGGTCACTTCGCCGGTTTTTCCGGAGTGGTTTTACGTGATCTTGTCGCGGTGCCGGCAGCGGTAGCGGGCCCGTCCCAATTGGCAGGGTCCTCGCGCCAAGCATTCAAGGAGATCAGGTCTTTCTCCGTGATGTAGTTGTCCGCGATCGCTTGGTCCAGCAGGATGTGGTAGTCCGTAAGGGCGTGCAGGCGGACCTTGGCTTGGGCAAAGGCCTCGGAGGCCACCTTCAGCCGGTACGTGAAGATGCTGACCATGCCTTTCACCTCGCACCCGGCTTCCCGCAGTGAGGCCACTGCTTGCAAGCTGCTCTTGCCGGTGCTCACCAAGTCCTCCACAACGATCACGTTCCGCCCTTGGGTAAGGTCGCCCTCCACCATGTTCTTCATGCCGTGCTCTTTGGCGGAACTACGGACATAGATGAAGGGGAGACCAAGCTCCTGCGCGACCAATGCGCCGTGGGCGATACCCCCGGTGGCCACGCCGGCGATCATGTCGGGTTTGCCGAATTCATTGTTGATGGCCTCCACGAATTGCTGGCGGATGTACGTCCGCATCACCGGATGGCTTAGGGACTTGCGGTTGTCGCAGTAGATCGGGCTCTTCCAACCGCTGGCCCAAGTGAACGGTTTCTGCGGACTTAGCCTCACGGCTTTGATACGTAAAAGGAATTCGGCGATCTTCAGCGCCGGATCAAGCCGGGAATCCATGACGCAAAACTACGAAGTCCATATCGACGGGAAACCGTTTTTTATCGGTGAACGCCCGGAATTCATTGCCATGCCCGTGGGTTGGCTGGCTATCCGCGTGGACCTGCCGAGTGAAATGAACTACTTGGCCGCTCTGCTTACAGCCCGGCCGGAACTGAAGGGCATGCACGTTTTTGGCGCGGACGTGGAGCAACTGTGGGACTGGTTCCGGGCGGACTACCGGTTCGTGCAGGCCGCTGGAGGGGCCGTGACCGATGAACGCGGAAGACTGCTGGCGATCCACCGTATGGGCCGCTGGGACCTGCCGAAGGGCAAGGTGGAGAAGGGTGAGCCCATTGATGCGGCAGCGGTCCGCGAAGTGCGGGAAGAATGCGGCCTGCACGACATCAAACTGATCCGGCCGCTGTGCCATACTTGGCACACGTACGAGCGCAAAGGCAAGCAGCACCTCAAGCGGACTGATTGGTTCCTCATGAGCGGCAAAAGCTCGGAGCCGTTGACCGCGCAGAACGAGGAGGATATCGACCAGGTGCGTTGGACCGATGCGGAAGAACTGGCGGAAGTGCGCCGCGATACCTACCCTTCACTTCAGCGCGTGATCAACGCCTGGGAGGAAGCACACCGCGGTCCGGCCTGAGCTTCCGTTCCTCGTCGGCCTTCACCCTGATGCTGTGAAGCACCGCCCCGAGTCCTTGGCTTGGCAAGGGCCCTGGAGATGCTGTCAACTCGCGGCCTTGCAACAAGAAAAGCACGGGGGTGTTCCGGACCCGCAGGGCGTCCAGCAGCTCTTGCCGGTCAGCGGGAATAAACCAGTTGGGACCGCTTTTCGGATGGGTGCGCAGCCATGTCGCCAGTTGGGCCGGGCTGTCCTCCAGCGCGATCCCGATGAAGGTGGCATAGCCGTCGTATTCCGTCCGCAGTTTTTCCAAGGCGCCTAGTTCCTGCTCGCCGTATGCGCCGCGGGTCCCGGTGATCATCAGGCAGACCGGGCCATGGAAAAGGCTATCGATATCCACTTGCGATCCGCTTGTATCGATCAACGAAAGCGCTGGTAGAGGCGTTCCCGCTGTCATCGTAGTGAGGTCCCAAAGCATGTTGGCCGCAATGGCACGATGCTCCTGAAAGGCGGAATGTTCACGCACATCTTCGAACACTTTCAAAATGCCGGCATGGTTGAACTGCGCGTTGCCCTGCTCTGCGTAAAGCCCGGTGATCAGCACCAGTTCGTTCAGCCGGGGCGACTTCAGGAAATCGTTCTTCGCGAGCAATGCTTTGAGGCTGTCCGTGCGGCCCTCTTGGATATCCTTCAGCAGTGCATCAGTGTCCGTGCGGAAGGGAAAGCGCATGAGGTGATCGGCGAAGAAGGCCGTGAAAAAGCGCGTGTATTCAGGCACATTGTAGAGCACCGGCTTGTCTTTCAGGTAGCGGTCGAAGAGTGCGCGGTCGGTGGTGCGGGGGCCGAGGCGCAGACCTGCAATACCGTACTCCACGTCGCTTTGAAACCACGGATCTTCCACGTCGGCATAGAACTTCCGGAGCTTCCGTTCGAAGGTGTCCACACGGGCTTCGCTCCAGCGGGGAGAAAGGAAGAGGTCGGTCTGTTTCCGGGCGGTGTCGTGCACCATGGTCCCGGTACCGCTTCGTTCCTTGGCCACCGCATCCATCCCGGCATCCTGATCAGTGGCAAGGTCTTCCGCCACGAACGCGTCCAAGCGCTCGTTCAGGTCGCTCACCATAGCGTTCACGTCCAAGTGGTCCAGGTCGAGGAAGATCAGGTCCACGCGTGCGGTCCCGCTGATGGGAAGCGCTTGATCGGTGCGTGGTGCGGGCATTTGAACGTGGTAGGATCCCGCGCGCAGAAAAAGGTCGGCGCCCACATCGCCGATGCGGAGCAAGGCGCGTTCGGTGCCTTCCACTTCGGCGTTCAAGGTCACATCCCCCTTCGCATTGGTCCTGCCATGGGCGATGGCTTCTTTCCGAAGGGTGACCGCATCCATGTAGCGGTACAGCACCACCTGTTGGTCGGGATAGGTGGGCGCGTGTACCTGAATGCTCACCGGCGCGGCGCTCAGGGCGAGGCCGAACGGAAGAAGGATGCCTAAGAGAAGAATTTTCATGCCGTGCGGACCGCCGCAGGAACGAACGCGGACACGTCGGCATTATTGGCCATCAGCTCCCGGACGATGGTGCTGCTGATGTGCGCATGTTCGGGCAATGCCGGCAGGAAGATGGTCTCCACGCCGCGCAGCGCATGGTTCATCAAGGCGATGCTGCGCTCGTTCCCATGGTCCGTGCTGTTGCGCAGGCCGCGTACGATATGCTTCGCACCCAGTTCCACACAGAGGTCGGCGGTGAGGCCTTGGAACGAAATGGCCTCGATCTTCGGGCTGTGGGCGAAGGACTTTTTCAGCCAGTCCAATCGTTGTTCGAAGGGGAACATGTAGCTTTTGGTGCTGTTCTCACCCATGGCCACCACGATGCGGTCGAAGAGCGGCAGGGCGCGCATCACGATGCTCACGTGGCCGATGGTCACGGGGTCGAAGGATCCGGGGAAAACGGCGATTCGCTCGCTCATGGCTGCGGAGGTTTGGGAGTGAGGAAGCTGAAGTGGATGTTGCTGTACTTCCGGCAAACATCGAACCACGGATCGCCGCTCAGGTCGGTCTCGCGCGGATGCTCGATGATCAGCAGGCCGTCGGGGGCCAACAGGCCGCGCTCACGGATCAATGTCGGCAAGGTCGCGGTCCCATCGGCATGAAAAGGCGGGTCCGCGAAGATCACATCGTAGCTGCTGCGGTCGGAACTCAGATAGGTGAACACATCTGCTTTCACCGCATGCCAGTTGGTCAATGCCAGATCGGCCGCGGTGCGCTTGAAGTAGCTGTACAGGGCATTGTCCTGCTCCACGCTGATCACCTCTTCCGCGCCACGGCTCAGGAATTCCAATGAGATGCCGCCCACGCCGGCGAAGAGGTCCAGCACGCGGATCCCTTCCAAGGCGATGGAATGTTGCAGGATGTTGAAGAGCGCCTCCTTGGTGAAGTCGGTGGTAGGTCGCGCCGTGATGCCTTTCGGCGGGGTGATGCGCTTCCCCTTGAACCGGCCGCCTATGATGCGCATGGGAACTGATCGATCAAGCCGGTCCAGTGGTGGGCGTTCGGCACGGGCAGGTCCACAAGCACGGGATCCTTCGCGCCGGTGGTGGGGACGGGGCCTTTCAAGAAATACTTCGAGAGAAGATGCTCTTCCCCGGGGGTGAGATGTGTCCCTCCGGCACGGACCTCCACATCATCCGGTGAAAGCCCGCATTGCTCCAAGGCGAATAGTGTGTAATAGAGCAGGTCTTCCGCCACCGTGGCGTGGAAGGTGTTCGTCAGCAGCAGCTTCCCCCGGTCCGCCACCACTAAGTCCAAGCGCGTGGCCGAGCGGTGCAGTACAGCTACCGCACCAAATGAGGACCGGCTGAGGGCATGGCTCACCAAAGTGCCATGCAAGGGCAGGGAGCGGGCATTCGGGAAGCGCTCGAGCAAGGAACGTTCGGCCATCTCATCGTGCAGGTAGATGCAACGTGCGCCGAGGGTCCCGATGGGTTCATCACGCAGCAGACCGGTGGGCACGCTGCCGTGTACCAACTTCAGGTGGCGCATTTCGGTGCCGGCCACCAAAGCGCTTTCCGGTACTAATGTGCTGATCTCCGGCATGGCGGTGAAGGACACGCTCACGGGCTTCCCGGGCATCCGCTGCTCCAGGGGCATGTTTTCGCCCGTACCGCAGACCAAGGCCATCAAACGGCCCGAGGATTTCTCGTGTACGCACCATGCCTGCAGCGCCGGGGCCACCCAGCAGCTCAAGTGCCAAGCGTGTTCCTTGGCGGCATCGTACTTCGGGTGAAAATGTTCCTCGGTCATCGGGAATATTGCGATGGCTCTTTTTCGTGTGCCACAAAGGAACTCATTTCCGCTTGCTGCGCTTTGGGAAGTGATCAAGGAAGTTCAGCGGCTATCCCGAACTTCACCGCCCAACTCAGATGCCCGCGCTCGGTGCCTGAGGACCTCGAAGGCCCGAGTGCGGGCTGCATAGGGCCTCCGGCCCGTCTGATCCCGACGCTCTCTCGAATCACACCAGCCATGGCCAGCCTCACCGAAAGCCTGCTCACCCGTCTGGGACACGTGCCTACACAAGGCCAGCACAAGGCCATGGATGCCTTGTCACGCTTGTTGGCCACGGAAAAGGAACGCGCCACACTGGTGTTGAAAGGCTACGCAGGCACCGGGAAGACCACCTTAGTAGGTGCTTTGGTGAAGGTGCTCGCCGAAGCGCGCAAACCCGTGGTGTTGCTGGCCCCAACGGGCCGTGCAGCCAAAGTGCTCAGCGCTTATGCTGGAGCTTCCGCCAGCACCATCCACCGGCGCATCTATCGCACGGCAGGCGACGATGACGGCGGCTACGGCGGCATCTCCGTGGCACCCAACAAGGAACAACATGCGCTCTTCGTAGTGGACGAGGCCAGTATGATCGGTAAGGGCGGCGGCAGCGCATTCGATCGCGACCTGCTGGCGGACCTCTTCCAGTACGTCTTCTCCTCCGCCGGGAACAAGCTGCTGCTGATCGGCGACCCGGCACAGCTGCCCCCCGTTGGCAGTGACCACAGCCCGGCATTGGACGTAAAGGAGCTGGCGGAACAAGGTCTGTTGGCAGGCAGCATCGAGCTTACCGATGTGGTGCGGCAGGCCGAAGCCTCCGGGATCCTCGTGAACGCAACGGCCCTGCGCGATACACTGGCTTCAATGCCTGTGACGGAGCAAGCGGGCATTGGGGAAGTCCACGTACCGGCGGAGGAAAAGATCATTCCGCACTTCATCACCGGCTTTCCCGATGTGGTCCGTGTGGAAGGCTATGACCTGCAGGATGCGCTGGAGGAAGCATACGCCCGCCACGGTGACGGGGAGGTCTGCCTGATCTGCCGCAGCAACAAACGCGCCTACCAGTACAGCCAACAGGTGCGGGCACGGATCCACGGATTCGAAGAGGAACTGGAGGCTAACGACCGCTTGATGGTGGTGAAGAACAACTACTTCTGGGCGTCGCGTGAGAACGGTCCCGGTCCCGGCTCGTTCGGCCTGATCGCCAATGGCGAACAGGTGACCGTGCAGCGCGTACATGGCACCGAGGAACGTTACGGCCTATGCTTCGCGGACCTGACCATAGGTTGGTGGGACGGCCGCGAGGACCGCGAGCTGGAGGTGAAGGTGATCTTGGACGTACTGGCGAGCGAAGGCCCCGCACTGGCCGGCGCACGCATGCGGCAACTCGGTCAGGATGTGCTCGCAGGCATCGAGGCGCGCACCAAGGGCGAGCGCTTCCGCCTCTTCAAGCAGGACCCGTATGCCAACGCGCTTCAGGTGAAGTATGCTTATGCAGTTACGTGCCACAAGGCGCAGGGTGGCCAATGGAAAAGCGTCTTCGTGGACCAAGGCTACGTCACCGAGGAAATGATCGACCGCGAGTACGTGCGCTGGCTTTACACGGCCGTTACGCGTGCCAGCGAAAAGCTCTATCTGCTGAATTTCCACCCGCGGTTCTTTGGGGAGGGGGAGGAGTGAGCAACAAGGGCTCAAGCCGCCACGATGCGCCAGCCATCACTTGCCAATTCTGTCGCGATGCTCACCAGATGGTCCGTTCCGATCTGCGCTGTGCGCACATGGTATTCCGCTGCGGCCATGCGCACGAAGTCCGGATGCGAGATCTTCATCCTGTTCAGCGCTGCGCCCACTTCCAAGCTGTGCAGGTCGTCCATCAGGCCAACGCCGCAGGCCTTCAGCACGGCCTCCTTGCGGGTCCACAGTTCCAAGAAGCGGCGCTTGCCATTCTCGGCCTCCGCGATGCTGGCTACCTCCGGCGGCGTGAAGTAGTGGTCGGCCACACGCTCATGGTCCGTACGCCGGTTCATGGTCTCGATGTCCGCACCGATGGGCTCCTTCGCTACCGCTACTAGCACGGCATCTTTCGTGTCGCTCAGATTGAAATGGACCGGATGCCCTTCCAGGAAGGGTTTCCCGAATTCGCCACGACGGAGTATCAGGTTCTTCGCCGGTCGGCCGAGGTAATGGCCCAAGGTCTCACGCAGAAGGCCATGCCCAAGGATGTAGCGGTCGTGGTCCGTGGCGAAACGGAAGCGCTCGGCACGGGCCAGCTCCTCCTCGTCCAAGAGTTCATGATAGCGCTCCTCCCGGTCCTGCAAGGAAGCCAAGGTGGCGAACAATACCTGGGGCACTGCATACGCCAATGGCCCCGGTGGATCCTTCTCCAACCGGGCCGGCGATGGTCCTTCGCAGTGTACGATCAACGACCGTTCAGCCTTCATGCTCAAACGGCTTCCACGGCATGCTTGCTAACGGCCCGGTCGATGCTTGCGGAAAGTTCCTTTACCAGGAGCACTACTTCGGGGTCCTTGATCAGGCTGTAGTGGTCGCCCGGGAGCACCTGTATGTCCAACGGACCGGTCACCAGTTTGCTCCAGCCCATGTCATCAGGCCCAGGTGAACGATCGGCCTTGAACACGGTGACAGGTCCATCGTATGGCTTTGCATGATAGGCCTGAATGGCATTCAGGTAGTTGTCGATGATGTGGAAGTGCTGCAGCTTATGCGAGCGTATGTTCCCCTTGCGGAGCGCTCGATCCACAAGCCAGCGCATCACGGTGCGCTTCAACGGCGCATAGAACTTCTCTTCCGTCCTCATCGTCTTGAGGAAGTCCTCCGGGGCATACATGTCGAACATCACAAGCAAGGGTACTTCATGGCCGGCTGCCATGAGCTGCCTTGCCATTTCAAACGCGACGATGCCGCCAAAGGAATATCCTCCCAGCAGATAAGGGCCTTCCGGTTGCACAGACTTCAGCTCGTTCACATAATGCGTGGCGATCTCTTCCACGGTCTTGTGCTCGAAAGGTGCACCGTTCTCGCCTTGGTGGAAGAACGCGTAGTACGGCTGATCCTTCCCGAGGTATCGGGTGATGTGGTGGTTCGCCTCGTCGCCATGCACGCAGAAGAACGGGATGCGGTCGCCCGTTGGTTGCAATGCCGCCAGATTCTTCAGCCCGGTGGTTCCCTTTTCACTTTGCAGCAGTTTCGCGAATGCGGCAATGGTAGGCGCTTGGAACAGTGAGTTTAAGGGAAGGCTCTTGCCGAAGCGCTCCTCCACGCGGGCCAGCAATTGGATGCCGATGAGCGAGTGCCCGCCCAAATCGAAGAAGTTGTCGTGAATGCCCATGCCTGGGGCATGTAATAGATCGGACCAGAGTTCCGCTAGGCGTTCCTCCTTGGCGTTTCGAGGGGCCACGTGCTTCACCTCCAGAGTTTGGGAACGCAGCTCGGGCATGGGCAGCCCGCGCTTGTCCACCTTGCCGTTCGCGGTGAGCGGAAGTTCAGGCAGGATCACTAACGTCGTGGGCACCATGTGGCCCGGCAAGGCATTGCGCAAGTGCTCGCGGACGGCATTGATCAACGCTTCCTGTGCCACCACGTCCTCGGCCAACCGGGAAAGATCCTTCGGCACCACATAGGCTACTAATTGCTTCTCGCCGGGAAGGTCGCTACGGACGATCACTGCGCGGTCCTTCACCTCAGCAACATCGCTGATGGCACTTTCGATCTCGCCTAGTTCCACGCGGAATCCGCGCACTTTAACTTGCCCGTCGCCGCGGCCGAGGAAGTCGATCGTGCCGTCCGGGAGCCAACGCACGAAGTCGCCGGTGCGGTACAGTTTGGCCCCCGGTGTATCGCTGAAAGGGTCGTCCACGAACTTCTCGGCCGTGAGCCCGGGTTTGCCCCAGTAGCCCAAGGCCACACCTTCACCACCGGTGTAGAGTTCGCCCTTCCCGCCGATGGCCACGGGGTTCATGGCCTCGTCGAGGATGTGTGCAGTGGTGTTGGTGATGGGCCGGCCGATGGGGACGCGTGCCTTCAACGCGTGTTCGTCGTCGATCGCATGGCAACAGGTGAAGGTGGTGTTCTCCGTGGGGCCGTAGCCGTTGATGAGCACGCCCCGGCCTACCACGCGCAGCGCGCGCTTTACATGAGGAACGCTCAGCACATCGCCGCCGGTAAGGATATGCTTGAGTCCGCACAGGCTCTCCACATGCTCGTCCACCAGAAGGTTGAACAAGCCTGCTGTGAACCAAACGGTGGTCACCTTCTGTTGGCGGATGGTACTGATGATCTCCTGCAACGTTGGCTTCTGCTGGGGCTGAAGCACCAACTTGGCACCGTTCAGCAACGCCCCCCATAGTTCCAGGGTTGACGCGTCGAATGAAATGTTCGAGAGTTGCAGGAAGGTGAGGTCCGGCCCGAAAGGAAGATAGTTCTGGTCGCGCACCAAGCGGGTCACCGCGCGGTGCGGCACCACCACGCCTTTGGGTTCCCCGGTGGAGCCCGAGGTGTACATGATGTAGGCGGGAGAATCCGGTTTACCCATGGGAGGCTTGACCGAAGGTGCCGCATCGGTGATCTCCTCCAAGAGCAGGGTCTTGGCGGAATGTTTGGGCAAGTCGTCCAGCAGATGGCCTTGGGTCACAAGCACCTTCACATCGGTATCGCGGAACATGAACTCCAAGCGTTCCGCGGGATAACCGGGGTCAAATGGCACGAAGGCGGCGCCGCATCGCAGGATCGCAAGCATGGCGGCCACCATGTCCGGGCTTCGGTCCGTACACAGGCCCACCGGGTCACCCGGTTTCACGCCAGCGGCTTGCAGTACGCCGGCCAAAGAAAGTACACGGGCATGGAGCTGTTCATAGCTCAGGTCCCCCTCCGCCGTGACCAAGGCCGTGCGTCCGCCATGGGTCTTCACCACCTCGTCGAAGAGGGCGTCCATGCCGCGGTCACGGGGGATGTCGCTGCGTGTGCCGAGCCATTCCGAAGGGGGCATCAGGGCTTCCGCCGCAAGGTCTTCCTCACCCACCAGTGTGCCGATGGGCAAGGCTGCGTTCGTGTTGATACGGGCGATCAGAATGCTGAACTGGTCCATCCAATCGCGGATGGTGGAGGCATCGAAGAGATCGGTGTTGTAGCTCCACTCAAGCACCAGACCATCGCCTTGGCCGGTGGCGTTCAGGAAAAGCTCGAAGTTCTCGTAGTGCCGGGGATTGCTGACGAAGGTGTGGGTGAGCCCATCAAAGGCCACTCCGTCGTCCATGTTCATGTCGATGTTGAACACCACGGGCACCAAGGGGATCCGGCCGGGTTCGCGCGGCACTTTCAGTTTCTGCACAAGCGTGCCGAAGGTGTACTTCTGGTGGTCGAACGCATCGAGTACTTGCGTGCGCCGTTCCTTAAGGTGGGCATCGAAGGCTGCCTCATCGTCCACATGGCTGCGCAGGGCCAGCAGGTTCACGCAGTGCCCCACCAGATGCTTCATGTCCAGGTCGCTCTGTCCCGCTGCTGGAAGTCCGGTGACGATATCGCTCGATCCCGTCAATTTGTGCAGGAGCACCTCGAAGGCGGTGAGCAAGGTGGTGACGAAGCTCGCGCCGTTGCGAGTGGCCACGGTGCGCAGGCCAAGCACCAGCTTGGGGTCCAGTCGCAGGTCCAGCCGGTCGCCGTTGAACGTTTTCCGTTCTGGACGGACACGGTCCGTGGCGAGGTCCAAACGGGGAATGGAACCCTTGAAGAGGCCGGTCCAAAACTTCTCCACTGCGGCATGCTCGGTGGATTTCGCGAAATCCGTAGTGGCCAGCACATATTCGCTGAACGGGACCGCGGGAGGCAGGACCGGTGTGGTATTCGAGATATGCGCGTTGTAGAGGCTGCTGGTCTCTGCCATCAGGATGCCCAGGCTCCAACCGTCCAGCACGGCATGATGTCCGCTCAGGCGAAGGACATGTTCCTCCTTGCTCGTCTTTGCCAGTAACACCCGGAACAGGGGGCCATGTACCAGGTCGAAGGGTTGTGTCATGTCCGCCTCGGCCAATTCCTGCATGCGGTCGGCGCGAACCTCTTCATCCATGCCGGTGAGGTCGTGGTACGGGATCGACAGTTCAATACGCTCAAAGACCACCATGCGCATGCCGCTGGCACTGATCACGCTGCGCAGGCTCTCGTGGCGGTCCACCAGGTCTTGCAGCGCCTTATCCATCGCGCCGCGTTCAAGATCTCCCTTGAGGATCAAAGACACGCTTTCCACATATGCACAGTTCGCATCGTCGCCCATTTCAGAGGCGGCGAACACTTCCATTTGCGCCTCCGTGGTGGGAATGGTACGCTGGATCGCGGGACCGGCGAAGGGATCGAAGTCCACTTCAACGTGCCGCGTTTCCGGTATAAATTTCTCCATGATCGTCCGTGGACTTGTCAGAAGTTCCTCATCACTGTTTTTCCTCGGTCACAAGCATAACATACTTTCCGGGCTCTTTCTCATTTGGTATGAACCAACCGGGTTCTCCCTTCGGCGTTCTCCCTATGCGGGCCCCGGGCACCGGCGGCTCGCCCGCCTCCAACACACGCTCGCTCAGTTTGCGTGCGTGTCCGTTCAAGGTGTTGTTCACCACCTCGATCGGATAGGTGCGTTCCGGCATGAAGCCAGAGGCGCGCAGTTCGTTGCAGGTCCGGTCCAAGGCGTAAAGAATGAACTCCACGTCCGCCGCGGTATGTGCCGTGGTGAGGAAGTGAGGAAAGTCCAGCACATGCACGCCGTGCAGGCGCATCAGCAGGAAGAAGAACTCCGGATAGGCTACGCTCTCATCGTACTTGGTCTTGAATGCGCTGCCGAAATTCACCCAGCGGTAGGGGAGCTGATACTGGTCGAAGAGTACGTTGGCACGTTCCACCATGTCCTCGGTCATGGTGTTCAGCCGCTCCTGCAACGCGGGGCCTTCCTCCTTCATGTGTACCAAGGACGCCTTCGCGGCGGCCATGGTCAACGGGTGACGGACGAAGGTGCCCGCGAAATAGGTGACGCCCGCCTCGGGCACGCTGTCGTCGCCGAACTGCCATGGGCCGCCGTCCAGCGCGTCCATCCATGGCCTGCTGCCGATCATGGCACCGATCGGCATACCGCCGCCGATCACCTTTCCGTAAGTGCCGATGTCCGCCTTGATGCCGAACAACGCCTGCGCACCGCCTGGGTGCATGCGGAAGCCGGTGATCACCTCGTCGAAGATCAGCGCTGCGCCGTGCTGCTTGGTCACCGCGCGCACTTCGCGGAGGAAATCCACCGGGCGGAATTCCATGCGGCGGCTCTGCACCGGCTCCACCAGCACGGCGGCCGCTTCATGGCAACGCTGCTTGATGATCTCCAAGCTCTCAGGTGTGCCGTAGTCCAAGATCAACATGTTCTCCACCGCTTCGGGCATGATGCCCGGTGCGCCGGCGTAGCTCTTGTGGCTCTTACTGCCGCGCACGATCACCTCGTCGTTGATGCCGTGGTAGCTCCCGCTGAACGCGATAATGAGGCTGCGCCCCGTCACCGTCCGCGCCATGCGCATCGCGCCCAGTACGGCCTCCGATCCAGTGTTGCACACGGCGGCACGATCCTGTCCGGTGAGTTCGCACAACAGCTTGGAGACGTCCGCTGCCAACGGATGCATCGGTCCGATCTCGATGCCTGCGTCCAACTGCGCATGGCATTCCTTCTTGATGAAGTCCGGCATGTAGCCGAACATGGAGGAGCCGAAGCCGCTGAGGATGTCCACATATTCGTTGCCGTCGATGTCCCACAGGTGGCAGCCTTCGCTGCGGTCCACCACCACTTGGTACACCAGTTCCTTGGTCTGTGGCTTGAAGCCCGTCACCACGCGCGGGTCCGCCATCGGCCCGCGGTTCTCTTGCGTGAAGGTCTTGCTCTTCGCGGTCTTCGCGATGTAGCGCTTTTCGACGTCGTTGTACCAGGCACGCTGTTCCGGCGTGAAGTCGTCCACTTTTTCCTTCTGGATGCGTGCCTGTGCGCCGAAGACTTTCTTCAATTCGGGCGCGTCCTCCATGGCGTCCACATTGGAAGCGGATGTGTTGCCGGTGACGGTTTTTGCGATCGCGGCGGCTCCTTCTTTCACATGGGGCAGCAGGAAATCCGCGAGCTTGTCCAAGTTCGGCAAGTCCTCGTTCAGTTGCCGGAAGCTGATCTTCACGCCGAACTTGCGGCTGAGCGATGTGGCCACCTGCGTGAGGAACAGCGAGTCAAGTCCCATCTCGAGGAAGGTGTCCTCGGGGGCGGTCTCGGCCAATTCCAGACCGGAGCTTTCCTCCAGCAGTGTTTTGATCTGTTGGATCAAATGCTCCTTGGGCGAAAGGTTGGCGTCCAAGCCGTTCGGCACCGGTGCCTCGATGGTGGTGCTCGCAATGGCATGTCCACCGGCAGCGATCATGGACACGGGGTCCACCCAGTGGCGCACGCGCTCGAACGCATAGGTGGGCAGCGAAATGCGGTGGCGCACTTCGCGCTCGAAGAATGCCTTCCGGTCGATCTCCACCCCGCTCTGCCATAGCCAGCCGACAGCGCGCAGCAATGCGGTGAGTTCCTCGCCGTTCCCGGAAGCGGATCCCATCGACGGCACGGCGACCTGTCGCTTCGGATCGGCGCTTTGCTGGCGTGCCAGCGTGGTAGCGGTGGTGCGTGGGCCCACTTCGAGCATTACGCGGTCCGCGTCCTGCCATGCGAATTGCACGGCTTGTGCGAAACGCACCGTGGCCCGCAGATGGTCGCTCCAATACTTGGCGCTCGTGGCTTCTTCATCCTTCAGCCACTCGGCCGTGACCGTGCTGATGATGGGGATGCGTGGTGTGTTCAGGGCCACGTCATCCACAACGCGCTTGTACGGTGCCACCAAGGGGTCCATCATCGGGCTGTGGAAAGCGTGGCTGGTCATCAGCAACTTGCAGCTGATCTCCTCCTTCTCCAGTTCCGCTTGGAACTCCGATATGGCCTCCTTCGGTCCGCTGGCCACGCATAACTGCGGGCCGTTGTTGGCCGCAATGCTGCATCCGGCTGGCAGGCGCTTTGCGATGTCGGCCTCCGCAGCACGCACGCTGAGCATGCTTCCTGAAGGGAGTTCCTGCATCATGCGGCCACGGTTCGCCACCAAGGTGATGGCATCTTCCAAGGAAAAGACGCCGGCCAAACAGGCGGCCGCGAATTCCCCGATGCTGTGGCCCATCATCGCTTGCGGCGTGATGCCCCAATGCATCCAGAGCTTGGCCAAGCTGTATTGGACGGTAAAGAGCGAAGCCTGTGTATGCACCGTCTGTTTGAGCTGTTCCGCAGCCTCTTCCTCCTTGCCGGAGGCGGGGAATATGATCGCCTTCAGGTCCGTGTCCAGGGCTTTCGCAAAGAGCGTGCAGCACTGGTCGAAATGCTGTGCGAACACAGGTTCGCTGGCATACAGCTCGCGGCCCATGCCCACATACTGCGCGCCTTGGCCGGGGAACATGAAGACCACGCCCGGTGCCGCTTCGTGCAGCTCGCGCGTGCCCATCAAATTCGTGTCCTTCTTGGCGATCGCATCGATCACCTCTTGGTGCGTGCCGCCGACGATCAAGCGCCGGTGTTTGAAGGAGCGGCGTCCTTCCATCAATGTGAAGGAAGCGTCCGCCAATGAGGCCTCGGGGTGCATTTCCAGCCATGTGCGGAAATTCTCGGTCATGGCATCCAAACTGGTCTTGGTTTTCGCGCTCAGCAGGAAGAGTTGCTTGTCGCGACCAGCACTGGAAGGATCGGGCAGTGGTGCTTCCCCAAGGATCACATGCGCATTGGTGCCGCCTACACCGAACGCTGAAACACCGGCCACCCGGGGCTTGGTGGTCCGTCTCCAAGCGATGTTCTCATTGGCCACACGGAAGGGGCTGTTAGCAAAGTCGATGGCCGGGTTCGGCGTTTCAAAGCCGACGTTGGAAGGGATCACGCCCTCCTTCAGTGCCAGTGCGGTCTTGATCACGCCCGCCACACCGGCGGCTGCGGTAAGGTGCCCCATGTTGCTCTTGATCGAGCCGATCGCACAGATGTGCGTATCCCCATTTTCTGATTTTCTGATTTTCTGATCATCTGATCCAGGGCGGAATGCCAGGGTCAATGCCTCCACTTCGATGGGGTCGCCCAATGGTGTCGCCGTGCCGTGCGTTTCCACGTAGGAGATCTCCTGTGGCTTTACGCCAGCGTCGGCGTGGGCCATGGCGATCACCTCGGCCTGTCCGCGCACGCTGGGCGCTGTGAAGCTCGCCTTGTCGCTGCCGTCGTTGTTCAGCGCGCTGCCCTTTACAGTGGCGTAGATGTGGTCATGGTCGCGAATGGCATCGTCCAAGCGCTTGAGTACGATGATGCCCACGCCGTCGCTGAAGCTCGTCCCCTTGCCTTCAGCATCGAAGGTGCGGGTGCTGCCATCAGGGCTGTACATACCGCCCTCGTTGTATGTGACGCCGCTTTTGATGGGCACGGTGATCGCGATGCCGCCCGCGAGCGCCATGTCGCATTCGCCATCGCGCAGGGCTTTGGCGGCCTGGGCGATCGCCACGAGCGAGGTACTGCACGCCGTGTGGATGCTCAACGCCGGGCCGCGCAGGTTGAACTCGAAGGCCAACCGCGTTGCGATGTAGTCCTTCTCATTGCCGGTCATCACTTGGAAATCGCCCACCTGTTCGATCAGCTCCGGATGGCCGATCACGTTGCGGGTGAAATAGGTGTTGTTGCCCATGCCGGCGTACACGCCGATCAAGCCGGCGAACTGTGCGGGATCATAAGCGGCGTCCTCCAAGGCGGCCCAAGCGGTCTCCATGAACACCCGCTGCTGCGGGTCCATCAAGGCCGCCACGCGGGGATTGACACCGAAGAATCCGGCGTCGAACTTGTCCGCATCCGTGATCACGCCACGAGCGGGCACATAGTCCGGGTCGTTCTTCACCGTATCCGGGATGGAAGGGTCGATCTCGTCGAGTGTCCACGTTGAGACGCTGTTCTTCTTTTCGATCAAGTTCCGCCAAAGTTGCTCGGTGTTCTCCGCGCCGGGGAAGCGGCCGCTCATGCCCACGATAGCGATCTCGCCGCGCTCTTTCGACTTGTTCGAAGAAAACCGGACCCGGGCCATTTCCGCCGGGGAGATACCGCCGTCGCCACCTTCCAGATACTCGGTGCAGGCGCGGATAGTAGGGTGCTGATAGAGTTTCACGATGGGGAGGGCGAATCCGCGCGTTTCCAGTTGGGCTACGCATTGGATGCTCAGTAGGGAATTTCCGCCAAGGTCGAAGAAGTTATCGTCAATGCCCACCTTGTCCACGCCAAGCAGGTTGGCCCAAACGGCGGCGATGGCTTCTTGGAGCTGGGTGGTGGGCCGTACGAAAACCACGTCCAGGTCCGGTCGCTTCACATCGGGTGCCGGTAAGACCTTGCGGTCGATCTTGCCGCTGGGCGTGCGGGGCATTATGGTCACGGCCACGAACGCGGACGGCACCATGTAATCCGGCAGCAAAGCCCCCAGGTGGCTCCGCAGGTCGTTCGTGGAAAGCGCTTTCGTGGCCACGTAATAGCCCACAAGCCTTTTCAGTCCCGGAATATCCTCACGCACCGTGGCTACGGCCTGTTCAATACTGTCGTGTTTTTCCAGCGCTACTTCCACCTCGCCAAGTTCAATGCGGTATCCGCGCACCTTTACCTGTCCGTCCATGCGACCCTTGTAGTCGATGTTACCATCGGCCATTTCCACCGCGCGGTCTCCCGTCCGGTACGATCGGCCCCCCGCTGTGAACGGGTCGGCAACGAAGCGTTCAGCCGTCAGGTCGTCGCGACCGATATATCCGGTAGCCACGCATGCGCCGCCCAGGTAGAGTTCTCCTTCCACGCCCTTTTCCACGGGATGCATGGCATCGTCCAGGACGAGGAGCTTCACATTGTCGATCGCTTTCCCGATGGAGGGAAGGGGCGGCCAGGATGTGGGGTCGCCTTTTAGTTCAAGTTCGCTCACCACATGGCCCTCGGTGGGGCCGTACTGGTTGCAGAAGCGGCAACCGGGCAGCTGCTTGAAAAGGTTGATCACCGCAGGGGTGATCTTCAATTGCTCGCCGCTGGTGAATACTTCACGCAGGGACGAGGGGACTTCACCGGTGCGCTGAACGGCCTCGGCCAAATACTGGAGTGCGACGAACGGCACAATGACCCTGTTGATCCTTTGGGAGATGATCTTCCGGAGCAATTGGGTCGAGTTCAACCTGTCCTCGTCCGTGATCATCACCAGCGTGCCGCATTGGGCGAACGTGGTGAAGATCTCTTGGAAACTCACGTCGAAGCTGATGGGCGCGAACTGCAAGGTTTTCGAGCCTTCCTTCAGCACCGACGTCCGTAATTGCCATTGGATCAAATTGACCAGCGGCGCGTGGTGCATCGCCACGCCTTTCGGGCGGCCGGTGCTTCCCGACGTGAAGAGGATATAGCACAGGTCATTCGGCCCCGCGGGGCATTTCCCTTCGAATGCGACACGCTTCGAGAGGTCGAGCTCGTCGATCAGGAGCAATTTGATGTTGCCTGGGAAAAGGTGGGCGTGTTCCCGGTCGGTGACCACCATCGGCGGTCGCGCATCTTGCAACATCAAGGCGATCCGGTCCTTGGGATAGGCCGGGTCGATGGGCACATAAGCGGCACCTGCCTTGAGGATGCCCAATACACTGGTGATGAGTTCCGCGGAGCGCTCCAAACACAAGCCCACATTGGCCCCGGGCTTGATGCCCTGATGCTGGAGGTGCGCTGCCAGTTGGTCCACTTTTCCGGCCAATTCGCCGTAGGTCAAGGAGGTTCCATTGCCGGTCAAGGCCGGAGCGTCGGGTTGTGCGGCCGCAGAATGCTCAAAGAAGGCAAAAACGTGATCGGGGATGGGCCTAGGTTGTTTAGACATGCTGGTCCGAAGGTCTATGGATCCGAAATTTACGACCTGTTGAACGGCTTCCACATACAAAGGTTAAGTGAGGTTGGTAAGGTAAAAATCATTCGTCATCGAAAAATGCACGGATTTCGTCGTTAACTTTCGGGTATCCGGCATGCTTGGTCGGGCTATGAGAAGTGAACCATTTGGGCACTTGTATGTTACCCGGACATCGGCCTCCAAGGTGATTTATGCACCCCACGGCCACTTCATAGGTTGGTCAGTTACTGGTCCCTAATGATCAAACCAACTAATTTCGTGGCCCCTATTGAAGATGCAGGTACGTAAGTTGCTCATTTTGAGCCTCTCTCTATGGTCTGTTGCGCGATCGACCCCGATCTGTGCGCAGGCCTATGAGCGGAGCGTAGAGGCATCGGCCCAAGTCCAAGCATCCCCTCCCCGTATCACCTTGAATTGGGAAGGACTCTACAATGTGACCGGCTACCAGATCTGGAGAAAGATCAAAGGGGGGACCAGTTGGGGCGATCCCGTGGCGGTACTGGGCGCGAATACCCAGACGTGGGCGGACAACAATGTCACGACAGGGGTATCCTACGAATACAAAGTTGTGAGGCACACCACCAATGTCGGTGACGGCTATTCCTACATCAATTCGGGCATCCTGATGCCCATGGTGGAGGCCAGGGGCAAGGTGATCGTGCTGGTGGACGACTACTTCAGCTCTGCGCTAGCATCCCAATTGGAACAGATGCAGAAGGACTTGGAGGGCGACGGTTGGACCGTTGTGCGCCATGACGTGAGCAGGAATGCGAGCGTGCCCAGCATCAAGAACATCGTCGTGAACGACTACAATACCGACCCCGGGAATACCAAAATGGTCTTCCTTGTCGGCCATGTACCGGTCCCGTATTCCGGTAACATGGCGGCTGATGGGCATTCGCAACATTTGGGTGCATGGAGCGCGGACGTGTTCTATGGTGATATGAACGGTACATGGACCGATTCCCAGGTCACCTCCACGGGTGCTGTGGATCCGAGGAACCACAATGTGCCCGGTGATGGGAAGTATGACCAAGGCAACATTCCCAGTGCGGTGGAACTAGCCGTAGGCCGCGTCGACTTCCACGATCTTCCGGTGTTCCCGCAAAGCGAGACAACGTTGATGGGGAATTACCTGACCAAACTCCACAACTGGAAAGCGCGTAACTATACGGCCGTGCCGAGGGCATTGGTGGACGACAATTTCGTCGGCTACAACGATGCGTTCGCCTCCAACGGATATAGTGGCTTCGGCCCTCTGGTAGGCCCCGCCAACGTGGTCGACCTGGACTACTTCTCCACGATGCAGAACCAGAGTTACCTCTGGAGTTACGGGTGCGGAGGCGGCTATTGGGATTCCGCCAACGGCGTTGGCCATTCGTCGGATTTCGCCACTAGCGACCTGAAGTCGGTCTTTACCATCCTTTTCGGAAGTTCCTTCGGTGATTTCGATTGCCAGAACGATTTCATGCGTTCGTCCCTGGCCACGGGAAAGACCTTGTCCTGCTTTTGGGCAGGCTACCCTAACTGGTTCTTCCACCATATGGGGATGGGAGAGACCATTGGATTCGCCACACGATTGACGCAGAACAATGGCAACGGCCACTATTCGCCCGCGAACTCAAGCGCGGGCATGGTCCACATTGCCTTGATGGGCGATCCCACGTTGCGCATGTCCATGGTCGGACCGCCTTCGAACGTTGTCGGCACGGTGAACGGCAACACGGTCAACATTACATGGTCCGGTAGCCTGGACAATGTGCTGGGCTATCATGTGTACCGGTTCATTTCGGCGACCGGGTCATGGCAACGCGTCACGGATAACCCGGTCACCGGGTCGTCCTTTTCGGAAAGTATTTCCGGGGCGGGTGGTACCCTTCGGTACATGGTCCGTGCGGTTAAGCTCGAACAGACGCCCAGTGGCAGCTATTACAACCTCAGCCTCGGTGCGTTCGGTGAGGCAGTGGCCGGTTCACAATCCCCGGATTGCCTTGGCGTGATCGGTGGTCCGGCGCTTGCTGGCACGCCTTGTGATGACGGCAGTCCTTGCACCTTGAACGACCTTTGGGATGCTTCCTGCCAGTGCCAAGGCACCTATCATGATTCGGACGGGGACGGGATCTGCGACGCGCAGGACAACTGCCCCGGCGTTCCCGGACAGATCGGCTCAACGTGCAATGACGGTAACACCTGCACGATCAATGATGTGTTGAACGCGAATTGCCAATGCACGGGCACCTTTCAGGACAGCGATGGTGACGGCATCTGTAATGCGCAAGACAACTGCCCGTTCGTTCCGGGCCAGATCGGATCATCGTGCAACGACGGGGATCCATGCACGACCGGGGATGTGATCAATGGGAGTTGCCAATGCACCGGCACATTCCAGGATGCGGACGCAGATGGCGTATGCAATGCTTTGGACAATTGCCCCAATGTGCCCGGCGTGCAAGGTTCCTCTTGTGATGACGGCAATGCGTGTACCGTGAATGATATGCTGAACGCAAACTGCCAATGCGTGGGAACGCCCTTACCGGACGGTGATGGCGACGGTCTCTGCGATGCGATCGATGGCTGCCCCGGAGTAACTGGTGAAACCGGCTGGCAATGCGACGATGGCGATCCGTGCACCTTCAACGACGTGCTGGACGCCAATTGTATTTGCGTCGGGATACCCAGCCCGGACAGCGATGGTGATGGGATCTGCGATTTCTGGGACGATTGCCCCGGACAGCCTGGACAGGTGGGCTCAACCTGTGACGATGGCGATGCCTG
This sequence comes from Flavobacteriales bacterium, assembly GCA_016700415.1. Lineage (NCBI taxonomy): Bacteria > Pseudomonadati > Bacteroidota > Flavobacteriia > Flavobacteriales > Flavobacteriales bacterium. Next base: position 3,741,474 of record CP065018.1, read on the forward strand.
CACGGTCAACGATATGTTGGATGAAAGCTGCCAATGCGTGGGCACTTTCGTGGACAGCGATGGCGACGGACTCTGCGATGCAGAGGACGGTTGCCCCGGGGTTACCGGTGAGACAGGCTGGCAATGCGACGATGGCGACCCTTGCACCATCAATGATGTGCTGGATGGGGATTGCAATTGCGTGGGAACTCCAGGCCCGGACAGTGATGGTGACGGGATCTGCGATGCGTTGGACGATTGCCCCGGACAGCCCGGACAATCCGGCTCCGCTTGTGACGATGGTGACGCCTGCACGATCAACGACATCTTGGATGAAAGCTGCCAATGCGTGGGCACTTTCGTGGACAGCGATGGTGATGGGCTCTGCGATGCGGTGGACGGATGTCCCGGAGTGACCGGTGAAACCGGCTGGCAATGCGACGATGGCGACCCTTGCACTGTCAATGATGTATTGGACGGCGATTGCAATTGCGTGGGAACTCCAGGCCCGGACAGTGACAATGACGGGATCTGCGATGCGTTGGACGATTGCCCCGGGCAGGCGGGACAGACCGGTTCCACCTGCGATGATGCGGATCCCTGCACCGTGAACGACGTGCTGAATGCCAACTGCCAATGCACCGGTCTTTTTCAGGACAGCGACAATGATGGTAGCTGTGATGCGGAGGACGGCTGCCCGAACGACCCGGACAAAGTGGAACCGGGGAATTGCGGGTGCGGTGAACCGGAACCGGGTGCAACCTGTGACGACGGTCTTTCGACGACCGTTGGTGATATGGTGGACGCGAATTGCCAATGCGTGGGCCAGCCGGTGGATTGCGAGGGTGTCCCGGGCGGACCGGCGATGCCGGGGACTCCTTGTGATGATGGTGACCAAGCAACTACGGAGGACGCTTGGGGACCGGACTGCAACTGCGCGGGCCTGCTTACGGATTGCCTAGGGGAAGCAGGCGGTCCCGCGCTTCCGGGCGTGGCATGTGATGATAGCCTCGCCACCACGGGTAACGATACGTGGACCAGTGGATGCGAATGCGTCGGACAGTTCATTGACTGCCTTGGCGTACCGGGCGGACCCGCTTTGCCAGGCACCCTGTGCAATGACGGGAACAACACGACCATGGGTGATGCATGGACCATCGACTGCGAATGCATCGGACTTGTCGTGGATTGCGAAGGTGTTCCCGGAGGGGAGGTGCTACCGGGTACGCCCTGTGACGATGGGAACCCATTGACCACAGCAGATACATGGTCGGCAGAATGCGACTGCTTGGGCGCACCGGCGGATTGCCTTGGGGAAGAGGGCGGACCGGCATTGCCAGGAACCTCATGTGATGACGGGGACCCGGACACGGGCAATGATGTATGGTCGATGGATTGCGCCTGTGTTGGTGTGCCCTTGGACTGTGAAGATGTCCCAGGCGGAGATGCACTGCCCGGAACCGCCTGCGATGATGGCGACGGATCGACCGGTGACGACACTTGGACCATGGACTGCACGTGTGTTGGACTGCCTGTTGATTGTGCGGGAACACCTGGCGGGCCCATCTTGCCGGGTACGCCTTGTGATGATGGAGATCCCGAGACCGGCAATGACACGTGGTCGACCAGTTGCGAATGTGCGGGCCTGCCTTTCGATTGTCACCATGTGGCCGGGGGCACGGCCTTGCCGGGCACACCGTGTGATGACCTGAACATCAGCACCGGCAACGATAGATGGACGGATGCTTGCACATGCCAGGGCCAGGCCTATGATTGCCTGCAGCAGCCGGGTGGTCCTGCATTACCGGGAACACCCTGCAACGACGCAAACCCGGCGACCGGATCCGATACATGGAGCGTGGCATGCATCTGCACGGGTGTCCCGATCGATTGTGCGGGACAGGTCGGCGGCAGTGCTTTCGTGGACGGTTGCGGCCAGTGCGCCGGCGGCACCACCGGTACCATACCGGACCTGGACAGTGATGCGGACGGCGTGTTGGATTGTCATGACAATTGCCCGACACTCCCGAACTCCTCTCAACCCGACCTTGATCAGGACGGTATTGGTGATGCCTGTGACAATTGCCCGTGGACGTACAATCCGGACCAGACGGACATTGATGGGGACGGGGTCGGTGATGCGTGCACCTTAGCGTCCGTGAGCCAGGTCGGAACGCTGCCGGGGATCTTCCTCCATCCCAATCCCACAACCGGAATCCTCCACATCGGCGAAGTCGGCCCGAACGCGGCTGTCACATGTATTTATGACCTATCGGGTGCAGAAGTCCGTAAGTCCGGGTTCAAGGAACAGATCGATGTTTCCGACCTTGCCAACGGCACGTATTTCCTTGTGCTCCGGGATGCCCATGGCATCGCTTTGGCCCGTGCCCCGATCGTCCGGCAATAATGGAGTCCGTGGGGCCAAGTACGGGATCGGTACCGCCTTATTTGCTATTCGTCTGATCGCTGAACCATGTGTGTAACCCGCACGTTACGGGTTACGCTATAAGGTCTCCTGTCCCATGTCCCATCGAAGGGTCAAGCTCCATTTCCGGGACCGGGATAACAGGCCCAGCCCTATAGCATGATGGTGAAACAGCTCCTTCTCACAATTTCCGGTACCGTCATAGCCTTTGGGCTTTTTGCGCAGTCCTATTCCCAGGCCGATGCGGTCCAAATGGCGGCAACAGTGCAAAACGCACCGCCACGGATCACCTTGTCTTGGGAACCATATGGTACGGCCACGGGTTACACGGTATACCGTAAACTGAAGGATGGTCAAAGTTGGGGTAGCAGCATCGCCAGCCTTGGCGGCTCCACCAACCAGCTCGTTGACAATAACGTGTCCGTCGGCATCTACTATGAGTACAAGGTGGTCCGGTCGGCCGGTGTGACAGGTACGGGATACATCGCCTCCGGTATCGATGTCGCCGCTGTGGATAACAGGGGCGTCATGGTGCTGTTGGTGGACAATGACATAGCCGGCGGATTGACGGCGGAATTGGACCAATTGGCTACTGACCTTCAGGATGATGGTTGGGGTGTGATCAGGCATAATGTGTCCCGCTCCACTTCAGTCCCCAACGTCCGTGCACTTGTGCAGGGCGACTATAATGCGGACCCGGAGAATGTCAAGGCAGTCTATATCATTGGTCATGTGCCGGTGCCCTACTCCGGGCGGTTGAACCCGGACGGGCATTCGGACCACTTGGGTGCATGGCCCTGCGACGGCTATTACGGCGAGATGGACGGAACGTGGACGGACAACTCCGTGAACATCACAAGCTCCCAGTTGGATCGCAATTACAATGTTCCAGGTGATGGCAAGTTCGATCAAAGTGACTACCCCAGTGCCATTGAGCTCGAAGTGGGGCGCATCGATTTCTCCAACATGGGCCTGCCATGGTACTCGTTCCCCTACAGTGAGACCGAATTGACACGCAGGTATTTGAACAAGGCCCATGCCTACAAGACCCGGCAATTCGTGCCACAACGTCGCGGGATCATATTCGACAACTTCCAGGATCCTGGAATGCCCCATCCCGCGGCCGGATCGGCCTATCGGTTCATCCCTGCTTTGGTAGGGGCATCCAACACCACGAACCTGGATCCGACAGGCACTCCCTTCTACAACGTGATCAATGGACAGAGCTATCTCTGGACATACGCCAGCGGGGGAGGAACGTGGGTGAGCGCCTACAACGTCGGAAACTCGGACAACTATGCGAACATCGATTTCGGTGGGATCTTCAATATGGCGTTCGGAAGCTATTTCGGGGACTGGGATGTCACGAACAATTTCCTTCGTGCCACCATCGCCAGCGGTAATGCGCTGACCAATGTGTTTTCCGGAATACCCAATTGGTGGTTCCAGCACATGGGAATGGGCGATAATATCGGTCTGAGCGCCAAGATCACCATGAACAACACCTCGCTGTACACCCCGCAGAACGGGGGATGGCAAGGCCAGCCGTATAACAGGGTGCATCTTGGGCTGCTAGGGGACCCCTCCTTGCGGATGACCGTAGTGGCCCGTCCTTCCAATTTGCAAGTGGGCAACAATGGTGGTCTCGCGGCATTCACATGGACTGCTTCCCTGGGCGCAGTGGACGGATACCATGTCTATGAGGTCAATACCAACAATGGCCAGCTCGTCAGGCTAACGCCCAACCCGGTCGTACAGGCAAATTTCAGTAGCGCTGCAGTCCCGTTCGTCAGCGGGAAGCGATATATGGTCAGGGCCGTGAAGCTGCAGATCTCGAACACCGGAAAGTATTACGACCTCTCACTTGGTGTGCAAGCGACGGCCTCGGGTACGGCCACACCGGACTGTAATGGAGTGGTCGGAGGCCCGGCGGTGGCAGGTTCATCCTGCAATGATGGCAGCGCCTGTACGGTGAACGATGTTCTGGACGCCAATTGCCAGTGCGTTGGCACGACCAGCCCGGACACTGACGGCGATGGTATCTGCAATGCCCAGGACAATTGCCCCAATGTGCCCGGGCAGATCGGTTCTTCCTGTGACGATGGCAACCCGGCGACGATCAACGATGTATTGAATTCCAATTGCCAGTGCGTGGGCACGCCAGCGACGCTGGACTGCAACAATGTTCCGAACGGTCCGGCGATGCCCGGTACCGCTTGCGATGATGGGAACGCGAACACGGGCAATGACACGTGGAGCTCGAACTGCCAGTGCGCCGGGCAAGCGCTGGACTGCAACGGCACGCCCGGCGGCAGCGCCCTTCCCGGCACCTCGTGCAACGACGGGAACGCGAACACGGGCAATGACACATGGACCTCGAACTGCGAATGCGAGGGCCAAGCGCTGGACTGCAATGGCACTCCCGGCGGGAGCGTCTTGCCTGGCACTTCGTGCGACGATGGCAACGCGGCGACGATCAACGACGTGTTGAACGCGAACTGCCATTGCGCAGGCACTCCTGTGACGCTCGATTGCAACAGCGTTCCGAACGGCCCCGCGATGCCCGGCACGGCCTGCGATGACGGGAATGCTTCAACGATCAACGACGTGCTGCAGGCGAACTGCGAATGCGCAGGCACCCCTGCCACCCTCGATTGCAACAACGTTCCGAACGGCCCCGCAGTCCCCGGCACCGCTTGCGACGACGGGAACGCGAACACGGGGAATGACACGTGGACCTCGAACTGCAACTGCGTCGGGCAAGCGCTGGACTGCAATGGTACCCCCGGCGGCAGCGTCTTGCCGGGCACTTCCTGTGACGACGGAAATGCGGCTACGATCAACGACGTGCTGAACGCGAACTGCCAATGCGCAGGCACCCCGGCGACACTGGACTGCAACAATGTTCCGAACGGCCCCGCACTCCCCGGCACCGCTTGTGACGACGGGAACGCGAACACGGGCAATGACACGTGGACCGCGAACTGCAACTGCGTCGGGCAAGCGCTGGACTGCAATGGCACCCCTGGTGGCAACGTTCTTCCCGGCACTTCGTGCGACGATGGGAATGCGGCAACGATCAACGATGTGCTGAACGCGAACTGCCAATGCGCAGGCACCCCGGCGACACTGGACTGCAATAATGTTCCGAACGGCCCCGCACTCCCCGGCACCGCTTGTGACGACGGGAACGCGAACACGGGCAATGACACGTGGACCTCGAACTGCAACTGCGTCGGGCAAGCGCTGGACTGCAATGGCACCCCTGGTGGCAACGTTCTTCCCGGCACTTCGTGCGACGATGGGAATGCGGCAACGATCAACGATGTGCTGAACGCGAACTGCCAATGCGCAGGCACCCCGGCGACACTGGACTGCAACAATGTTCCGAACGGCCCCGCACTCCCCGGCACCGCTTGTGACGACGGGAACGCGAACACGGGCAATGACACATGGACCTCGAACTGCAACTGTGTCGGCCAAGCGCTGGACTGCAATGGTACCCCCGGCGGCAGCGTCTTGCCGGGCACTTCCTGTGACGACGGAAATGCGGCTACGATCAACGACGTGCTGAACGCGAACTGCCAATGCGCAGGCACCCCGGCGACACTGGACTGCAACAATGTTCCGAACGGCCCCGCACTCCCCGGCACCGCTTGTGACGACGGGAACGCGAACACGGGCAATGACACGTGGACCGCGAACTGCAACTGCGTCGGGCAAGCGCTGGACTGCAATGGCACCCCTGGTGGCAACGTTCTTCCCGGCACTTCGTGCGACGATGGGAATGCGGCAACGATCAACGACGTGCTGAACGCGAACTGCCAATGCGCAGGCACCCCGGCGACACTGGACTGCAACAATGTTCCGAACGGCCCCGCACTCCCCGGTACCGCTTGCGATGACGGGAACGCGAACACGGGCAATGACACGTGGACCTCGAACTGCAACTGTGTCGGGCAAACGCTGGACTGCAATGGTACCCCCGGCGGCAGTGTCTTGCCGGGTACTTCCTGCGACGATGGCAACGCGGCGACGATCAATGATGTGCTGAACGCGAACTGCGAATGCGCAGGTACTCCTGTGATGCTCGATTGCAACAGCGTTCCGAACGGTCCGGCGATGCCGGGCACGGCCTGCGATGACGGGAATGCTTCAACGATCAATGATGTGCTGAACGCGAACTGCGAATGCGCAGGGACGCCAGCGACGCTGGACTGCAACAACGTTCCAAACGGTCCGGCGATGCCGGGTACCGCTTGCGATGACGGGAACGCGAACACGGGCAATGACACATGGACCTCGAACTGCGAGTGCGAAGGCCAAGCACTGGACTGCAATGGCACCCCTGGTGGCAACGTTCTTCCCGGCACTTCGTGCGACGATGGCAACGCGGCGACGATCAACGACGTGCTGAACGCGAACTGCGAATGCGCAGGCACCCCGGCGACACTGGACTGCAACAACGTTCCGAACGGTCCGGCGTTGCCCGGAACACCTTGCGATGACGGGAACGCGAACACGGGCAATGACACATGGACCTCGAACTGCGAGTGCGAGGGCCAAGCACTGGACTGCAATGGCACCCCTGGTGGCAACGTTCTTCCCGGCACTTCGTGCGACGATGGCAACGCGGCGACGATCAACGACGTGCTGAACCCGAACTGCGAATGCGCAGGGACGCCAGCGACGCTGGACTGTAACAACGTTCCGAACGGTCCGGCGATGCCGGGTACCGCTTGCGATGACGGGAACGCGAACACGGGCAATGACACGTGGACCTCGAACTGCAACTGTGTCGGGCAAACGCTGGACTGCAATGGTACCCCCGGCGGCAGTGTCTTGCCGGGCACTTCCTGCGACGATGGCAACGCGGCGACGATCAACGACGTGCTGAACGCGAACTGCGAATGCGCAGGGACGCCAGCGACGCTGGACTGCAACAACGTTCCGAACGGTCCGGCCTTGCCGGGTACCGCTTGCGATGACGGGAACGCGAACACGGGCAATGACACATGGACCTCGAACTGCGAGTGCGAGGGCCAAACGCTGGACTGCAATGGCACCCCCGGTGGCAGCGTCTTGCCGGGCACTTCCTGTGACGACGGAAATGCGGCAACGATCAACGACGTGCTGAACGCGAACTGCGAATGTGCGGGCACACCCGCAATACTGGACTGCAACAATGTTCCGAACGGCCCCGCACTTCCTGGAACACCTTGTGATGACGGAAACGCGAACACGGGCAATGACACGTGGACATCGAATTGCAACTGTGCCGGACAAGCGATGGACTGTGACGGCATCCTCGGCGGAAATGCTGCTCTGGATGATTGTGGTGTATGTGCTGGAGGCTTTACGGGGGTCATCCCGAATGAGGACCTGGATACGGACGGTCTGTTGGCCTGTGAGGACAATTGCCTCACGGAATACAATCCGGACCAGGCTGATTTCGATGGTGATGGTATCGGGGATGCCTGCGACAATTGCATCTGGGTCGCCAACGAGGATCAGTCGGACTCCGATAATGATGGTATCGGGGACGCATGCCAGGCCGGGTTCAACACCGGGATCGATGAACTCAGCGGTGAAGGGCAGGGCATGAGCATTTGGCCGAATCCAGCACGTGAGCACATCATCGTGCGCTGTGATGCAGGCGTTGCACACATGCTTCGGATCTATGAGCCGTCCGGACGGTTGATCGAGGAGTTGCCCTTCAACCAACAAGTGGATATTTCCAGGCTGGCTACGGGAACCTATGTGGTTTTTGCCTTCGATGCGAAGGGCAAGCCATTGTCACGGGTCCGTTTGGTCAAGCTTTGATCGGTCGCGGCCAATGCGGGAAGCCTTGCCATGGGCTTCCCGCACTTGGCTACTTGAGCAGGGTCACATGTCCGCGCAGTTCCTTGCGGTCCGCCGTCACCCCGTTCCCGACCCGCAAGGACCACACGTAGACATCCTGCGGAAGTACGGCTCCTCCATTGTTCAGGGCACCGTTCCAAGCCTCGCCAAGTTCATCGGACCCGAATACTTTCTCCCCCCAACGGTCAAAGATGAGGAACTCGTATCCCGTGCCGTCCGTTCCCGTGATGATCGGAAGGAAGTCATCATTCCGGCCATCCCCGTCCGGGGTGAAGGCGTTAGGAACATCGATCTGGACCGGTGCATTCACGGTTACGGGGAGGCAATAGGAGGCAGTACATTCCACACTGTCATGCACGGTGAGGCATACTTCGTACCGGCCACCGAAGTAGTCGTTGAACCGGTTCGTCCAAGGATCCCCGTCTCCGGTTGCCAGACCATCGATCGCCCAAGCATAGTTCGTATATCCGTGGTGCTCGGGTGTGAAGGTGATGTCCGGATGGTCGGAGTCCGTTGTCGGCGGGTTAGCCGCGAAGACCGCCGAAGGAGGGGGCTGCAGGAACACAAGGTGCTCCGCGTTGCCGGTAGCCGTGCAGCCATTGGCGTCCGTTACATCCACAGTGGCGGCCAACCATCCAGGGGTGCCGAAGGTTTGGATGAGCGAGCCGGCCCCGATCCCCGAGGAGCCATCATTGAAATGCCAATTGCTGCCCACGATGCTTGGGTCGTCCAAGGTGAAGGCGATGCTCAACGGTGCGCAGCCTTGGACAAGGTCGGTCGTGAATGTCGCGGAGGGCGGTTCCGCAACTGTGATACCCACTTGGGTGTTGAACACGACGTGCGCACAGGCCCCTGAGCCGTGCAATTCATAGGTCAGGGTCCCTCCCGGCATGTTCGATGGATCAAAGGTCCCGTCCATGGATGAACCGTCGGCGGAGGTCCAATCTCCGCCCTGGGTGGTGCCCGCTCCTAAAAGAGGGAGCAATTCGAACGGTTCCGAATTGATGCAGGTCAACACGGCCGTGTTGGACCCCGGTACCGGCAGTGGGTCAAGGCCCACGGTGATCACGGATGAGGCGGATGGGCATGGTGCAAGCCCTGGGACCGTATAGGTGTATTGACCTTCGGTATTACTGGCTGGATCGAAGAGACCGTTCAACAGGGAACCGCTCGGCGTGGTCCAAGTTCCTCCGGGGTCCGGTGTTCCGCCAAGTTCAGCGGTCAGGTCGACGGCATTCCCGTTCGTACACCAATGGAGCAGGGTGTCCGATCCCGCGTTGGGTCGATCGTGTACTGCAATGGTCATCAATGCGGAATCACTGTGGCACGGTGTCGTTCCGTTGAGCAGGTAAGTATAGATGCCGGCCTGGTCGGTAGCGGGGTTGAACAATATTGCCGCCGAATTACCGGACGGGCCCGTCCATGTTCCTCCGGGGTCGGCCGCTGTCAACAACGTGTTGAGGTCGATGGTCGAACTGGTGCTGCATAGGGTCAGGCCTGCATCCGGTCCGGCATGCGGCATGGCATTCTCGATGACCGTAACGGTGGCGCTGGCGTCGCTGCATGGAGCGCTGCCAGCGATCGTGTAAGTGTATGCTCCCGGTCCGTCCACGATCGGGTTATAAGAAGAGGAATGCGGAAGTCCTCCCGGACCCGTCCACGTTCCCCCGGCCCCGGCCGATGATCCAAGTGAAGCGAAGAGGTCGGTCGCCACACTTTCATCACAAACGGTCAAGGAAGCATTGTTGCCGGCCGCAGGTGGTACGTTCACCGTTACGGTCACGGTCGCTTGATCCCCGGTACAAGGAGCCGTTGCCGTCAAGGTGTAGATATATGCACCGGTACTGGCGGTCGCAGGGTCCAGCATCGAGGTTTGCGCTGATCCGTCGGGATCTGTCCAGCTTCCCCCCGGGTCGGCCCCGGTGAGCAGCGTGGAGAGGTCGATCGTTGAGCCATCGTTGCAAAGGGCAATGGTCGCATCCGGTCCGGCATTCGGCGTGGAGTTCTCCGAGACGGTCACGGTGGCGCTGGCATTGGCGCACGGAGAGGTACCTGGTACCGTGTACGTGTATGCTCCTGGCCCATCCATGATCGGGTTATACGAGGAGGAGTGCGGAAGCCCGCCCGGCCCTGTCCATGCTCCACCTTCATCGGCGGAAGGTCCGAGGGATGGAAGGAGGTCGGTGATGGCACTTTGATCGCAGAGGGCCACGGAAGCATCAGTGCCGGCATTGGGCGGCATGTTTATCGTTACGGTCACGCTGGCTTGGTCCCCGATGCAAGGAGCTGTTGCGGACAAGGTGTAGACATAGTCCCCGCTGCTGGCGGAAGTCGGGTCCAACATGGAAGCTTGTGGCGATCCGTCGGGATCTGTCCAGCTTCCCCCGGGATCGGCGCCGGTTAGAAGAGTGGAAAGGTCGATGGGCGCACTGTCCGAACAGAGGGTGATGCTGGCGTCCGGTCCGGCAATTGGCGTGGCGTTCTCGAAGACGGTGACCGTGGCGCTGGCATCGCTACAGGGAGCCGTGCCGACTATTGTGTAGGTGTATGCCCCTGGTCCGTCCACCGCCGGATCATAGTTGCCTGAATGAGGAAGCCCGCCCGGTCCCGTCCATGTTCCCCCGGGATCGGCGGAGATCCCGAGAGAGGCGTAAAGGTCCGTCGGCGCACCTTGGTCACAGACGGTCAAGGAAGCATTTACTCCGGCATTGGGCGATGGGTCCACAGTGACGTTCACGATGGCTTGGTCCCCGCTACAGGGGAGCGTGGCGGCAAGGGTATACAGGTAGGCACCACTACTGGCGGAAGCAGGATCGAGCATGGCCCCGTGCGCGGTCCCGTCAGGCGCGGTCCACGTTCCCCCGGGATCGGCGCCGATCAGGAGAGAGGACAGATCGATGAGCGCACCATCCGAACAAAGCGCGATGTTGGCATCCGGCCCGGCATTCGGCATGGCGGTTTCAGTGACAATGACCGTGGCGCTGGCATCGGAGCAAGGAGCAGTTCCAACGACCGTGTAGGTATATGCTCCGGGGCCGTCGATGGCGGGAGAGTAATTCGAGGAATGCGGCAGCCCGTCCGGCCCGGTCCATGTTCCTCCCAGATCGGGTGAGCCACCGAGGGAGGTGAAAAGGTCGGTCGGCGCTCCGATGTCACAGACGGTCAAGGAACCATCCATCCCGGCACTGGGCGGTAGGTTAACAGACACAGTTACTGTGGCGTGGTCGTCCGGACATGCACCAGGCAAGAGATAAGTACAGGCTCCCGCAGGCATGATAGCGGGATTGAAGACGCCGTTGAAGGAGCTTCCGTCCGAAGTGGTCCAAGTTCCTCCGCCCCCTGCGGCCCCAAGCAACGGGAAGAGGTCGACAGGGGCGGAATCAGCACAGACGGTGAGCACATTATCATTCCCGGAATAGGCACATCCGACAGTGGCAGGCAGGGTGGTGAGGGTCTGTTGCCCGCAACCACCCAATGTCCATGACCCGGTCTGGCTGTCCGCAAAGGCCGTAATGACCACGCTGAGGTCCGCTCCCTGCACGCACGCGCCACCACTTGCCACGGAAATGGTCCAACAAAAGGTCCATGGACCGGTACCCGAAAAATCACCGAAGTTGTTCCCCGGATCGCCATCGTTGTCCAGGTCGAAAAAGAAGCCGGGTCCCTGTGGTCCCTGATTGGCTCCGCCAGGATTGGTACCCGTCACCGAGTTGTACCAACCCCAAGTACCAGTTCCATTTACCGTGGCAGGCGGCGTGCCGGGCACCAAGGTGCTCATGTCCCAACCGGGCCCGAAGTCGGCAATGATCCCATGGAACCAGTTGGAATTGGTGAGCGACCAACCGGAAATGGTCACGCAGAAAGTCACCGTCTGCCCGCACGCGTAGGTGCCATTTGTGGGAGGAGGCGAAGCGTTCGCGGTGTATGACGTGACGCACCCCGCATTCACTGGAAGTCGCAATAACACGACCAAGAGCACGGTTGCCACGGAAAATCGGGACAAGTTGAGATCTACCATGGTCGATCGAGCATGCTCACGCTGGGAAAGGTAGGAGGAAAGATCGTCCGACCGCAAAGCCGGCCCACCTTCATGGATCATGACGGGGGATCCCGGACCTGCGACCGCTCAGATCGACAAAATGTGCAGGATCCGGAGCAGGTCCTCTTCCAATTGCTTCGTCTTACCCAACACCACCGTGAAGGGAATAAGCGCGATCTTTCCGAGCCTTTCACCCACCATGGTGTCCGTGTGCCCCGCTATCAGGGCCTCCACGGCAGCAACCCCGGACCGACTGGCCAGTATGCGGTCCGCGACGGAAGGATTCCCACCCCGCTGAACATGGCCGAGCACGCTCACCCGGGTGTCATAATGATGGTAGCGCTCCTTCACCTTTCTGGCGACCTCGTACGCGCCTCCCTCTTCGTCACCTTCCGCCACGATCACGATCACGGAGGACTTCGAGGTTTCTGCATGTTCCAGTGCTGCGATCAGCTCATCAATGCCCTGGTCACGTTCAGGGACCATGATGTATTCCGCGCCCGCAGCAATACCGCATTGGAGCGCGATCGCTCCGCAGGTGCGGCCCATCACTTCCACAAAAAACATCCGGTCGTGCGAGGAGGCCGTGTCGCGTATGCGGTCCACGGCCTCCATGGCGGTGTTGGTGGCTGTATCGAACCCGATGGTGGTATCGGTGCCGGCCAGGTCGTTGTCGATCGTGCCGGTGATCCCGACAACGGGCACCCCATGTTCCCGGGAGAATTGGGCCGCTCCTCTGAAGGTGCCGTCCCCGCCGATCGCCACGATCCCGTCAATGCCGTGCCGGTCCAGCGTGGCTTTTGCCAGCGATCGCCCCTCCACAGTGTGGAAGGCCGCACTGCGGGCGGAGCGAAGTATGGTGCCGCCACGTTGAATGATGTTGCTCACATCGCGGACTTCCATTTTCCGCACCTCATCCTCGATCAGCCCGTCGTATCCGCCATAGATCCCGCTCACGGCCAGACCGTGGAAATGCGCGGTCCGCACCACCGCACGGATAGCGGCGTTCATCCCAGGGGCATCACCTCCGGAGGTGAATACGCCGATATGTGAGACGCTCCGTTCTGTATCCGACATTTCCCTCATGTGCTGGCGCCGGTCCGGGCCTCCTTCAAGCCGAGTTCACGCAACCGTTCCTTGATCAAGGGGTATTGAGGACACGACCGGTCCAGCGCGCCGCCCAGCAAGAGCCCGAGCAGATAGATCCTTTGGTCCTGGTCAGGGAAGCGATGGAGGATCTCGAGCACTTCCCCGGAATGATGCATCACAGCGGTGTTCAGGCAGTGCCGCACCGCAAGGTCAAAGGAGCGGTCATCACTGGAGGGGTTGATCTCCCCCATGCAGGAACAGAGATCGTTGGCCAGATGTGAGGGCGGAACAGCCCGTTGGCCCGAGGCGGAAAGGACTACGCCGGTGAATACGAAAGCAAGGACAAAACGGAGATGGTTCAGGAGGGCCATGGAACGGTAAAAATAATCCTAAGGTCCATAGTAGTGACCGGGAGTGCCCGGCCTCCTGATACTTTTGTTCCGCATGCGCTGTTCCACATCCCGCTTGGCCTCCGCAACGTTGCTTTTAGCGGTGATGTTGTTCACGGCCTTGCCGCGAACGTTCTTTCACCATTGTGAGGAAGGTGCATCGTCCGCTGATCTCCATATCCTTTCGGGTACGTTGCATGCGAACACACATTGCCCGATCTGCGAAGCCCCGTTCCCCAATTGTGACGGTGTGGCCGACCTCTCTTTCCATATGGAGGAGGCCCTGCTGGGGACAAGGGTCATCCTGCCGGCCCTTGTCCCGGTGTATTCCGTGCCGACGACGCTCCGGTTGCGCGGCCCTCCCAAGCTGAGTTGATGCCTGCCGAAGCGCGGGCAAGAGTGGTCCATTGATCACCAGAGGTCGCTCCATGCGGCTCCAAATAGTTCTCATGACACAGATCCGGACCGGTGTTTTCACACCCTCCGTGCCTTTGGCTGCAGTGGAAAAAGACGATGGAAGTTCCATCCAGTTTGGTCCGGTCATGTCGGCAAGACAATTGAAACGAATGAAACGAATGAAACGAGTGTTCGAACTGATCATCCTGCTCATTTTCGCCATACCCGCTTTTGCGGTGTCGGCCGGAACGGATGTCAAGACATCCCTCACCGGCAAGGTGACTGACAAGGCCACCGATGAAACGATCCCGGGGGCGGAAGTGTATTTCCCGGACCTGCGCACGGGTGCCGTCACGGATATCAACGGTAACTATGCCGTGCATGATCTGCCGGTCACGAAGGCCTTGGTGAAAGTGAGCATGGTGGGCTATGCAACGATCACTATGACAATCGACCTGAGCACGGTGACCACGATGGATTTCGCACTTCCGGGATCGGTGACAGAGATGCATGACGTGGTGGTTACCGGCACTTCCAAGGCCACCGAACTGAAGCGGGATCCAGTGCCGATGGCGATGGTGAGCCGGACTTTCCTGCGGGAAAATGCTTCCAGCAATGCGATCGAAACGCTGGGCAAGGTCCCCGGTGTGAGCACTGTGAGCACCGGCCCGAATGTCTCAAAGCCTTATATCCGCGGCTTGGGCGGGAACCGCGTGCTCACCCTTTTCGACGGCGTGCGTCAGGAAGGCCAACAGTGGGGCGAAGAGCACGGCGTGGAGGTCGATCAGTTCCTCGTTGACCGCGTGGAGGTGGTGAAGGGCCCGGCCAGCCTGATGTACGGCTCCGATGCCTTGGCCGGTGTGATCAACCTGCTCCCGGCACCACCGGTTCCGGTAGGCACCCTGAAGGGCAGCGTGCTCGGCGCCTACGACACGAACAACAAGGGTATCAATGGCTCGGTCAACATCGATGGGAACAATGGGAAGTTGCTCTACGGTGGCCGTATTTCAGGAAAGACCGCCAGCGATTATCAGAACAGGTATGATGGACATGTCTATGGCACGAAGTTCAGGGAGAAAGATGTCGATGGCTACGTCGGTATAAACCGGGCTTGGGGTTTTGCCCGCTTGAATGTCAGCGCCTATGACAACGTTCAGGAGGTCCCCGATGGTAGCCGCGATAGCACCTCGCGCAGATTCACGTATCAGGTGGACGAGGCCGATACGGTCCGCCCCATCGTGCCCGATCCGGTTTTAAATTCCTACGACATCTCCACGCTGCATCAGCGTGTGCAGTACTACCGGGCCTATTCCATGGCAAGCTTCAATCTTGGGGATAGCAGGCTCACGGCCAACCTCGGCTTTTCGCGCAGCATCAGGCGCGAATACACCCATCCGGGACATGCCGACCTCGCGGGCCTCTACCTGTCCTTGAGCACATTTTCCTACGATCTGAAATACCATTTCGCGGAGCACAACGGATGGGAACCGACGGTGGGGTTGAACGGCATGTACCAGGCCAATGATGCGTCCAAGGGTACCGAGCTCGTTGTGCCTAACTATTACCAATTCGATATCGGGCCCTTCGTGCATGTAAAAAAGATCCTGGGCAAGTTCGATTTCTCAGGCGGCCTTCGCTATGACATCCGGGACTACCATGGCGATGCGATGTACACCCGCACCGATCCCGTGACGGGCTTTGATGTGAGCACGGAGCCGGTCCCAGGGGATACGAATATTGTGAAGCAGTTCGACCCCTACGTCCACACCTTTTCCGGTGGTAGTGGCAGCATCGGAGCAGCATGGAATGTGAACGATCGCCTCACGTTCAAGGCCAACATCGGCAGGGGCTACCGCGCGCCAAGCGCCGCCGAGACTTCCGCAAAGGGCGTCCATCCCGGCACGGGGCTACAGCAGCTCGGCGAGGCGAACTTGAAGCCAGAGTTCAATCTGCAGGAGGACCTCGGCTTCTTCTACGATGGCACGCATGTCAGCGCCAGCGTGGAGCTCTTCAACAACGCCATCCAAAACTACGTCTACAATGAGAAGCTCGCCAGCATGAGCGGCGGTGATTCGCTCTTCACGCAGGGGAGCACTGACTATCCCGTATTCAAATTCCGCCAGACCACCGCGCAACTTTATGGTGGGGAGATCAGCATCGACATCCATCCGCACCCGTTGGACCAGCTGCATTTTGAGAACACGCTTTCGGTGGTACTTGCGGAGAACAGGGGCGGCAGTGGTGCATCGCTCTCGGACAGCACGCGCTACCTGCCGCTGATCCCGCCGCTGCACACCAACACCGAACTCCGTTGGGACATGCCCAAGGGTATAGGTCGTTTCAAACGCATGTTCGCGAAGGTGGGCGTGCAGGTGTACGCCGCTCAGGACAGGTTCTTCGGTGCATACGGTACGGAGACGTACACGCCCGGATATACGTTGTTGGACGCGGGTATCGGCGGTGATGTGGTGAACAAGACCGGCCGTACGCTCTTCACCGTTACGTTATTGGGTTCCAACCTCGCCGATATCGGATACCAGAGCAACATGAGCCGCTTGAAGTACATGGACGATTATCCGGTGAACGGTACCGGTCGTAACGGTATCTACAACATGGGCCGATATGTGAGCATCAAGGTCGTCGTGCCCATTGACCTGAAGAAGAAAGAAGCACTGACGGTTCAGTAGAAAGTTTGCAGTTGGCAGTGGCAGTCTGCAGCAGTCCGATCACTGATCACTGATATACCTCTGCGGCGATCTTTCCCTACTTATCGAACCCGTTCGGGAACTGCTGCCGCATCGCCTTTATGCCTTCCTTCACCTTATCCTCCTGCTCTCCCTTGAAGGCCGCGAGTTTCTCAGCGAGCTTTTCATTGGAAGTGGCGAGGATCTGCACGGCCAACAAGCCTGCGTTGCGCGCGCCGTTCAGGGCTACCGTGGCCACCGGGACACCGGCCGGCATTTGCAGAATGCTCAACAATGAATCCCAGCCGTCGATGCTGTTGCGGCTTTTGATGGGAACGCCGATGACGGGGAGTATGGTCAAGGATGCCACCATGCCCGGCAGATGCGCCGCACCTCCCGCTCCAGCGATGATCACCTTCAATCCGCGGTCCGCAGCGCCCTTCGCATAGGCCACCATGCGGTCGGGAGTGCGGTGCGCGCTCACCACCGTCACCTCGTATTCCACCCCGAACTCCTTCACTGTATCCACCGCTTCGCGCATCGTTTCCAGATCGCTACGGCTGCCCATGATGATCCCGATCATTGCCTTGTTTGTTTGACAGGGGCTCGCGCTCCCCGTGTTTCAGTCTTTTGCTGCGCCGGCACCATCTTCCCATGCGCCTTGATGATGCTGATAGCCTGGTCCACCCTTTTCTGTGTGGGTGCGACGACCGTCACATGGCCCATTTTCCTTCCTGTGCGCGTCTCGTGCTTGCCGTAAAGGTGGATGAAGGTGCCCGGCACTTCCAGCAATTCTTCGGTTCCGAGCAGTTGCGGTGCGCCTGTGCCGCCCTCGCCCACGATGTTCACCATCGCTGCTTCGCCATGCATCCGCGTATCGCCCGCAGGCCAACCCATGTAGGCGCGCAACAACTGGTCGTACTGTGAACTGGCACAGGCTTCAATGGTGAAGTGTCCGCTGTTGTGCGCACGCGGCGCGGTCTCGTTCACCACTAGCTGATCATCCGGTGTGAGGAACATCTCCACCGCGTAGATCCCAGGTGCGCCGAACGCATCAGCAACAGCAGTCCCGAGCTGCTTCGCACGCCTGAGCACCGAAGCGTCACATCGCCCAGGGGCGAGCAACACATCGACCATGTTCAACGCTGGGTCGAAGACCATCTCGACCGGATCGTATACCACCGTGTTCCCGTCCGCTCCGCGCACGGCGATCACCGCCAGTTCCTTCGCGATGGGAATGCGCTTTTCCAGTACGCACGGTCCGTCAAATGCATTGGCGATGTCCGTGGTATTCGTGATCGGCATCACGCCCTTGCCGTCGTAACCGCCGGTGCGCGTCTTCAAGAAGGCGGGGAGGAACCCGGCGTGCGTGGCGATCTCCGATGGGTTGTCGATCAACACGAAGGACGATGTGGGGATGCCGTGCTTCACGTAGAATTCCTTCTGTAGGCCCTTGTCCTGAATGGTACGCAAGGTCGCTGAGGAAGGGATGACCGTTTTGCCTTGGCTCTCCAGTTCCTCCAGCGCTTCGGTGCTCACATGCTCGATCTCGATCCCCACCACGTCAGCATCGGCGGCAAAGTGCAGGACGGTATCGTGATCGTCGAAGCGGCCTTGGGTGAAGCTGGATGCGAGATGCGCGCAGGGGCACTCCGGATCGGGGTCCAGCACATGCACCTCCACATCGTAGCGCAAGGCGTTCTCAATGAACATGCGGCCGAGCTGGCCTCCGCCGAGCAGGGCTATGCGCCGTGGTCGCTCCATGGCCGCGAAGATACCGGAGGGAGGGTAACCTTCAGGCCGGATCAACGGCGGTGCCGCTTCCGGGAGAACTGCATGAAGCGATGACCGATGGTCAGTTGCAGGGTACGGTTACTCGGGTACAGTGCTCGATCCTCGGCCAAGGTGTTGCTCAGGCCGGTGAAATAACGCAGGGTGAGGTCGATGCCGGACATTGTTCCGATCCCCAAGCCGATGTTCAGGCCGAGGTCCAATTGGCTCACTTGGTCGCTGATATCGGTCCCGTCAGCTTTGGCGAGGATCAGATAGCCGCCTTGCACCCCGGCTTGGATCTGGAATGTCGGGCTGAGGAACAGCTTCAGGCTCACCGGCACGATGGCGCTGACGTTTCGCATGGTTGAGCGCCCGCCGTCGGGCAGGTCACGTGCCGCACCCTGTAACGAGATCAGCAGTTCCGGTTGGATCTCCACTCGATTACCGGCCCAGATGGGCACATAGAGCCCGGCCACAAATCCGGGCACCGGCCTGTAGTTCACCGCCTCGGAGCGCCAAGTGGCGGCTTGTGGACCGCCCATGTAACCAAGCCCGGATCGTGATGGGCGTTGGGCCTGACCGATCAAAGGGTAGGCCAGTATGGCCAGTAGGAGCGGGATGGAGCGCGAATGCATGGCAGTGCGGGTAAGCACGTGCCTTTACGCAACGGCCCGGTTGAAGTTTCCCGTTTTTGCTGGCAATTGGACAAGCTCGGCAATAAGATTGCCGGATGACTTCTTTGCCTCGACGAACACCCGATCTAACGTCCTCCTACGAAGAATCTCACCGTCTCACGGTCACCTCCCAAGGTGATGGTCAATTGGTAGATGCCCGCCGCCAGGTCGGAAGTCTCAATGCGGGCTTGGTCGCCCGTGGGCGTGAATGCGCGGATAACCCGACCGGAAGCGTCCAGGACCATGGCGTGTTGGTCCATCGTGGCTTGGGGCCAGGAGACCAGTACGTGGTCCGGGGCGTTCCGCACGGTGAGCGTCATTTCGGACACTTCAGCTACCGAACTGGTGATCGAGGTGATCTCGATGCCATAGTCCTCTGTTTCACCGTACTCATAAGCGAAGCAAGGGTCGGTGGGACTTGGCTCGCTGCTCAGATGATACACCCCGCGCACACGCATGATCGTATTCCCGATAACAGCACTCATCGGTACAGTGAACGCGAAGGTGTGGGCTTGGCCCTCGGTCGTATTGATGAACTCCCCAAGTTTCTCGGACGAGCTGAAGATGTGGTCCCCATTGTAGTCGATCCATGCGGCATAGTTGTCATCCGTGAAATCGCCGCTCGTAATGATGATGGAATATGAACCACCTTGGTTCAACGACGTGGACATCGCCGTATAATCCACGTAACCCGGTCCCGATACCGATCCGCTGCCTGTATTGTTGATCGTGCCGAGCACCACCCCGTCAATAAAGTCACCATCGGAAGGACCGGAGCCGGACGTGGGGATGCAGATGGTGGTCGGTCCGCTATCGCATCCGGTGGAGTTGAGCAGTTCGGCCCGTGATCCGTTCAGTACCCCGGACATCACGGTGGCCTGCCCCGTGGTGAACATCATGGTGCAATTACTGTAATCCATGAAATTCTCGTATTGGGTCAACGTGCTGCACCGCATCAGGTTCTGGTTGCTGCAGCTGAAGGTGGGTTGGTCCGTGGCGGGAGTGTCGCTGATACCATCGCCAGGCGAGCAGTTGCCATTGCCCCAAGGGTGGTCCAAACCGAGGTAATGCCCCACTTCGTGAGTGGCTGTGCGGTCGCCATTGCCGGTCCCGTAACTATAGTCCAGAACAAGCCCGTCAATGGGGCTTCCCACCATGCCTCCGTAGGGCAGATAGGCGTATCCTGCCGTGACCAGGCCACCGGTGGCACCGCTGCTGATGTCACAGATCCAAACGTTGAGGTAATGGGTGGTGTTCCATGCCGCCGAACCGTAGGGTCCGAATTTCATGTCATCCGTTTGCGTGTCCGGGTCAAACCAGGTACGTGAGGTCTGAAAGCGGGTGATGCCCGATGTGGGGTTGCCGTCGGGATCCATGGAGGCCAAGCAGAAATCGATCATCGCGTTCGCTCGGGATCCCGCGAACACCGCACGGACATCGTCGTAGTCCGAGTTCATCGCTTGGTAGTCGGCGTTCATCTGGGCGATGGTGCTCTGGATAACGGCATCGGAAACATTTTCCGAATTGGTGTTGTACACCACATGCACCACCACGGGAATGGTCTGCACCCCACCCCCGCGCAGGCCCTGTTGTTCAAGTTGTCCGGCTTCCTGCGCCAGATCGATGTGCAGGCCCTGAGCTTGCAACCAACGTTCGGTAATGGTGTGGGAATTACAATGTTCCTGTGCGATGGCTACGGAAGAGGCGGCAATGGACAGGAGCGCAAGGGTCGTTTTCCGATCATAATGCGAATTTAAGTGGTTTGCCGGGAATAATTCGATGCAATGGAGCGGGTGCTGTTGGTCCTAGGCGCTCAGGCGCTGGATCGCTGCGGCCGGGTCCGGGGCATTGAACACGCTGTTCCCCGCCACCAGTACGTCAGCCCCGTGCCGGGCCAGTTCCACCACGTTCCTTTCGGACACCCCTCCGTCCACTTCGATCATCAGGGATGTTCCACGTGCTTGGCGCAATTCCCGCAGCGCATCGATCTTGCGGAAGGTTCCGGGGATGAAGCTCTGCCCGCCGAAGCCCGGGTTCACGCTCATCAAGCACACCTGATCGATATCCTCCGCGATATCCTCCAGTAGATGCACCGGTGTGTGCGGGTTGATGGCCACACCGGCCTTCATGCCGGCGGCCTTGATGGCCTGTATGGTGCGGTGCAGATGCGTGCAAGCTTCCAAATGAACGGTGAGCCTGTCCGTACCAGCATCGCGGAAGGTGGTGATGTACTGGTCGGGCCGGACGATCATCAGGTGAACGTCGAAGATCTTCTTCGTCAACGGCCGTATGGCTTTGATCACCGGGAAGCCGAAGCTGATGTTCGGCACGAAGACGCCGTCCATCACATCCAGGTGCAGCCACGGGGCGGGGCTTTTATCCACCAGTTCCACGGCACTTTTCAAGTCGGTGAAGTCCGCGGAAAGGAGGGAGGGTGCGATGATGTGTGCCATGGGCCGCAAAGTTACTCCGAACGGACAAGGCCGCCTTTTCGGGGCGGCCTTGTCCGTTAACTTCAAGATGCTGTCAGTCGGTGAGATAGGTGCGCAGGGAGCGTCCTCTTCCGGCCTGTTTCAGGCGTCGGATGGCTTTTTCCTTGATCTGCCGCACGCGCTCCCGGGTGAGGTCGAATTTCCGTCCGATCTCCTCCAAGGTGTGCGGTTGGTTCCCTGCGAGGCCGAAGTAGAGCCGGAGCACATCGCTTTCGCGAGCGGTGAGCGACTCCAACGATCGTTCGATCTCGTTCCTGAGGCTGTCAGTGAGCAAAGCCTCCATGGGGTCCGGCAGATCGTCGTTCTTCATCAGGTCATGCATGGTGCCGCTGTCGCCGTCGTCCCGCAGTGGTGCGTCCATGCTCAGGTGCCTGCCGGTATTGCTCAAACTGGTCTTCACCTCGTCCAAGGTCATCTCCAAGTTCTCGGCCAGTTCGGCGGCCGTGGGTGCGCGTTCATGTTCCTGTTCCAAGCGGGCGAACGCCTTGTTGATCTTGTTGATCGAGCCGATCTTGTTCAACGGCAAGCGGACGATGCGGGCCTGCTCGGCCAAGCTTTGCAGGATCTGCTGCCGGATCCACCACACGGCATAGCTGATGAACTTGAAGCCCCGGGTCTCATCGAAGCGCCCGGCCGCCTTGATCAGACCAAGGTTGCCCTCGCTGATCAGGTCCGGGAGCGTGAGGCCCTGGCCCTGGTATTGTTTGGCGACGGAGACGACGAAGCGCAGGTTGGCCTTGCATAAAGCCTCCAAGGCATCGTTATCGCCCTTCCTGATCTTGCGGGCAAGCTCCACCTCTTCCTGTGCGGTGATCAATTTCACCTTGCCGATCTCGGTCAGGTATTTGTCCAGCGACGGGGTGTCGCGGTTGGTGACCTGCTTGGAGATCTTCAGTTGACGCATTCTTGCCATGGTACCCGTGGATTGTATCGGTGGATCGTTGCCGTTCAACGGGGATGCTCGGGCTGCGGTTACGGGATGGACCGTTCCGGAGCTTATTCGCGGTAACAGCAAGGACCTGCAAGCAGCAGGGGCCGCCTCTTGCGAGACAGCCCCTGTTTTTTCTTCGCTATGCGAACGATCAATTGTCGCGACGCGGTCCGCGATCGCGGGATTCACGGCGGGGACGGTCCCCACGGTCGCGGCGGTCGCCTTCCATGGCCGGCTCGCGCTCCACGTAGCCTTCCGGCTTCGGTAGCAGCACTTTGCGGCTCAACTTCAACTTGCCGGTGCGGGGGTCCTTGCCCACCACTTGGAAGTCGATCATCTCGCCTTCCTTCAGCACGTCCTCAACGCGCTCGATGCGCTTCCAGTCCAACTCGCTCACGTGCAGCAGACCATCGGTGCCAGGGAAGATCTCCACGAACGCGCCGTATGGCATGATCGTCTTCACCTTGCCGGTGTAGGTAACGCCGAGCTCCGCGGTGGGAGGGAAGGCGATGGCCCGGATGCGGGCAAGCGCGGCGTCGATGCCGCTCTTGTTCTCGCTCATGATCTGCACGTGGCCCACGCCGTCCACTTCGTCGAGTGCGATGGTGGTCTTGGTCTCGGCCTGGATCTCCTGGATCACGCGGCCACCGGGTCCGATCACGGGTCCGATGCTCTCCTTCGGGATCTCGATGCTGACGATGCGCGGTGCATGCTCCTTGTAGTCCGCGTTCGGCTTGGTCATCGTCTTCATCATCTCGCCGAGGATGTGCAGACGACCGGTGCGGGCCTGTTCCAAGGCCTTGGCGAGCACCTCGTAACTGAGGCCGTCCACCTTCATGTCCATCTGGGTGGCGGTGATGCCCTTTTCGGTGCCGGTCACCTTGAAGTCCATGTCGCCCAAGTGGTCCTCGTCACCGAGGATGTCGCTGAGGATGGCGTATTTGCCGTCCGGGTCGCTGATCATGCCCATGGCGATGCCGCTCACGGGTGCCTTGATCTGGATGCCGGCGTCCATCAGGGCGAGGGTGCCGGAGCATACTGTGGCCATGGAGCTGGAGCCGTTGCTCTCAAGGATATCGCAGTTCAGGCGGATGGTGTAAGGGTTGTCCGTGCCGGTGGGGATCATCGGCTTCAGGGCGCGGAGGGCGAGGTTGCCGTGGCCGATCTCGCGGCGTCCGGGGCCACGGATGGGGCGCACTTCACCAACGGAGAAGCTGGGGAAGTTGTAGTGCAGCATGAAGGTATCGCTGCGCTTCACCAATGCTGTGTCCACGGTCTGCTGGTCCATTTTGGAACCTAAGGTCACCATGTTGATGGCCTGGGTCTCACCACGGGTGAAGATTGCGCTGCCGTGCGTTCCGGGCAGTACGTCCACTTCGCTCCAGATGGGGCGGATCTCATCCATTTTGCGACCATCCAAGCGGATGCCCTTCTCCAGCATCGCACGGCGCACACCGGATTTCTGGGCTTTTTTGAAGTAGCGGGCCAGCATGGCCTTCTTCGCCTTTTGCTCATCGGTGAGCGTGGCAACGAAGTCTTCCTTCACCTTGGCGAAGGCTTCGCCGCGCACTTCCTTGGCGCTGGCTTGCAGGGTGATGTCGTAGTATTTCTGGAACGTGCCATCCACGATGGCCTTCTCCAGCTCGGCATCATTCTCCTCGTGGTTGTAGGTGCGCTTGGTCAGGCTCTTGGGCACTGCGGCGGCAAGTTCATTGATCACGCGGCACTGGTCTTGGATAGCCTTGTGGGCGGTCTTGATGCCTTCGATCATTTCAGCTTCGCTCACTTCGAGCATCTCGCCCTCCACCATCATCACGTCGCTGGCGTTGCCGGCCACGATCAGGTCGATGTCAGCGCCCTCCATCTCTTGGAAGGTAGGGTTCACCGTCCACTTGCCTTCGTTGCGGATCACGCGGACCTCGCTTACGGGGCCATTGAAAGGGATGTTGCTAACGGCGATGGCGGCGGAAGCGGCCAAGCAGGCCAGCGCATCGCTGGGGTTCTGCTTGTCGGTGCTCATCAGGCTGATCTGCACTTGGGTGTCGCCGTGGAAGTCGTCGTTGAAGAGCGGGCGCAGGGCACGGTCCACAAGGCGGCTTACGAGGACCTCCCCGTCGCTGGGGCGGTTCTCACGTTTGAAGAAGCCGCCGGGAAAACGTCCGGCAGCGCTGTACTTTTCGCGGTATTCCACCTGCAGAGGCAGGAAATCGATGCCCTCGCGGGCTTCCTTGGTGGCCACTACGGTGGCGAGGATGATGGTGTCGCCGCAACGGACGGTCACGCTGCCGTCGGCCTGCTTGGCGAGGATGCCCGTCTCTAAGCTGATGGTCCTGCCACCGCCGAGGTCGATGGTCTTTTTTACTCCTGTTGGTTTCATCTGTTTTTCGTGGCGCGCCTTTCGCGCCTTTTGTTGGTTGATTGTTTTCAGTTGGGGGACCTTCGACAACCTAGCGAATGGCTGTAAAAGGGAAAAGGGCGACCGTTGCACACGGGTCGCCCTTTTGCCGGTAAGTAGTGCAAGGTGTGTGCTCCACCGGCGTGGAACTCACTTGCGCAGGCCGAGCTTGCCGATGATCGCGCGGTAACGCTCGATCTCGTGGCTCTTCAAGTAGCCCAAAAGCTGCTTGCGCTTGCCCACCAAGCTCAGTAAAGCCGTCTCGGTGCGGTGGTCTTTTTTGTTGGACTTCAAGTGCTCGGTAAGGTGCTCGATGCGCTGCGTGAACAGGGCGATCTGCCCTTCCGCACTGCCCGTGTTGGTAGCGGTGCCACCGTGGGTCTTGAAGATCTCCTGCTTTACCTCTTTCGTTGCGATCATGGTCGTAGTGTCTGCCTCTTTGGGCCGCCCGTTTGGCGGTTTTAGGGCGCGAATGTACGGTTTTTTTGAATCTGTCTTGTGTCTGCACTTCAGGGCCCTATTTCTATGAAACCGTGCGCGGCCATGTCTGACACCGACCAACCGACAACTATTCAGTTCCGGCTCATGACCTGAACATCAAGATCAACTGCGCCAGCTTGGCCTTCAGGTCCTTGC
The DNA here is from genome assembly GCA_016700415.1 of Flavobacteriales bacterium. Taxonomy (NCBI): domain Bacteria; kingdom Pseudomonadati; phylum Bacteroidota; class Flavobacteriia; order Flavobacteriales; species Flavobacteriales bacterium. The sequence goes on from CP065018.1 coordinate 3,767,238, forward strand.
GCTCCACGATCAGGTCCAAGAACCCATGCTCCAGCACGAATTCGCTGGTCTGGAAGCCGGGCGGCAGGTCGTGGCCGATGGTCTCGCGCACTATGCGCGGGCCGGCGAAAGCGACCAAGGCTTTTGGCTCTGCAATGTTGAGGTCGCCCAGCATGGCGAAGCTGGCGGTGACGCCTCCTGTGGTGGGGTCGGTAAGGATGCTGATGAAGGGCAGTCCCTTCTTGGCCATCATGCTGAGCTTGGCGCTGGTCTTGGCCATCTGCATCAGGCTGAAGCCGGCCTCCATCATGCGGGCACCGCCGCTTTTGCTGATGATGATCAACGGGCACTTGCGGCGCATCGCGGTGTCGGCGGCCATGGCGATCTTCTCGCCCACCACGCTGCCCATGCTGCCACCAATGAATTTGAAATCCATGCAGGCGATCACCACGGGCTGCTTTTCCAATTTCCCCTCGGCGGCGCGAAGGGCGTCGTTCAAGCCGGTGGCTTTTCGCGTTTTGGCCAAGCGGTCCACATACTTCTTGGTATCAACGAAGCCCAATGGGTCCCCGGCGATCAGCTTGGCCCCGATCTCCTTGAACATGTTGTCGTCGAAGAGGATGCTGAAATACTCCGCGCTTCCGACCTTCTCATGGTGCTGGCACTTGGCGCAGACCCAGAGGTTCTTGGCGTGGTCGTCGGAGGTCATGATCTCCGAGCATTCCGGGCACTTGTACCAGAGTCCCTCGGGGGTCTCCTTCTTCTCCTCGGTGGCGGTGGTGATGCCTTCCTTGACGCGATTGAACCAACCCATGCGTGATGTTTGATCAAGCGAAGTTAAGTGCTCCGAGTTCAGTGGATGACCGCCCTTGCTTCGCTTACCTTCCTTGCCTCCCTTCCCCACTTCGCCAAGTGATGGAAGCTATGGAGGTAAAGGAAGTACAGGAGGTGGTGGGGGAGTGGAACTCCACTTACGCGATCGTCACCTTCTTGTCCAAGTACACGTCCTGGATGGCGTTCAGCAGTTGCACGCCTTCTTTCATGGGGCGCTGGAAGGCTTTGCGGCCACTGATCAGACCCTGTCCACCGGCGCGCTTGTTGATCACTGCGGTGCGCACGGCTTCGGCCAGGTCGCTGGCACCGCTGCTGGCTCCGCCGCTGTTGATCAAGCCGATGCGGCCCATGTAGCAGTTGGCCACTTGGTAACGGCAGAGGTCGATCGGATGGTCGGTGGTGAGGTCGCTGTATACTTTCTTGTGCGTCTTTCCGTATCCGCTGCCCATGGCGGTGTAGCCACCGTTGGACTCGGGCAATTTCTGCTTGATGATGTCCGCTTGGATGGTGACGCCGAGGTGGTTGGCTTGTGCGGTGAGGTCTGCGGCGGTGTGGTAGTCTTTGCCGTCCTTTTTGAAGCCCGGGTTGCGCAGATAGCACCAGAGAATGGTGGCCATGCCCAGCTCGTGCGCGTACTGGAATGCCTCGGCCACTTCAGTGATCTGGCGGGTGCTCTCGTCGCTGCCGAAGTAGATGGTGGCGCCCACGGCCACGGCGCCCATGTCCCATGCGCTTTCCACCGTGCCGAACATCACCTGGTCGAACTTGTTCGGCAGGGTCATCAGCTCGTTGTGGTTGAGCTTCACGATGAAGGGGATCTTGTGAGCATACTTCCGCGCCACGCTGCCCAGCACGCCGTAGGTGGAGGCCACGGCATTGCAGCCGCCTTCCATGGCCAGTTCAACGATCTTGTCCCCGTCGAAATAGATGGGGTTCGGTGCGAAACTGGCGCCACCGCTGTGCTCGATGCCTTGGTCCACGGGCAGGATGCTCATGTAGCCGCTGTTGGCCAGTCGGCCATTGCCGTAGAGCGCCTGGATGCTGCGCATCACCTGCGGATTGCGGTTGCTCAGCGCGAAGGAGCGGTCCACGAAATCAGGGCCGGGCAGGTTCAATTGGGCTTTTTCAATGGTCTTGCAGGTGTGCCCCAGAAGGCTTTCCGCATCGGCGCCCAACAGTTCGTTCAAATTCCCGGTTTTCATAGTGCTCATGTGGCTACGCTAAAAATTTGGCCGCAAAGGTAGGGTTTGGTGGAGGCTATTGAGAACCGATCTCACCATAGAGGTACTGAGGGCCCGAGGAACAGGTGACAGTATGCAGTATGTAGTCTCCAGTGGCAGTCGGCCGTAGCAGTTCGTAGCAGCCCGATCACTATCCACGGATAACCAACTGCATTTCTTCGCGCCTCCGCGTCTCTGCGACCATACTCTCTGTGGATCACGGTAGATCAGAACGGATATCCGATCCCCAGATTGAAATTCAACTTGTTGCCCAAGGTGGTGGTCAACTCCGGTGACTTGGGCTGGAAGAGCCAGCGCTGTCCCATGGGCAGGCCGGGATCCTTGGTCTGCAGCCCGAGGTCAAAGCGTACGAGGAAGAAATCGAAGTTGAGCCGCGCGCCCACACCGGTGCCGAAGGCCAGTTCACCGGCCGCCTTGCCGATCTGGAAACCACTGCCGGGCTTGGCGGGGTTTTCCTGGAGGTCCCAGATATTCCCGATGTCCACGAAGAAGGCACCTTCGAGGTAGCCGATCAGCTTGAACCGGTATTCCGCGTTGCCTTCGATGCGGATCTCGCCCACGCGGTCGAACGCGTCCAATGGGGCGCTGTAGGAGCCGGGGCCCAGGGAGCGCGCGCGCCAGGCCCGTATGCCGTTCGCCCCACCGCTGAAGAAACTGCTTTCGAAGGGCAGTACCCCCAAGTTTCCGAAGGGCACGCCCACGCCGGCATCCACGCGGAAGGCCAGACTGCTTTTGGAGTGGATGGTGTGGTAATAGCGCATGTCGTTCTCCACCTTCACGAACTGGGCGAAACGCACCCCGGCCAGCGTATAGAAGCTGTTGCCCGCCGTGTCGGTCTGCTGGTCCGTCCGAAAGGCCTCGTTCGTCAACCGCAGCAGGTTTCCCGCGGTCTGGAGCGTGGGGCGCCATAAAAAGACGTTCCGCTTGTGGTCCCCTTCCTGTGTGTTCAAGGTGAGGGTGGCCCGGGCACCGGCGATCACGTGGTCGGTATAGCTGTCGCGCAGCACCGCATCGTTGGAGGTCCGGATGAAATCCTGGAAGCCTGTGCTGATCAACGGGATCCGGATGATGTTCACCTCCGCCGGGTACAGGGCCATGGACAGGGTGCGGCTCTTGTTCCATTCATAGCCGTAGCTCATCTTGGCCAAGGTGCGCGTATAGTCAGGCCGGCGCTGATAGTTGTACAGCAGATTTACGGCGGTACGCCTGCCCCAGGTGTTCGGCCAGCGGTCATCGGTGTTCCAGAAGGGGATGATGAAGCGGGGAAAGCGGATGGTGACCTCCGGGCCGATCTCCACGGTGTTGAAGAGCACGTCGTGGCCCACGTCGGAACTGGCATCACCGGCGGAGCCGCGGCCGTCCAGGCTCTGTTGCGCCTCTAAGCCGAGCGCCATCCGGGCCTGTATGGAGCCCATGCTCCGGAAGAGGTTTTTATGGCGGTAGTTCAGGCTGACGGAGGTGCCCAAGAAGCCGCCGCGGTTGGTGCCGAAGCCTTCGAGCGAGAGGCTCTGCCGCTTGCTGGGGATGACGTCGATCAAGCAATCGGCCTGGTTGTGGGACCGGGTCTGTGTGGTGTCGAAGGTGATGTCAACGCGGTTGAACACGTTCAGGTTGAGCAGGCGGCGGTACGTGCGGTCGTTGGTGGTCTCGCTGAACTTGGACCCTCCCTTCAGGAGGAGGCTGCTGCTCAATGCCTTCGGGCGGTAGGCCGGTCTCTTCCCGGTGAAAAGGAAGGTGTAGTTCTTGTATTCCACGGTGTCCGACGGCAAGGGTTTCTTGCCGAAGCCGGGGCGTTGCGTCATGTCCACCGTGATGTCCTCCAGGAAGTACACGGTCCCTTCCGGGGTGCCCGCCAAGCCGCGCCTCCCGCGGGCCAAGGGACGCTCGAAGCGGAGCTGCAGGTCCACCTCCTGGTCCCCGGCGCTGGTGTCCGCCACATATTGCAGCAGGTCCCGCGTGAAATAGAGGTAGCCCTGCTTCCGGAGCATTTCGGTGATGCGGTTGCGTTCCTTATCGAGCACGTCGGCGTCGAAGCGGATGCCGGGGACCAGCAGGGTGGAAGCCCGGGAGGCGCGCACCAGGCTGTCGATGGCGGGATCGTCCACGGACCATTCCGCCGAACAGATCGTGTAAGGTCGGCCCGCCGTGATGCGGTATTCCACCTCCGCCTTGGGTTGGCGGAAGGCACTGCCCCGCTTGTTCGAAAAAAGCCTGGAGCGCTCGAAGAAGATGGTGTCGGAAACGGTGGCATTGAAGAAACCCTCTTTGCCGAGGTAGAGCTTCAGTTGGTCCACGCTGCGGTCCACCAAGGAACTGTCCAGGATCACCGGAGCCTCGCCCACATCTTCGCGCAGCCACACACGGAGCGTCCGCCGGCACTCTTTGTCCTTCACTTGCTTCGGTTCCTTGCCGCGCGCGATGCGCTTGGCGTTTTTCGCTACGGCCTTTTCCGCTCGCCGGACGTTCTTCACGGCACAGATCGAATCCACCTCTGCCTTGCGACTTGCCGTTTTTTCCGGGCTGCTCCAGTTGTAGAAGTGGAGGTAAAGGCGTTGGCCCAGCACTTTGTTGTTGGGCTTCTGCTTGAGGATGCCCTTCAGCTCATCCGTGGTAAGGTCCTTGGCATCTGACTTCACGATGTTCCGCACCAAGAGATGCTCGCCCTTGGGCACGCGTTTGGTCGGGTTGCACGCCGCCAGCAGGGCCGTGACGGCGACCAAGAGGGGGATATGGAACTTGCTGTAGCGCACGGATAGGCGGAAGGACGGCTAATTTGCGCGGCGATGTACGGAAAGACCATGCCACGGCGGGCGAAGATATTCGGCAAATGAGCGGGGGCCATGTGAAGCGCATGCGTGCGCTGCATCAGCGCAAGTTCCGGGAGGCCGAAGGGCTGTTCCTGGTGCAGGGGCGGAAGATGCTGCGCGAACTGCTGGCCACCCGGTTCGAGGTGGTGGAGCTGCATGCCACGGAAGAAGCGGCCCGTGAAATGGGCCTTGCCGACGCGGTCATTTCCCCTGCGCATGATCTGGAGCGCATGGGCACTTTTACTCAGGGCAACGAGATGGTAGCGGTGGTGCGGAAACCGGCCCCGGCCTCGCTGATCTTGCCAGCGGCCGACCGTTTCGTGCTGGCCGTGGACGACGTTTCCGACCCCGGCAACCTCGGCACATTGCTGCGCATCGCGGACTGGTTCGGAGCGGAACAGTTGTGGTGCTCCACCGAAAGCGTGGAGGTCTGGAATCCGAAATGCGTGCAGGCGAGCATGGGTTCGATCTTCCGCGTACCGGTGGTGCCGACCGAACTGCCCGCTGCATTGCGGCAGGCTGCTGAAGGAGGCGTTCATATCTACAAGGCCGAAGCCTCGGGCGCGGATGTTTTCACCGTGAAGTTGGCCCGACCCGCCGTGCTGGTGCTGGGCAGTGAATCACACGGACTGTCGAAATGCGTGTTGGATGCGCCCGGAAGTTCCATCGCTATTCCGTCCTTCGGCGGGGCGGAATCGTTGAACGTTTCAGCGGCGGCGGCTGCGCTTTGTATGGAGCTGGTGCGGCATGGGCGGTGATCGTTCCTGTTCCCTCAGATTATGCACAAAGGATTAAAAGTAGGCAAAACATAGGGGAGTATTCCGAAATGTGTGTCAATCTGCACTGAGGCACGGTGACATTCTCCTGGCCCCAAGCCAAAGGAGAATGTCTCCGTGCCGGATCCTCAGACCAGCACATGGGCCAATCTTTCGGGGTACATGTTGCTCAACGACTGAAGGATCTGCGGCCAGCTGCGGACCTTTCTCTTCCAGCTTTTCTCGTTGTGCTTAAGTGTCAAATATAATTGCTTCTCCAAGGCACTTTCGCTGATGAACGCACCCTTGGTCTTGGTGGCCTTGCGAAGAATGCGGTGCAGGGCCTCCACCGGGTTCGTGGTGTAGATCACCCTGCGTATGGCATCGGGATGATCAAAGAACGGGCTTAGCTCGCACCAGTCTTTCTCCCACTTGGCCGCGATCTCCGGATATCTCCCTACCCATTCCCGCTTGAACTCCTGGAGCTTTTCCCAGGCCGCTTCGGGACTATCCTGCTGGTAGATCGAACGCAGTCCTTGGCAAACTGTCTTGTAGTCCTTCCAAGAGACGAACTTCAAGCTGGTGCGCACCATATGGACGATGCAGCGCTGTACGACCGCTCGCGTGAATACGCCTTGGATCGCCTCGCTGAAGCCGTTCAGGCCGTCCACGCTGAAGAACAGCACGTCCTTTACCCCGCGGTCCTTGATGTTCTCCAGAACGCGCGCCCAATGGCGTGCTCCTTCCGCATCGCCGATGAACAAGCCGAGAACATCACGTTCCCCGTCCATCCTCACCCCGTATACCGAGTAAACGGCTTTGGTCAACACCTTTCTATTCTCCCGGACCTTGTAGTGGACCGCATCGAGATAAATGACCACGTACACCTCTTCCAGCGGGCGGTTGCGCCATGTCTCGATCTCCTCGAACACCCGGTCGGTGATCGAGCTGATGAACGATGGGGAGTAGCTCACCCCGTACATCTTCTTTAGATGGTCCCCAATGTCCTCGTAGCTGGTGCCCTTGCCGTACAGATGCAGGATCTGGTTCTCCAGTTCGGGGGCCAGCGACCGGTCCCACTTCTTGATGATCGTCGGCTCAAAACTGCCGTTGCGGTCTCGCGGAGGCCTGACCGAAACGGGACCCAGTGCCGTTCTCACGGTCTTGTCGGTGTAGCCGTTGCGCCTATTGCTCCGCTTCTTCTCCTGGTCCAAATGCGCGTCCATCTCCCCTTCGAAGGCGGCGGAAAGCAGGCGGCCGATCATGCCCGTGAGCACACCGTGTTCTCCGATCAGGCCCTTGCCTTCTGTCAATCCTTGGATGGCTTCTTGCTCGAACTTGGCGTAGTCGAACGCCTTCTCTTTTTCAACTTTTCTCTTTTTCATGGGGCAAGTTTCTGAATGGTTTGTCAAACTATCCTTGACACACTTTTCAGAATACTCTCAAACATAGTGACTCCCGTAAACTACATTTTACTAAGCTTCACTCCCGAAATGGAACGATCCGCCACACATTCGCCCGCAGGGATGTCCGCTTCGGGGCCGATACGTATCGGACCGAACAGTTCATCAGCGTGGGTGCCGAGCGAAGTCGAGGTGCATCAACCCGTCAACCCGTCAACCCGTCAACCCGTCAACCCGTCAACCCGTCAACCCGTCAACCCGTCAACCCGTCAACCCGTCAACCCGTCAACCCGTCAACCCGTCAACCCGTCAACCCGTCAACCCGTCAACCCGTCAACCCGTCAACCCGTCAACCCGTCAACCCGTCAACCCGTCAACCCGTCAACCCGTCAACCCGTCAACCCGTCAACCCGTCAACCCGTCAACCCGTCTTCTAAAGTTACCTTCAGTACTTCCTCCTCCACGCTCCCGGCTTGGGTGTTTCCACACGCGGCATAGTGCAAAACCCCTTGCCATGTTGCGCGGTGGCCTCTTAGCCTTGTTCCTGGCCTGCCCGCTTTGGGCTTACCTTCGGGTTCCCATGGAAACCGTGCAGTCCCGGTCCGCATGGGCCTGCGTGCGATCCGCTGCGGGCATGGGCATGGACAAGCACAGCCATAGTTGGAACGCTGATGCAAGAACCAACCTGCGTTGCGAACAGGGACCCGATACCACGAAAACATCCCGTGCGGAACAGGTGGGCAGCTACCAACACCCGGACCCGGAAGTGTATAGGGAAATACTGTGGCAGATGAAGATGGATCGCCAGCGCCAAGCGACAACGCTGGAAGGATGCGCAAGCCAACTGCATGAACTTCAACAGCGTGTGGATTTCCTGGAATTGTACGTGGACGAGCTGCGGAAGCACATTGCTTACGAACTTCCCATCTCACATGAGGCTCCTACACTCACACCTGCACAAGCGCAATACCTGCGGGAATTGATCCAGAGACCAGTGCCGACCCCATCAACAGAAGAAAAATAAAAAAAGCCCCCGGTGCTATGAACACCGAGGGCCGTAACTCCAGTCCCACGAACACGCGAATGAACATGAAACAGAGATAGCAAAGATACGATCCTCCCTGGAGCAAGCCGCATGCCGGGTGGGACGGTGAGCACCCGGTATCCACGATCACGTGGCCGGAAGCGGAAAGCATCTTTGGGAAAACCTAGCGTGTCTTCCAAGTGCCGAAGAAGCGGTGAACAAGAAAGGAGAAAAACAAAAACATGCTCAAAGCACTCCTTCTGTAGTACTCCCCAAAAACTGGACAGGTAGCTAAGGTGGCTAAACTTGTCCAAGGATGACCCGCAAAAGCAGAAGGAAGTTCACTCCCGCATTCAAGGCGCAAGTTGCGCTTGAGGCCGTGAAGGAGAACCATACGATGGCAGAGCTGGCGATGCGCTTTGAGATCGCACCAGCACAGATCGGCCAATGGAAGAAGCAGTTGGCGGAGAACGCCGCTGGGGTCTTTGAAGGGACCCCGACGGCGTCCTCCGCCATGCCAGGTGGTCACGACCCCGAAAAATTGTTCGCCGAGATCGGCAGGTTGAAAATGGAGAACGACTTGCTAAAAAAACGGTCCGATGAGCGTGGCACAAAAGCGGCATGCCATTGCCACCGTTCAGGAAGGCAGCATCATGGAGCGCTGCCGGGCGCTGGACCTTGCACGCAGCAGCTTCTACTATCAGCCCAAAGGAGAAAGCGCGTTGAACTTGGAATTGATGCGTTTGATGGATGAAGAGGACACCAAGCATTGCTTCCATGGGTGATCGGCATGCGCGACTTTCTGAGGCTTGAAAAGGGCTATTGGGTGAACGAAAAGCGGGTGCGCAGGCTCCTTCGGCTAATGGGCTTGGAGGCCGTTGCGCCCAAGCCTGACCTGAGCAAACCCGCCAACGGGCATAGGGTCTATCCCTACTTGTTGAGAGGTGTGCAGATTGAAGCTCCGGGGCATGTTTGGAGCACCGACATCACCTACATCGCCATGGGCAAAGGGTTCCTGTATCTCACCGCCGTGATGGACTGGCACAGCCGCTACGTGCTCTCTTGGCAGATCAGCAACACCTTGGACACCTCCTTCTGTCTGGAAGCTTTGCATGGTGCGCTGTTGCAATATCCTGCACCAATGATCTTCAATACCGACCAAGGCAGCCAATACACCAGCGACCTCTTTACCGGGGCGTTGATCCAGGAAGGCATCAAGGTGAGCATGGATGGCAAGGGCCGGGCTACGGACAATGCGTTCATCGAACGACTTTGGAGAAGCGTGAAGCAGCAATGCGTCTATCGCCATAGCCCCGCCGATGGGAATGAGCTGCGCAGCCTTCTGGCCGAGTACTTCGCCTATTACAACCACCAACGACCACACCAGCACCTGGATGGACTGACCCCGGCACACCTTTACTTTGGTCTGCCCGATACCCGGAACCGTACCCTGACACCAAACCTTGTTGAACCCCAATTCACACTAACAACCGCCTGAAACCTGTCCAGTAAATCGGGAGTACCTCATTCCTTCCTTGACAAACCTCGCCACTCGTGCAATCCCCTTGGCGCTTGTGGCTGCTCTCGCTGTGAAAGCGACGGCACAAAACCTCGTTCCGAACCCGAGCTTCGAGGATACGGCCCGATGTAATGCGGAATACGACCCGGTGCTTTTATCTGCACCACCATGGTTCAAACCGACCACCGCCTCTTCGGATATTTACGATAATGATCTTGAACAACTCTGCGGTATCGCATGGGATCCCGCGAATCCGGACGTTCAGGCCAGTGGTTTCCAATTTGCGCGAACAGGAACTCGCTTTGCAGGTGCCTTCCATTGGTTTGGTGCAAATAGTTCTGACTCGAAAGACTATTTTACCGTTAAGCTAACTGAGGCTCTGATTGAGCAAACGGCCTACGACGTTTCGCTATACTACAGCCGAGCTGACGGATATGCCTTTGCCACAGACCGCATCAGTGTCTTTTTCGGGCCGGACAGTTTCTATGTGCATGATTACCGCACTTTGCATGTGCAGCCGCAAGTTGACTTGATGGACCCGAATAACGAGTACCTAACTAACGCAGAGGATTGGGTCCTGCTAACGGGTTCATTTGTCGCAACGGGAGGCGAACGGTACATGACCATCGGTTCTTTCTTGGACAGTTCCCAAGTGAACGGCACGACCGCACCCACAGGAAATCTGCCATACGCCTATTACTACTATGATGACATTGCGGTGTCGCCAGTACATCAATCAGGTATCGATGAATTGGAATTTTCCGGAGCAGTAACGGGTGACGGCAACCTGCGGTTGATAGGATTGTCGGATGGCACCTATGTAGCGCGATTGATCGATCGAATTGGTCGGGTCATTCAAGAATTCAAACAAGTCCGCTCCATGGCAGGGCATGCGGACATCGCAATAGGGGACCAAGGCATGGCTCACGGGCTATACTTGGTATCGGTTGAGTCAAGCGAAGGGAGGGGGGCCACCCGGTTCGTTTATACCGGTAGGCGGCAATGAGCGTAACACCTCACAACAATGAAGATCGCAATACTTTTGGCTGCTTTGGCCATTCTGGCGAGCACCTCAACTAAGGCACAAGGGCCTCCGGACTGGAACACGATCGGTAACAATACTTTGAATCCGGTGACAAGTTTTTTGGGAAACACGGATGGCATTCCCATCAACTTTCGCACGAACAACGTACTGCGGATGCGTCTCAACGAAAGCCTGCCCGGCCAGCCGGTGAACAACTTCCCGAACGTGGACCTGAGCGGTCACCTTGGGATCGGGGCGCCGGTGCCACCGCAAGCGCTGAGCTTTCTGCACATCAACAACAATGGCAGCTTTTTCGCGGGCTTCCGGCCGTGGATGCGCAGGGGTGAGCATGTCCGAGAACACGGACTGGATGTACGTGGGTGCGAAGAACCAGGGCGAGGACCTCGTTGATGCCGTGATCAACTGGGGTGACAATAAGGAAGCCGACCCTACCTATGGTCCGGATGCGTTGCGTTTCATTTTCACGCGAACGATGAGCAACATCAATATCGCCTCCCAGATGGACGGATTGGAGTTGGCCCGTATCATTCCGGACCCCTCTGGGAATCAGGGTTACTTCGGCATTGGGGATTACTTCACCGCTGCGACGAACCCTTCGGAGCGGTTGGATGTGCTGAATGGCCGTGTGGCGATCCGGCAATTGCCCACGGACCCGGTAAGCGCCAGCATGGAGGCCGTTGTCCTGAACACCACCACCGGCGTGCTGGAACACCGTCCGTTCCCCACCACCACCGGTGGCCCGGATTGTGATTGGACCCCGATCGCTGGTGCGATCAATGAACTCCGCACAGCGAATGCACCGGCAGGGACCGTGGGTGCTTGCCCTGATCAACGCTGGAAGGTACAGATCGGGACGCCATCGACCGCAGGGCCATACAGGCTAACAGTCGGGGTGAACCAGGTCACCTGTGCGAATTGTGGGATAACCGGAGGGACCAATGTGGATGTTAAAGGTGATGGGGGCGGCAGTGTGAATGGTTCAAACATACTTGTAGAGTCCGCAACTTCCGGGTCCGCCAATCAGATCAAGGGGCTTAAAATCGTGACCCGCAATGCGGGGTCGATCAACTACGGCATAGAGGTGGATGCGACGAACAATGTTGCGAATATAAGCAGCTCTGTTTATGGGGCATGGATCAAAGCAGTGAACCAAGCGGGAGGGAAAACCGCACAATTGTATGGCCTGCGTGGCAGTGCTGAGGCAACGGATGTTAATTCGGCTACACTTGCGAAGGGGGTGTGGGGTAGGGCGGTCAATGGGATTACAAACGATGGCTTACGTGGGGAAGCCACTGGAGGGAGCAGCTCCACAAACTATGGAGTTTACTCGGATGCCTCAAGTGGTGTGATGAACTATGGGTTGCATGCTAAAGGGTCCGGTGCCACGGGTTCCACCAACTATGGGGTCTGGACCTTAGGGCAAAACGGGACCACGAACTATGGGGTCCTCGCAAATGCGATCGGTGGTGGGGGAAGCACCAACTATGGGGTCTGGGCCACCGCGTCGGGTGGGGCCACCAACTGGGCCGGGTACTTCAAAGGTCGAGTGATGATCACGGACTCGGCTTGGGTGCTGGGCAACCAGATCGTGACTTCGGACGCGAACCTGAAAACGAACGTGGAGGACCTTACCGGGGCATTGGACAAGGTGTTGCAGATGCAGCCGAAAACGTATGAGTTCATTCAGGATGCTCTGCCACAGGCGCACCTGACCGAAGGGCCGCAAGTCGGCCTTATCGCTCAAGAACTGGAGCCCATCTTGCCGGAGGCCGTGGGGCATACCACAGTGCCTGCGGAACTGGACAGTCTGGGAGCGGAGATTTTTCCGGCCGTAGCGATCGCGGGGATCGACTATAACAAAGTGACCCCGGTGTTGATCGGTGCGATCAAAGAGCAGCAAGCGATGATCGATCAGCAACAAGCCACCATTGCCCAACTCCAAGACCAGATCAACCATTGTTGCGCAACACAAGGTGATGCGGCCCAAAGAGGAAGTGCGGAACAAGGGTCCATGCCCCAGGAGAACGAACTCCAAGAGCAGCGCCTGTTGATCATCCCCAACCCGGTGGCGGACCTCACCACGTTGGAATACTACGTGCCCAAAGCGGGCAAGGTGAGCTTGCAGGTGAGCACCAGCGATGGGAAGCCTTTGGCCACCTTGCGTGAGGAACTGGCCGAAACCGGTGCATACAACTACAGTTGGAACACCACCAAGTTGGCGGCGGGCACCTACTTCTGCACCTTCATGCTGGACGGTGCCGTGGTGGTGAAGCGTGCGGTGAAGGTGAAGTGAGAAGAACAGGATGCAAGTGACCGCAGGGTCCGCTGATCATCGGAGATGATGGTTGGCGAGACCCTGCGGCTGCATGGGTTGCTTTTGCCAGCGTCTATGTCGTTTCCGCGATCGCCCGCGCCACTCGCAAACCGTCCATCGCAGCGCTGACGATACCTCCGGCATAGCCTGCACCTTCAGCACACGGGTACAACCCACGCACTTGCGGATGCTCCAGTGTTTCCAGATCGCGGGGAATGCGGACCGGCGAGCTGGTGCGCGATTCCACGGCCACCAGCACGGCCTCGTTGGTGCGGTAGCCGTGCATTTTTTCGCCGAAGGCTTTCAACCCTTCACGCAGACGGGATGCGATCGCTTGGGGCAGCACCTCGTCCATTGTTGCGGGGACGATCCCCGGCGGGTAGCTGCACGCGGGAAGGTCAATGCTGAGGCGACGTCCGATAAAATCCTCCATGCGTTGCGCGGGCGCGGACTGCCGCTCGCCGCCGAATTTCCAGGCGTTGCGTTCCAGGCTCTGCTGCCAGCGCAGGCCCGCCAAGGCGGCGTCCGGCCCTTTGCTTTCCGGGAGGTCCGCCGGGTCCACGGCCACCACGATGCCGCTGTTGGCGAAGGGATTGTTGCGCTTGCTGGGGCTCCAGCCGTTGGTGACCACCTCGCCGGGCGCGGTGGCGCAGGGCGCGATGATGCCGCCGGGGCACATGCAGAAGCTGTACACGCCGCGCCCTTCCACCTGCTGCACCACGCTGTAGCTGGCGGGCGGCAGGAAGGGGTCGCGGACGGTGCTGTGGTAGCGGATCCGGTCGATCACCGATTGCGGATGCTCGATGCGCACGCCCATGGCGAATGACTTCGCCTCGATCGCGATGCCTTTGGCGTGAAGCAGCTCGAAGATGTCGCGGGCGGAATGGCCCGTGGCCAGCACCACCGAAGTGGCGAGGACCTCATCGCCCTGTGCCGTACGCACGCCGTGTATGCGACCGTCGGTGATCAGGAAGTCGTTCACGCGTGTGCCGAATCGCACTTCGCCGCCCGCCGCTTCAATGGCCTCGCGCATAGCGGTGACGATCTCGGGGAGCTTGTTGGTGCCGATGTGCGGATGGGCGTCCACGAGGATGTCCGGCGAGGCACCGAACGCGGTGAAGGTCTTCAGCACCGCCGCCACATCGCCGCGCTTGTCGCTGCGGGTATAGAGCTTACCGTCGCTGTAGGTGCCCGCGCCGCCTTCACCGAAGCAGTAATTGCTGTCGGGGTCCACCACGTGATCGCGGTTGATGGCGGCGAGGTCGCGGCGCCGTGCGCGGACGTCCTTGCCGCGCTCCAGAATGATGGGCCGTAGCCCGTGTTCGATGCAGCCCAACGCCGCGAATAGGCCGGCAGGTCCGCAGCCCACGATGATCACGGGTTCCGCCTTGCTGACATCGGGCAGTTCCGGCGGTGCTTCCGGCAGTTCCGGGAATTCTTCTTCCGTGGAAACTTCCACACGCAAGCGCACCAAGGGAAGTTTGCTGCGCGCATCGATGGAGCGTTTCACCACGCGTGCGCCCTTTACTTGTTCAAGCTTCACCGAACAGGCTTCAGCGGCTGCTTCGCGCACCAGTGCCGGGTCGGCGGCCTCTTGCGGAGGAAGGGCGATGTCCACGGTGCGGTTCATGGGGAAGACATGAGTCGGGAGTCTGGAGTCGTAAGTCCGACCGTCCGATCACCACTCCGCATTATCAGCGATCATCCGCTCTTTCAGCGTCATCTGCGTTCCACTACCCTTCGAACGTGAACGTCAGCACATAGGTCTTGGTGCGGAGGCTCTGTATCGGTCTGCTGAATCGCGTGTCATCGTCCACCACTAAGTTTGGGATGCCGATGCCGGTCTTCAGCTCGATGCCGAACTTGAAGTAGGGGAGGAACATGTCGATACCGGCACCGGCCTCCGCGCTGTAGTCGTATTTTTTCAGTTTCACCACGATGTCCTCGTCGATGTCGTTATTCACGTCCTTCTTGCTGGCCATGTCGATGCCGAACTTGCCGCCACCGATCACATAGACCGCGAAGTTGTTGATGCGGTCGCTGCGGAATTTCAGCAGGAGCGGGAATTCGAGATAAGTGCTCTCGATGGGTTTCTGGAAGCTGGAGGTCGTGCCGTCCGCCTTGCGGAAGGAGTACTTAAGGATGCGGTCCTGGAAGGAGAGTGTGGGCAGGAAGCGCAGGCTGAGGTTGTTGGTCATGTTCAGCGAGGCCACGATGCCGAGGTTGAAACCGGGCTGCTTCACGTGGTCGATCACCAGCACGGAATCCGCGAAGGGCGCGGTGGGCTTCAGCGTCATGAAGAAGTCACTGGTGTTGTAGCTGAGCAGGAAGCCGAAGTGGAAGCGGTGCAGGTCGAAGTTGGGCAGGTTCTGGACCTTCACACCGGTGCGTTGGGCGGAAGCCGGGGCCGCGATGCAGAGGAGCAGGAGCGGAGCGAGGAGGTAGGAGAGCTTGAGGAAACGCATCGGGTAAAGCAACGAAAGTAGCGGGCAATTCGTGCGTGGGCTCATTTGCGGCAGGGCTATCGGGTCTTGAGCGCCCTGCGGGCGCCTAAGACCGCGTGTTCTTTACCACGGATGGACACGGATCAACACGGATCCAAGCCCCAAGGTCGATGAGCCTATGCTTAGGGATCCATTGCTCTGTGCTGTCCCTCATCCGTGTACATCCGTGTCCATCCGTGGTTCCTTGCATGCTGTGCGAAGCGCCGATAGGCGCGAGAAATTAAGACCCGATAGCCCTGTCATTTGCGGGCCATGTACAGCGTGGCCACGCCGAAGGTGAGCAGGCGCGAATTGATCTCTTTTAGTCCACAGGTGTTCAGCACTTCTTCAAAGGCTTTTCCCTGCGGGAACGCGTCCACACTTTCGGGCAGGTAGGTGTAGGCGGCGTTGTCCTTGCTTACCAAGCGGCCGATCAGCGGCATCACCCGGTGGAAGTAGAAGCGGAACAATTGCTTAAAGGGCGTGCGTTGCGGCCTGCTGAACTCCAGCACGAAGAGCCTTCCACCGGGGCGTAATACGCGCACCATCCCGGCAATGCCCCGGGCGAGGTCCTCGAAGTTCCTAACGCCGAAGGCCACGGTGATCGCATCGAAGGAAGCGTCCGGAAAGGGAAGCTCCGCCGCATCGGCCTGTATGAGTTCGATACGGTCCGACAGGCCGGCTTTCTCCACCTTGGTGCGGCCATGGGCCAGCATGCCCGCCGAGATGTCCGCGCCGGTGACGTGCTTGGCCACCGTGCTGCCCATGATGGCGAGGTCAGCGGTGCCGGTGGCCACATCCAGCAGGCGGTCCACGGGTTCCTTGCCCACGCCACGGATCACTTTCCGGCGCCAGCCTTGGTCGGTACCCAATGAGCAGAGCCGGTTCAACAGATCGTACTTCGGAGAGATGCGGTCGAACATCAGTTCCACCTGCTCCCGCTTGGACCCTTCGGCCGCGTACGGTTTTACGGTCATGGCTTGCGGGCGGGTGTGCCCGGTCCTATGCGTTCGGCCTCCGCCGTCAACCGGGCGAGGTCCACGGGTACCACGCCCACATGCTCGCAGACCAGCCCGCCGGCGAGGTTCGCCCATGCGGCGATCTCCGCGAGCGGCATTCCCATGGCCAAGCACAGGCCGGCCACCGCGATCACGGTATCGCCGGCGCCACTGACATCGATGATGTTCCGCTTGTGCGCGGGCAGCAAGATCTCTTCACCCGGACCATGCGCGAACACGCCGTGCTCACTGAGGGTGATCAAGGAGGCCTTGTTCGCCAAGCGCGCTTCCAGCATGCGGACGGCTGCGCCCACCGCGGCCTTGTCACCGGCCGGGATGTCCACCTTCAGGCCATCGCGCAATTCCTTCAGGTTGGGTTTGAAGAGGTCCACCTCGCGGTAATCGAAGAAGTGCCTGCGTTTGGGGTCCACGGCCACGGGGATGCCGATGCGGTGCGCCTCGGTGATGAGGCCTGCGATCACGCCCGGGGAAAGCACGCCTTTGTCGTAATCCTCGAGGATCAGCACGCCCGGCTTCTCCTTCCGCATCAGTTCGAAGACGTGGTGCAGGAAGCGGCGTTCCTCTTCCGCGGAAAGGTCGCTCAGGGTCTCCTCATCCACACGTACCACATGCTGGTCGCCGCTGATGATGCGCGTCTTCACGGTGGTGCGTCGATCGGAAGAGCGCAGGATCCCATCGCTGGAAAGACCTTCCTCGGCAAAGATCCGGGCCAGATCTTCGGCATGGGCATCCTCTCCGATAACGCTGGCCACGATGGCTTTGGCACCGAGAGCGCGGATGTTCAGGGCCACGTTGGCGGCGCCGCCGAGGCGGGCACTGCGGCGGCCCACCTGCACCACGGGCACGGGCGCTTCGGGGCTGATGCGGTCCACGCGCCCCCAGAGGTAGGCGTCCAGCATCACATCGCCCACCACCAGTGCGGTGATGCTTTTGAAGCCGTTTGTGATCTCTTTTGGGGTCATGGGCTAATGGTTCAACCCAGCGCGGCAACGGCCTTTGCGATGCGGTCCAGGGCCTCGGTGAGCATTTGGTCGCTGGTGGCATAGCTGATCCGAACGGTGCCGGGCGCACCGAAGGAATCCCCTTCCACCAAGCTGACACCGTGGTCCAGCAGGTACATGGACAGCTCGGTGCTGTTGGTGATCTTTCCCTTGAAATTGCTGGAGACATCGGGCAGCACATAGAACGCGCCGTCCGGTGTGGTGCATTTCCAGCCGGGCACTTTTTCCAGGCCCTTCAGCACCAGATCGCGGCGGCGTTTGAAGACGCTTCGAAGGCCGCCGATCACAGCCGGGTCCGCTTCCACGCACGCCTTGGCCACGCGCTGTGCGATCCCGTTGGCGGCGCTGGTGAACTGCCCTTGCACTTTGTTGGCCGCTTCCACGATGGCCAGCGGCGCGCCGATATAACCGATGCGCCAGCCCGTGAGCGCGAAGGCTTTCGAAAGGCCGTTCACCGTGATGGTCCGTTCCAACATGCCGGGCACGGTGCCGATGGAACGGTGCGTGCCGCTGAAGTCGATGTGCTCGTAGATCTCATCGCTCAGTACGAAAAGTTCGGGCCATTTCAGCACCACGGCCGCGAGCTCCTCGAGTTCGGCCATGGAAAGCACCGAGCCGCTGGGGTTGCAGGGCGAGCTGAAGATGAGCAGACGGGTGCGCGGGGTGATCGCGGCAGCGATGCGCGCGATCGGCGGCTTGTAGTTTTCTTCCAACGTGCTGGGCACCAGTACGGGCGTGGCACCGGCAAAACGGACCTGTGCCTCATAGCTGACCCAGAACGGGGCGGGGATCACCACCTCGTCGCCGGGGCCGGCCAAGGCGAGGATCACGTTCATGATGCTCTGCTTGGCCCCGGTGCTCACCATCACCTGTTCCGGTGCATAGTCCAGCCCGTTGTCGCGCTTGAACTTGTGTGCGATGGCCGCGCGGACGTCCATGTAACCCATCACCGGCGGGTACTTGTTCCACTTGTTTTCCGTGATGGCCTGCTTGGCCGCTTCGATGGCGAATGCGGGCGGGTCCTGGTCCGGTTCGCCGAGGCTGAGGTCGATGATGTCCTTGCCTTGGGCACGCAACTCACGGGCGCGGCGGGCCATCAACAGGGTGGCGGACTCGGTCATAGAGCGGACAACGGGGGACAATTGCATGCGCGGAAATGGATTCGGGGCCGGAACGGCTGGATCATACGAGGCCGCGAAATTAGCCGTTAGGCTGGAAGAAGGTCCGGGCCATGGTTGTAATACCATTTAGACATAGAGAACGATCCAACCTGCTTGTTCTTTTCCCGCATTACTTCTCCGAATGGATCGTCCCGTAGCTACGGCTATGCAACAATCCATTCGGATCGTACTGCGAAAAAATAACGGCGCATCTTCGGACTGTTCTCTATGTCCAAATGGTATAAGTACCGACCGTTATTCGTTGGATCAGGTCTTCCGCCCGAACTTCGCCGCAAACATTTCCGCATGACCGGTGATCAATTGTACCAAGTGCTGCTGACCCTGCTGCCCTCCATCGTGGTCTTCCTCACGGCCTACTACCTGCTGCGGCAGCTGCTGGGGTCGCGCAACAGCGCGGAGAACAACCAGATCATGGCGGAGGCGAAACGCGAGGACCGCAAGCAAACCCTTCCTCTGCGCTTGCAAGCGTACGAGCGGCTGACCTTATTCCTCGAACGGATCGCACCGGGGGCCTTGGTCTTCCGAGTCCACAAGAACAACATGACCGCACGGATGCTGCATGCGGAGCTTTTGGCCACGGTTCGCGAGGAATTTGAGCACAACGTGACGCAGCAGGTCTACGTGAGCGACCGGGCGTGGCAGCAGGTGAAGATGGCCAAGGAGGAGACCCTGCGCATCATCAACATCGCGGCGGAAGGCTTGGGCGATACGGCCAACGGAACAGCGCTCAGCCAGCGGGTGTTCGAAACGGCAGGCAAGCTCTCCCACCTGCCCACGCAACAGGCGATCGCGGCGCTGAAGGAAGAGGTGCGGAAGTTGTTTTAAGAAACCGGTGAATGGTGATCGGACGGCTGCCGACTGCTACTGCCGACTGCCAACTCATCAAGACTCACGACTTCCCCCGGTATCTCTTCAGCAATTCCTCCGCGGCATCAAAAGGTCCGATCGCACCTGAGCGCACCCGGCCCTCCATGTCAGGCAGAAGTTGCGCTATCGTTGGGTCGTTGTAGAAACCATCGATAAGATCCTCCTCGATCGCGGCACGCATCCACCATTGGTCCTGTTCGCGGCGGCGCAGTTGTTGGTGCCCGCTTTGGAGGTCACGGACTGCGGCTACTTCCAGCGCCTGGGCCAGTTCGGGGATTCCTTTTTCGGTGGTTGCGGAACAGAGCAGCACGGGCGGGCGCACGCCATTGTCGCGCGGCGGAAGCAATGCGATGGCCTGCCGGAGATCCATGGCGGCGCGGTGGTTGCGTTGGTCGTTGTCGCCGTCGGTCTTGGTAATGGCGATGAGGTCCGCCGCCTCCATGATCCCGCGTTTGATGCCTTGTAGGCCATCCCCGGCCCCGCCGATCATCAGCAGCAGGTTGAGGTCGGTGAGGTGGTCCACGGCCGCCTCGCTCTGGCCCACGCCCACTGTTTCGATCAGGATGCGGTCATAGCCTGCGGCCTCGCACAGGATCACTGCCTCCCGCGTACGGCGCGCCACGCCGCCGAGGGTGCCGCTGGTGGGACTGGGGCGGATGAAGGCGTTCGGATCCGCAGCCAATCGTTCCATGCGCGTCTTGTCACCGAGGATGCTGCCACCACCGCGGGTGCTGCTGGGGTCGATGGCGAGCACGGCCACGTGATGTCCCTGCGTCACCAAGTGGCTTCCCAGCACATCGATCAGTGTGCTTTTTCCCACGCCGGGGATCCCGGTGATGCCGATCCGCACCGCAAGCGTCCCGACTTTCAGTGCTGCCGCGATCAGTTCCCGGGCCGCAGGGCGATCGGCGGGACGCGTGCTTTCCACAAGCGTGATCGCACGTCCCAAGGCAACACGGTCGCGGTCGCGCAACCGGTTCAGCAGATCTTGCGGAGAGCCGTCGAACACGTCGCTCATCCTCCGTTCCGGTATTTGACCACCCATTCCCGGATACCCATGTCATGCAACAAGCGGAACATCTGGGGGCCGATCACCAGGTCGGTGGTGTAGCGCATGCCATATCCGTTCAGGATCTCCATTTGGCGTTCACTGGGGGAGAGCGGTTTTTCGCTCCATCCTTTTGCCATCTGCCGGCCATTGTCCACCTTCAGCGGAAATTCCCAGTAGCGCAGTTTCCACAGGTCGCTGAGCGTGCTGCAATCGGTGAGGAAACCCATCGCGGCGCTGTCCGGCGGGAGCGTGCATTGCTTCACGTCGTATTTGCGGAAGAGGTCGTCCGCGTCGGGGTTGGCGGTGCAGAAGGCGCGGCCCTGTGCTTGGCGGATGAAGTTCTCCCGTGTCAGGGGGCGGCTCTCCACTACTTCCCCGTCCTTCACTTTCACGAGGAAAAGACAGAAAAGCTGCCCGTCGGTGGAAGGGGAGAGGCTCAGTGCGAATTGATGGTCCACAGTGGATTGCGCACCCGCGATGAAAGGGAAGCAGCAGGCGAGGGCGAGGAGAAGTGTGCGCATCGTGTTGGCGAAAGTACCGATGCGCGGTGTTGCGTCCAGATCGCCTTTGTGCATCCGATCAATTCGCAGGCTTTCGTTCGGCCTCCTCCTTCACCGCACCTGTGCATTCTTCCGGATATCCGGCAGCACGGTCACTACCATGTGTTGCTGCCCCCTCTATAGGTGTGAGCCGGCCATGGGCGTGGTCCGGGGATCTGTTCCTAAGGGAGATAGCCGGGTTCAGAGCACATCCTTCAACGGGGTGAGCAGCGAATAGACCATGGAGTCGACGAAGACGCCATTGGAGTAATAATTCTGCTTGAAATGGGCTTCCTTGACGAAGCCGTTGCGCTCCAGCACCTGGATGGAAGCTGTATTGTCCGGTTTCACACCGGCCTCCACGCTGTGCAGCCCCATCTTGTGGAAGCCGTAGTCCAAGGTGGCCGTTACCGCTTCGGTCATCAGGCCCTGCCCCCAGAGGTCGGGGTGGAGGGCGTAACCGATCTCGGCCCGGTAGTGTTCTTTCAGGATCCGCCAAAAGCCGATGTAGCCCATGACTTTTTCGGATCCCTTCACGGTGATGCCCCACAGGATGGAGTCGCCCTGCAAGGCCGCGTAATGGAGATCACGGATCATCTTCAGGGCCTCATCCTTGTGTGTGGCCAGCGGTTTGGGGATGAAGCGCATCACGGCCGGGTTTGCCCGCAGCTGGAAGATGGCGGGGGCATCCGATCCCACGAGCGCGCGCAAAAGCAGCCTAGGCGTGGTCAGTTCAGGGATCTGCGTGAAGTCCGGGCGCAGCATGTGCACAAGGTAGATCATCGCTTGCTCCGCTGTTCGCCGGAAAACTCAGGCTACCGTAGTTTGGCACCATGAACGGATGGAAAGCAAAGGTCTGCAAAGCCGCATTGGCGGTGTTGGCCACCGGGGCGTTCGCAAGTTCCTTGACGGCGAAGGAATACGTTGTACCTAAAGGTGATGTGGGGAAATGGTTCGCAACGCTTCCGGATGATGCGACATCGGTGGTCTTTTCCGCGGAAGCGAAATACCATAGCAGCGGGGATATCGTGCTGCCGCTAAGACTGCTCTTGGTGATCGACGGCAAGGGATGTGAACTGACGTTGGGCGCGGCGTCCAATGGTTTCACGTACGACATTAAGAACATGAAGGAGGCGATGCGCCGCACGGGCTGCCGCTATGTGATCAAGGATTTCGGTCGGATCACCGGCGGACGGAAGGCGATCGACCTCAAGGCCACCTTGGGGAGCGTTGTGGAGAACTGTGAGCTGGTCTCCCAGACGGAGGCCGCGATCGATCTGCGGTTTTGCCTGATGGCGACCCTGCGGAACATCCTGGTGACCCACCCCAAGTACACGGGGATCGTGCTCCGGCAGGGGGATTGGCCGGGTGCCACGGGCACCAACAGCCAATGCAATAGCAGCGTGCTGGAGCAATGCCGCGTGTACTGCGCCAAGACCACTTCAGCGGCCTTCACCATCCTCAACAGCGGCGGTGTGCGCATGACCGATTGCGTCTCCGAGGGCGGCCCTTCGGATTATGACATCTTCCTCAGCTCAACGCTGGGCGGGAATGAGGACAAGCCGGCGAACAATCCGGTGGTGAAATCCTTCATGCTGTCGAACTTCCATGTGGAGCATCACGTCCGTAAAGCGTCGATCTATGTGAACATGCCGGCGCAGAGCGTCGTGGACCTGAAGAACGTGTACTGGAACGGGGTCCAGAAAGTGCCGGTCATCCTGTACACGATGGGCCAGTTGAATATTTCAGACATCGGATGGTGGGCACAGGGGAATTGGATCGGGACGCGGATAAGCACACCGAGGATGAACATCTCAGGGGCGCACAGCGGTTTGATCGTAGGTGACGGAAAGACCGTGAAGGAGAACCAGGCCGGGGTGCTTCGCTTGACCGATCCGCTACCCGGCAATACGGAACTCAACCTGAAGTACGTGCGGGTGAGAATGAAGTCGATGTGAGCGGCATTGATCACCCATGGTACACCCGTGAGGCTATGATCAACCCGTCGCGCACCTCCAGTAATTCGCCCACGATCATATCATCCTCGCCCTCCACGTGCCGGATGTATTCCATGAACACGGCCTCCTCGTCGGCCAGCCAGTAGGTGCGTTCATAGCGCAGTGAGGGCAGGCGGTCGAAGGCATCCCGCCACCAATGGCGCAAGGCCTCCTTCCCGACGATGTAACCCTTGGTCTCCGGTCGGCGCACTTTCAGCTTCGGGCTATAGTGGCGGGCATCATCGGCGTAAAGCGCGAGCAGCTTATCGAGGTCGTGCGCGTTGAAGGCGGCAAACCACTGATCAGCGATCAGCGAATTCTTCTTGCACTCCTCCTTCACGACCTCCGTCCGTCCCTGGTCCACCCGTGACGTGCTATCGGTCCGCCCGAACAGCAGTGTGTCCGTGAATGCTCCGTTCTGGTACGTGTCTTCCTTCAGATGTCCCTCCTGAATAAATCCGTTCCGCTCCAGTACCCGGATCGATCCCATGTTTTCCGGGCCTACGCCAGCTTCGATGCTATGGAACCCGAGGGTGTCGAACGCATGCCGTACCACAACGTCGACCGCTTCGCTCATGATGCCTTGACCCCAATATGGACGGACGAGCGCATAACCCAGCTCGGTCCTGAAATGCTCCTTCTTCATCCGCAATAGGCAAATGATGCCAATGAGGTCCGTGGAAGGGCGCAAGGTGATCGCCCAGGCCAACATCTTCCCGTCACGCTGGTCGGCATGGATCTTCGCGATGTGCTCCTCCGCGTCCCCCAGCGAGGTAGCCAGCGGCGTCGGTATATGTGCCATGGTCCGCCTGTCAGATCGAATGGCCATGACGGCGGCCCGATCGGTGTCAAGAATGGGCCGTAAGCGGAGACGTTCCGTTTCCAGGGTGGGGATCGACTTAAAGTCAAGGTTCAGCATGGCGCAGCGCGAAGTTACCGGCGTACCGATCATGGACCGGATCTTCGAGGCCGCTTCGCGGATCACTGGCGTTGGGAATAACCACGGTCGCCCTCTATCCCAATTGCCTACAGATCGAAATAAACCTTCCAAGAATCCCCGAAAAGGGGTATTCAATCCATTTTACCCACTGAACACGGCCATCACTTATCTTCACCGAATAACCAATCAGAACCCACCAACATGGCAACCAAGACCGTAGTGAAAGCTGTTGCAGTGAACGCTCGCTGCCATTCCCCGCTTCACCAACCGAGAAATGGCGTGAGTTCCGGCGGTTCGTCGGAGATCTCGTGGACTTTCAAGGGCACATTTTTCAATGGAACAAGTTGCGTGGTCGTGATCGAAGCCGGGAAGGATCGAAGCGCCACGGCCTGCAAGGTGAACGAAGCCGGCTCCGGTGGCATCTTTCCCGCAAGGACCGACGGTGCATTCTGCGAGCTCACCCTGGACCACAGTGATCTGGACAACTGGACCGTATCCGTGGCCACCGACAAGGATGTTGCAGCGACAAAGGAGGTGATATTCAAAGGCGGGACCGGAGGAGGAGGTCTTTAACACCTGATGTGTTCGTTGCCACGCGGGAGCCTTGTTTCGGTCGCGGTATGCGGGTTGCTCGCGTGCCATGGGCAATCCGTGAACGGACCTCACACAAAGATCTGGGCGGACAGTTCCTTGACCGCGCTCAAGAACGATAAGGACCGGGACCCGGAGGCCGCGATCGCCACGACCGGACAATTGATCAGTATCTACTCGGCAAGCAAGGATCCGTGCGCGTTGGCGGAAGTCAATGGGTTGCGTAGCACGAGCTTCGCGGATATTGGCAAGTTGGATTCGGCCATGGCCTGTGCGCACCGGGCCTTGGAAGGCTTCCGGTCTGGATGCGACAGCTTAGTGCTGATGCGCGGTCTGGTGGCCCTGAGCTACCTCAATTTGAAATTGGACGAATACCATCGTGTGGACTCCATTTGCGATATCGGGCTGGCGCTTTGGGACCCGACTTGGCGGCCGACGGTCCTGCGCCATGCATTTCTCACGAACAAAGCCATCGCTGCCGCACGAAAGGGAGACCTTCCGGTCGCGGAGACCGCCTTCCGGACCATTCTGCAATTGGCTACGGCAGAGGGAGAACAACAGGACATGTATGACGCCATCGCGAACTTCGGGGCGGTCAAATCCTTGCAGGGCCAAATTGACAGCGCGGAATTCTACTACCGCATCGGATTGTCCCGTGCCCTGGCCCATGGGCAGAAAGGCCGGATCGCGCAGGGCTATAACAACCTCGCCATTTTGTCCAAGCGCAAGAAGGACCATCGGCGGGCGATCATGCTTCTGGACTCTGCCCTGATCTATGCGGATGCCGCAAAGGATCTTTCCTCGCGATCGATGATCCATTACCAGTTGGCGGAGAATTATGAGGCACTGGGGAATTATCGGAACGCATACGAGCAAGCCAATCTACGCTATGATCTGAACGACAGCTTGCTGAGCGAGGAGAAGGTGAAGACCCTGGCGGAGATGCAGGCGAAGTACCAGAACGCCAAGCAGGACAAGGAGATCAGCTCGTTGCGGGCGGAAGCACTTCAGGCGGAGCTGGACAAGGGCAAGGTGAAACGCACACGGAACATCTTCCTCTTCATCGGCTTAGGTGTCTTAGGCCTTGTGGTCGCGCTTTTGAGCCGGTTGCGCTACATCAACCGGACGAGCAAGGCCATGCAAAAGGAAAAGGTCATCTCCGAGTCGCTCCTGCACAACATCCTGCCGGAAGAGGTGGCGGACGAGATCAAAGCCAAGGGCTACGCGGACGTACATGAGTTCGAGAAGGCCACCATCCTCTTCACCGATTTCAAGGGCTTCACCGAGATGACCGAGCGCATGCGTGCCCCGGAATTGGTGGCGGAGATCGACCATTGCTTCAAGGCCTTCGACGGCATCGTGGAGGCGCACAACATCGAGAAGATCAAGACCATCGGCGACGCGTACATGGCGGCAGGCGGCCTGCCGGACGCCCAAAAAGGCGGCCCGGTGCAGGCTGTGTATGCGGCACTGGAGATGACGGAGTTCATGCGGGCCTACCAAGCACAACGCATCGCCGAAGGCCGCCTCTACTTCGTGATGCGCACGGGGCTCCACACCGGCCCGGTGATCGCCGGCATCGTGGGGGTGAAGAAATATGCCTACGACATCTGGGGCGACACGGTGAACGTGGCCAACCGCATGGAGACCACCGGCGAGATCGGCAAGGTGAACATCAGCCAGACCACCTATGACATGATCAAGGACGAGCAGGGTCTGCGCTTCACCCCGCGCGGGGCGTTGGATGCCAAGGGCAAGGGCAAGCTGAACATGTACTTCGTGGAACGGGCGTGAACGTCGGAACTCCCTGTGTTTCCCCCCGTTTCTGGCGCGAGCATCCGCGTCCGTGCCCCCAATACCTCAACGAAGTCCTTCGTGCAACTTCCGCAGCAAGGCATCCCTCCGGACCAGATAGGCGTCCATGGCGGCGTCCGTGGTGGTCACGGTCAATCGCACGGGCCGCTTGAACCACCGTCCAAGGAATGACGCCCGTCGATAGGCGTAATCGGTGCGTTTACCGTTGTCGTATACAGTGTAAGCCTGGGCCGGCCGCATATGGAAGGTGTGCAACAAGTTCTTGTTCCCGAGTTCGAACGATCGAACCACCGCGCTCCGCTGTGAGCGGCCCAGCCCCGCAAGCCGGACCAAGGTGTGGCCTACCGGCAGCGCCTGCCCGGGCTTGAGACGCGCATGCACCACCTGCCCGCTCGACGCTTGCTGTTCCGAATGCTCAGGCGGCAAGAGTTCCAAGGTACCGGATGTGTCGTTCATCAGTACATGGGCATCCGTACAGCGTCTGATCAACATGTCCCAAGTGGCTGTGAAGTAACCATGGCCTCCCCAGTGCGTGCCGTAGGAGTTGATGAAGGTGAAGAGACTGTCGCCGGAATAGCCGGTGCAGACCACGGCATGCCCATATAGAAGGTTCTCATCGCCCGTGTAGTGCCAATGCAGCATGCTGTCGCCATTGGTGGCATAGCCGCCGTAGAAGAACGTGGAGTCGGTGACGATCTCCGCGATGATGGGCCGCCCCAGGTCGAGATGGTACTTCCACTGGTGCAGATCGGTCTTTTCGATGTCCATCAGTTCCGGCCGAAAGCTGATAGCGGCACTGCCCCGGGCCCTCAGCGTAACGGGTTCCTGGCAGGCGTTCAACGCGGTGTCGTACGGCATTTGCTCCCATGTGCAGATCCCGTGGGCCGTGGCGAGGCGGACGATGTCCTTGAAATTCACACCGGTGGAGCAGGGGTCGCCGGCTTCTTGCTTCAGAAGGTTGAAGAGATAGGCCGGGCTGTACGTGGTGCTGGCGTCCGCAGTGTCCAAGGGCGAATAGGTGCGGCCATCGGCGCGGTTCCACCAGTAGCTCATGGCGGCATAGCACAAGGACCATGTGGTGCAGGAAGCCTGCCGATGTTGGTTTCCCGGTGGGGGGAACCAACGTGAATTGTCGACACTGTCCTTCAATTCATAGTGGCTGGGCAATTGGAAATCCGTCTCCAGCGGGAATTCCGGTACGGATCCAGGTTCAGGGATGAGGTTGCCCGAGGTGAAGATCTGGGCCATGGTGGCCAGCGGTATCGATGCCAGGAGCAGGCATCCCCACCGGAGCGACCTTCCCGGTCGGGAACACGCCATCAGGCCATTAGGGATCTTGGGCGGCATGAATACGAAGCTATGCCATTCCCGGCATGTCCGATCTCCCCATCAGATGGTATCGAGCGGTGGCTCCGAAGGCGTGCTCGGCGCGATGGCCGTTCTTTGCGCCCCGAAAAGCAACCGCATGGCCATCAGCTGGATCTATCTCCTTATTGCCTCGCTCAGTGAATCCGTCTGGCTTTACGCCGTGAAGGCCATGGACGTCAAGGCGGTGAAGGAGATGGGCTGGGCCGGGTTCTTCAGCGACCCGCTGCATGCCAAGCCCTTGCTCCCGTTCCTGGGGTATGCCGTCTTCGGCGCGGGCAATGTGATCTTCCTGTCCATGAGCATGCGCACCATTCCCGCCAGCACGGCCTTCGCGGTTTGGATGGCGGTGGCCTTGATCAGCTCGAAGATGATCGACACCTTGTGGTTCAAGCAACCCACGAACGGACTGCAGCTGCTGTGGTTCGCGTTCATCATCATCGGGGTGGTCGGGCTGAAGCGCAGCATGTAGGCCACGGAAGCTGGTGCTCGCGAGACCTGCCTCCCGAAGGGATGGCCGCGAGTACCAGCTTCCGGCTACAGTCCCACCCGGAATACCATCGCCGGCACGCCGCGATGCACGGTATCCTTCTCGTAGTGCATGCCGTTCCGCTTGGCCACCGCCTGGCTCTTCGTGTTGTCGTGGTCGATGAGCGAGATCACTGAAGGTGCCAGCGTATGTTCTTGTGCGAACACCTTGCAGGCCATCGACGCTTCCGTGGCATAGCCATGGCCCCAGGCCGAAGGCAGCACGTGATAGCCGATCTCCAGTTCCGCGATGCCGTCCACTTCCTGCGTCAAGAGGCCGATCATGCCTACGGGCGTATTGCTGGTGCGTTCGCTCACCACGTTCAGGCAGGAGCCGTCGCGGGCGATCCGGTCCAACGAACGCTGGATGAACAACGTACAGTCGGCCTCACTTCCTATGGTGAACGGCATGAAGCGGATAGCCTCGGCGCTGTTCAAGTATTCCATCCACCAGCTATGATCGACTAGCGATGGGCGGCGGAAAATGAGGCGCTCGGTGATGAGGCCTTCGAGGGATGGGATGGGAAGAAGCATTGCACAAAGGTGTTGACGAGGATCGCTTCAGTGGTGACAGGCCGGAGGCCTTAAGATCTCACGCACTCGCGAAAAACGCGAGCGCAAGCATGGGTGGTCACTTCGGAGCCAACCGGCCGAACACCACCGAATCAGAGAATGCGCCTTCCCAGAAGATGTTCTCCTTGAAGTAGGCCTCGCGTGTAAAGCCGTTCTTCTCCAACACGCGCATCGAAGCAACGTTTCCCGCTTGGGTCCAAGCCTCCAAGCTGTGCAGGCCGAGAACGCCGAAGGCATGGTCCGCCACGGTAGCGATGGCCTCGCTCATCAGACCTTGGCCCCAGTGATCGCGGGCGAGCATATAGCCTATCTCGCCGCGATGGTGCTCCGGGTCAATGCGCCACGGACCGATCACGCCGATGCAGGCATCGTTCTCTTTCAACGTAATGGCCCACTGTGCGCAGGTGTTGGCGCGCTGGCCGTCCTGAACGCGTGTGACGAAAGCCTTCGCATCATCGATGGTAACGGCCCGTGGCCGATGGACGAAGCGCATCACCTCGGGGTCGCTGCGCATCGCGAAGAACTCGGGCGCATCGCTCATGCGGACCTCGCGAAGTACAAGTCGCGCGGTGGTGAGGGTGGGAAGGGGAGTGAGGTCGAGGGCGAGCATGAACAGACTTCGCAAAGGTGGGACTGCTTCGTAGTCAGATCACAGATCCGCGCCAGCCGCTCATCGCGCCGTGATCTTCTTCTTCCGAGGCTTAGCGGAAAGCCGACGCAATGCTTCCTGTTGCGCTGCATCGCGAATGAAACCACGAAGTGAAAGGTCTTCATCCACTGCTTCCCAATGGATGCCGATGCCGCCGCCGATCAAGCGCCATTTCTTCAACTGCGTATCGGTCGCCTTCTTCAATCGCTCAAAATCCGAGATGTGCGCTTGGAGCACATCACCGCTGTTGAGCACTAGCACGAGTAGATCAAGTTCCTTATAGGGATGCACGTCTTCAATGCGCAGTCCTTCCCGCAAGATCATCGCTTCGATCGGGTCGATCCCGATGCCTTGCTTAACCGAAGTGGCGTTCCCACGCTTGGAGGAGCTCATGCTGATGCTTTTTGACAAGACGTTCGATCTTCCGTTCCTCACCGGCCTTGTAGCCGTTCGAATATACCATGCGTGGCTCAGGTGTCAGCCACCACTTTGCCGTTCCGTTGCCTTTCTCCACGTGGATGTGCGGCGGTTCCCCATTCTCCTTGCTGAAGAAGAAGAAACGAAAACCGTCAATGTTTCGGATGGCGCGAGGACTCATTGTGATCACGCCATCCTTCCCGGTTCCGCCTCCCGCACCATCTCCACAACCTTCTCCACCACATCCTCCAAGCTCGGCTTGCTGAAGTAATCCCC
This sequence comes from Flavobacteriales bacterium, assembly GCA_016700415.1. Classification (NCBI taxonomy): domain Bacteria; kingdom Pseudomonadati; phylum Bacteroidota; class Flavobacteriia; order Flavobacteriales; species Flavobacteriales bacterium. The sequence continues at coordinate 3,797,451 of CP065018.1, forward strand.
ATCCGTTCCATAGGCGGGACGATGGGCCTTAGCAGTGAGCGTCGTAGGAGCGCAGTCCAACCAGCGGTAGCCGTTCTGCACTTGCAGCACTTGTTGCAGGATGTACGCACTGGCACCACCGGGCACGTCCTCGTCCACCACCAAGAGGCGGCTGGTCTTCTTCAGGCTTTCCACGACGCGGTGCTCGCGGTCGAAGGGGAGGAGGGTGCGCACGTCGATCATCTCCACGCTGATGCCGAGTTCCGCCAAGCGGTCGGCGGCGTGCATGCAGATGTTGAAGGTGCTGCCGTAACTCACCAAGGTCACGTCGCTGCCTTCGCGCACCACTTCGGGGATGCCGATGGGCACGGTGAATTCACCCAGGTTCGCGGGCATCTTCTCCTTGCTGCGGTAGCCGTTGAGGCATTCGATCACCAGCGCGGGATCATCGCTTTGGATGAGCGTATTGTACATGCCGGCGGCCTGCTGCATGTTGCGCGGTACGCAGACCACGATGCCGCGGAGGCTGTTGACGATCATGCCCATGGGGCTGCCGCTGTGCCACACGCCTTCCAGCCGGTGTCCCCGGGTGCGTACGATCAACGGGGCTTTCTGGCCGCCTTTGGTGCGCCATTGCACGGTGGCGAGGTCGTCGCTCATCACTTGCAGGCAGTAGAGCAGGTAGTCCAGGTATTGGATCTCCGCCACGGGGCGCAGGCCGCGCAGCGCCATGCCGATGCCTTGCCCGAGGATGCTGTTCTCGCGGATGCCGACGTCGCTGACGCGCAGTTCGCCGAAGCGGGCCTGCATGCCTTCCATCCCTTGGTTCACGTCGCCGATCTTGCCGGTGTCCTCGCCGAAGGTGAGCAGCAGCGGCTCCTTCTCGAAGAGCGCCGCGAAGTTGTCGCGGATGATGATGCGGCCGTCCACCTCCTCTTCCTCGCCGTATTCCACAGGTACTTCGGGGATGTTCAGGCAGCTCTTCGCGCTTTGGCTGTACAAGTAGCTGCTGTAGCGGTCGGCGTTGGCGGCGTTGGCGTTCCCGATCCACGCACGCAGTTCTTCGGCATCGGTCCCTGCGGTTTCCGCGGCCACCAAGGCGCGGCGCGCGGTGCTCATGATGTCCTTGCGGCCGGGGTCCAGCGCGGTGCGCAGTTCCTCCGCGAGGGCTTCGGCACCGTCCATGCGCAATGCGCCCACCAGTGCGATCACCTCTTTTCCTTCAGCCTGGATCGGCGAGAGGTAGGCCGCCCATGCGGATTTCTGCGCGGCTTTCACCTCGGCCTTGGCCCCGGTCTGGATGGCATCGAGCTCTTCCACCGTGGCGATGGGCATTCCACCGGGCTTGAAGGCAAGGATCCATTCGCGGAAGCGCACATTGCAATCGGCGCTCTTGTACCACTCCAGCAGTTCCTTGCTCTTGTAGCGTTCGTGGCTGCCGCTGGTGCTGTGGCCTTGGGGCTGTGTCACCTCTTCCACATGGATCAGGCAGGGCACATGCTCGTTGCGGCAAAGGGCGATGGCCTGCTCGTAGGTTTTGTTCAGTGCGGCGTAGTCCCAGCCTTTCACCTTGTGAATGCGGATGCCGTTGGTGTTCTCCTGCTTCTCAAAACCTTGGAACAGCTTGCTGATGCTGCCTTTGGTGGTCTGGTGGTCCTTGCTCACGCTGATGCCCCATCCATCGTCCCAAACGTTCATCGCCATGGGCACCTGGAGCACGCCGGCGGCGTTCATGCTTTCCCAGAAGGGGCCTTCGCTGGTGCTGGCGTCGCCGATGGTGCCGAAGGCCACTTCGTTCCCTTTGTCACTGAAGTGCGTGTAGCCGTGGAGGGCCTTGTTCTGGCGGAACATCTTACTGGCCAGTGCAAGGCCGAGCAGGCGCGGCATCTGCCCGCCGGTGGGGGAGATGTCCGGGCTTGAGTTGTATTGCTCGGCGAGGTTCTTCCACTCGCCGTTGGCATCAAGGCTGCGCGTGGCGAAATGGCCGTTCATCTGGCGTCCGGCGCTGGCAGGTTCCGCGTTGACGTCGGCATGTGCGTAGAGCTGCGCGAACCATTGTTGCACGGTCAGCTCGCCGATGGCGAACATGAAGGTCTGGTCGCGGTAATATCCGCTGCGCCAATCGCCGGGGCGGAATTGCTTGGCCATGCACACCTGCGCCAGTTCCTTTCCGTCGCCGAAGATGCCGAACTTGGCTTTCCCTGTGAGCACTTCCTTGCGGCCGAGCAGGCTGACCTCTCGGCTGAGCGAGACAAGTTTGAAGTCGCGGAGGATCTCTTCCCTCAGTTCGTTCAAGGTGATCGATCCTTCCGCTGTGGATGTATCGGTAGTGGGCATGGTGATAAAAATACGTTCGTTGCGAAGGTAGCGCGTGGGCAGGATCATAGCCGGTACGCCCACGCATTTCCGTATGGTGCAGGCATGCCCAAGACGTATAAAGGGCCATGACCTGTGCGGTCCGAGCTCCTTGAATGAGAAAGGGGGGCCGTTGCTGGCCCCCTTTCCGGTGTCGTTGTCAAAATGCTCAGTCTGCCCGCACCAATGGCTTTTGTGCCACATGGTCCGCAGTGGTCACTCGAAGGATATACAGGCTGGCGGGCAGCTCGGCCCCCAGCTCAAGCCGGACCGTATTGCCGCCCTCAAGCATCAGGTCGCGCTGCACGAGGATGCGTCCGTCCACGGAGAGCACTTCCACGCGGGCCTTCCCGGAGATGCCTTTCAAGGCGACGTTCACCGCGTCGCGGAACGGATCGGGGTAGACCTCCAGCAGGTCGTTCGCAGCGGTCAGTTCATCGATGCCGACAGGGCTGGCCTCACCTTTCGTTGCGTTCACGCAGTAGCGGTCCGTATCGGAGTTGGCCTGTTCGAGCACGCCGTTCATCTGTTTCTTTGCCGGGCGGGGAATTTCAGAGAACTTCGCCCCGTGGGAATAACCCCGGAACTTTAGATCCAACATCAGCCATGCACACCTCGTTTTCACTCCGTCGATCCTTCCTGCCGTTGAGCATTGCCTTGCTGGTAGCCGCTTGCAGCAGCGATACGCCCAAAGCGGCGGCCCCGTCCGATACGCCCGGAGCAGCGGCACCAGTGGAGGAAAAAGCACCTGAAGCATCATCCTTTCCGGCAGGCTTCATTACTGCACAGGACATCACCTTGGACAAGGACATTGACCAAGGCATGGTCGCCGAGGCTAAGAAGATCTTCGATGCCAAGTGCCATGTGTGCCACGGCCTTACGGAGGAGAAGGTGGTGGGGCCCGGTTGGAAGGGCGTGATCAACGAGCGCAAGCCCGAGTGGATCATGAACATGATGCTTCACACGCAGTGGATGGTGGAGAATGATCCCGATGCACAGGCATTGGTGGAAGAGACCAAGACCGTGATGCCGGACCAAGAGCTCACGAAGGACCAAGCCCGCGCCATGCTGGAGCTGATCCGCTCCCTCTGAGCACAGCGTTGCCAACATCTTGAAAGGCCGGCCTGAAGGGGTCGGCCTTTCTCGTGCTCTTTCAGGGCCTCCGCTACGGGACGCCGAGGGAGCGATCTGCCGCTAGGCCGCTGAAGGAGCAATTCGCTGCCCCACGCGGACGACCTCCTTCCGGCGTTCGTAGATCGCATGCACCAGCAGCGTGATGATCCCGGTGGGGAGGAACATGGATACGCCGAAGAGGATCCAGTAGTAGCCGGGGATCATGCCCCAGCCCGCCCAGAAGAGAAGGCCTTGGAGAAAGAGAACGCCTTCCGTCAGGATCATGCCCGTGGTAAAGAGGGAGAGGCCGGAGCGAGCCACCCAAGAGGTGCTTACGAACCAGCCGCGCACCAAGGCCATGGCAAAGAGCATCATGCTGATGGCGCCCAGGGTGTTTAGGTGGATGAAACCCATTGTGAAATTGCGCACGGTGAAGGCCATGATGGCCACATGCGGGATGGCCACGGCCGCCTGCATCACCACCTTCAGGCCCATGCCTATGAGCGAGTAGGTGACGCAGCGCCATGCCCACAGCGGCGCCTTGTCATGGAGCATCCTTTGGACCTTGAGAATGGCCTTCATCGTGCGCCAACCGGCCCAGAGCTGCAGCACCACGCCAATGGAGTTGACCGCATATACAGTCCAGTGGTGTTCGCTCCATGCGATGGCCAATGCGAAGGTGAGCACAACGGAGATCAGCCAGAGGCGGATCGTGAAGCGGTCCAGCACATGTCTTGCGCCGTGCGTCTCGGCCCAACGGCTCCACAGCGCCAAGGCACCGAACCAGAACCAGCCGTTGAGCTGGAAGTGCAGGTAGAACTGGATGGACCAGTAGTACAATTCCGTGCCGAACCCGCCGCCGGAGACGATCGGCCCCATGGCCCAGATCCCAATGGTGGAGATGAACATCAAGATCACCGCCATGCGCGTGAGGAGGCGGCTGCCGTTCGCCCGCCAGGTGCGCGTGGCCTTCCATACCTGTACGCTGAGCCAATAACCGGCCAACATATGCAATACGGACACGGTGATGGTGAATGCGCCGTAGCTCTGCACCGGGAAGCCCAAGAGCATGCCCACCACGGCGATCTGGGCCGCGGCAAGCAGGATGTTGCTGCGCCTCGACGGACCATGTTCCGTTTCATCCTGCAACAAGAACACGACCATGGCGATAAAGGCCCAGCCCAGCATGGCCACGTGGGAGTGCGCGTTCAGCAGGGGCTTGAAGCGGATGAAGGGGATCTCCCAGATATAGATGGCCCGTAGCACGCAGCCGATGAGGGCGGCGATGCCGAAGTTGAGCAGGGCGATGTTGAACCAGCGGCGCATGGGGCGCGAAGATCCGCATAAACAGGGAATAGTTGGGCATGATGAAACTCATTCAAGGGCTTGACAAGCATCAGCTCTATCTTCGCCGCGCTAACGACCTTTGAACCCGAAAACACCTCGACCTAATGGTAACTGACAAGAAGCTCACACTGAACACCCTCAAAGCGCTGACCTTGGTCGGTTTGACCACATTCGCGATGGCCTGTGGCGGTGGGGAAAGTACCCCTGCCACCACGACCGTGTCTTCTGCAGCGGCAGAAAATTCTGAAGCCGCAGCAGCGGTTGCGGGTCTCATCACCGCCGATGATGTGAACCTCGGTCCCATTGACCAAGGCATGGTGGCGAAGGGTAAGGAGCTGTATGACCTGAAATGTCAGGCCTGCCACAGCTTGGGCACCAACCGCGTGGTCGGTCCCGGGTGGCAGGGCGTGGCGGACCAGCGCAAGCCGGAGTGGATCATGAACATGATCGTCCACACCGATGCCATGCTGGAGAACGATGCTGAAGCACAGGCCATGCTGGAGGAATGCCTGGTGCGCATGCCGAACCAGAACCTGAGCAAGGATGATGCCCGCAATGTGCTTGAGTTCATGCGTTCCTTGGAAAAAAAACCGGCCTAAGTGCCATCTTTTGAACAACCAACCAACCTGAAATGAGAAGGACCTCGTTGATCACCTCGATACCCTTGGTATTGGCCGCCGCGATCGCCCTGCCACTGGCCCAAGGCTGTAAACCGGCGAACACCAAGAGCGCCGTGACCGGCGATGCCGCATCGAAAGTTTTCGTACCACCGGGACAGTACGATGAATTCTACAACTTCGTCAGCGGGGGCTTCAGCGGGCAGATGTCCGTTTACGGCCTTCCCTCGGGCCGGTTGTTCCGTGTGATCCCCGTTTTCTCGGTCGATCCCCAGACGGGCTGGGGTTACAGCGAGGAGACCAAGCCCATGCTGATGACCACGCACGGTTTCATCCCATGGGACGACAGCCACCACGTAGAGTCGTCCATGAGCGACGGCGTGCAGAACGGTAAGTTCATGTTCATCAACGGCAACAACACGCCGCGTATCGCGATGGTCGACCTGAGGACCTTCAGGACCTCCAGCATCATCGAGATCCCCAACAGCGCAGGCAACCACAGCTCGCCGTTCAGCACACCGAACAGCGAATACATCGTGGCCGGAACCCGCTTCAGTATTCCCATGGGAACCGATGAGCAGCGCGACGTTCCCATCGAAACGTACAAGGAGAACTTCAAGAGCACGGTCTCTTTCATCAAGCCTGACACTTCCAACGGCAGCATGGAGATCGCCTTCCAGATCAAGACCCCCGCGATCGACTTCGACCTGAGCCACTCCGGTAAGGGCCCCAGCGACGGCTGGTTCTTCTTCAGCTGCTACAACACCGAGAAGGCCCACGAGCTTTTGGAGGTGAACGCCAGCCAGAACGACAAGGACTTCATCATGGCCGTGAACTGGAAGAAAGCCGAGCAATACGTGAAGGAGGGCAAAGGCAAGAAGGTGCCCGGCAAGTATTACAACAACCACTACGACGAGAGCACCCACATGGGGACCTCGAAGATCGGCACCGAAGTGCTGCAACTGGACCCGAAAGAGCTCACGGACCTGATCTACTTCATGCCCTGCCCCAAGAGCCCGCACGGTTGCGATGTGGACCCCACCGGCGAATTCATCGTGGGCAGTGGCAAGCTCGCCGCAACGCTCCCGGTATTCTCCTTCGCGAAGATGCAGAAAGCCATCGCCGACAAGGACTACGAGGGTGAGTACGACGGCGTGCCCGTGCTGAAGTATGAAAGCGTGCTGCAGGGCGAAGTGAAGAAGCCCGGTCTGGGCCCCTTGCACACGGAGTTCGACGACAAGGGCTTCGCCTACAGCTCCATGTTCGTGAGCAGCGAGATCGTAAAGTGGAACGTGAAGACCTTGGAAGTGGTGGACCGCGTGCCCACGTACTACTCCATCGGCCACCTTTGCGTCCCGGGCGGCGACAGCAAAAAGCCTTGGGGCAAATACGTGATCGCCTACAACAAGATCACCAAGGACCGCTACCTGCCCACCGGCCCCGAACTCGCGCAATCCGCCCAGTTATACAGCATCGACGGACCCAAGATGGAACTGCTGTTGGACTACCCCTCCATCGGTGAGCCGCACTACGCACAGGCCATCCCGGCCGACCTGGTGAGGCCCAACTCCCTGAAGTTCTTCAAGATCGAGGAGAACAAGCACCCGTACGTGACCAAGGGTGAAAAGGAAGCCCGCGTGGTGCGCGACGGCAACAAGGTGCACGTGTACATGACCTGCATCCGATCGCACTTCGCACCGGACAACATCGAAGGGGTGAAGATGGGAGACGAGGTGTACTTCCACGTCACCAACCTGGAGCAGGACTGGGACGTACCGCACGGCTTCGCGGTGAAGGGCGCACAGACGGCCGAGTTGTTGATCATGCCGGGTGAGACGCAGACCTTGAAGTGGACACCCACGAGCGTTGGCGTGCAACCCTTCTACTGCACGGACTTCTGCAGTGCGCTCCACCAGGAGATGCAAGGTTACATCCGGATCTCCCCAGCAGGAAGCACCGTACCGTTGAGCGCCAACACCAAGAGCGTGGACGCGGGCCTTTGAGCCGGGACAAGAATGAACGCAATGCGCCCGGCCCCGCGATCCAAAGGATGCGGAAGGCCGGGCGCGCTGTTTCGATGCGGCCTGAACAGACGAAAATGTCTTTCCCGCAAAGACACCTTGGGCCGTAAACCGCTGTAGCGATATCACCAGTTCACGAACCGCCAGCCGGGGATCACCATCCCAAGCGCATTCAGGACAAGAGGGCAATAACCTGCCCGCCCACACATTTCAAGGATCTCATCCCCAACCACCACCCATCATGTCCCACAGCCCCAGCCACCCGATCCAGAACATGCGCCCGTTTTCCCGCATCCTGATCGCCCTCGCCGCCATCGCCATGACCTTGTTGCTGACGCAGCCTATCTGGGTCATCTACTTGATGGCACCGCAGTACCCCGAAGGGCTGCAACTCCAGATCTTTCACGACAGCTTCGTCGGCAACGTGGACCAGATCAACGGCCTTAACCACTACATCGGCATGGCCACCATCCATAACGAGATGTTCCCCGAATTCGAGGTGATGCGCTACTTCATCGGCGGGCTGGTGATCTGGGGGCTGCTCGCGGCGCTGATCGGCAGGCGCTGGTCCTTGGGGAGCTGGCTCTTCGGCCTGTTGGCCTATGTGATCTGGGCCATGTGGGACATGTACTCCTGGGGCTGGAACTACGGCCACAACCTCGACCCGCATGCGGCCATCAAGATCGAAGGGATGGTGTACCAACCGCCACTTTTCGGCCATAAGACATTGCTGAACTTCGATGCCTGGTCCTATCCCGATGTGGGCGGCTGGGTGCTGTTCGGATCAATTACCTTGGCGGTACTTGTCTTCCTCTATGAGTGGAGATCCCCACGTAAGCCGGCCGCCTGAAACTCGTGAACCCATGAAGAATTTTCTGATCAGTGCGTCTTTGGTGATCATGGCGTCCGGCTGTAGCGTCGGCCAGCCCAAGATCAACTACGGGCACGATGAATGCGCCCATTGCCGGATGAACGTGATGGATGCCAAGTTCGGTGCCGCGCTCATGACCGTGAAAGGCCGCAGCTACGTATTCGACGCACCGGAATGCATGGTCCCCTTCGTGAGCCATACTGGTCATTTGGTGGAGCAGGAAGTGGAAGGGTGGTACGTCTCGGACTTTGCCCATCCGGGAATGTTGATCGATGCGACCAAAGCATTCTACCTGCATGCCCCGAAACTCAACAGCCCCATGCGGGGGAACGTTGCCGCCTTCAGCAGTGATGCCGACCGAAAAGCTGCAGAGGCCTTTTTCCCGGGTGATGAAATGGATTGGCCAGGAGTGAAAGACCTGTTCAAGAAAGACGAATGACCTGCTGGATCCCGGGCCGCTTTTCGGCATTGCTTGCTGTGCTTGCGACATCAGCTTCGTTGATGGCCGCGGTCTGGACGGTAGGCTCAGGAAATACCCGTGCAAAGCTGGCCCCGGTCTTAGCCGCCGCCGCGCCGCACGATACCGTTCGGGTAATGCAAGGCACTTACGCGGAAGGCACGCTGACCATAGACAAGCCGCTCACGCTCATTGGCATCGGACGTCCCGTTATTGACGGCACTGGCGGCGATGGCAATGTGCTCACGATCACCGCACCGGATGTCACCGTGCAGGGTTTCTTGATCACGGGCACCAAGGTGAGCAACATGAACGATAACGCCGGCATCGAGGTGGAACGGGCCGACAACGTGAAACTGCTCGACAACGTGATGGAGCACTGCTTTTTCGCTTTCCACTTTGCGAATGCACGCAACCCGACCGTCATAGGGAACACCATCAACGGTGACCCGGAACTATCCGAGACCAGCAGGGCCAATGGCATTCATCTGTGGCATTGCTCGGGCGCCATGGTGGAGGATAATGTGATACGGAACCACCGCGACGGCATCTACTTCGAGTTCGTCACCGACAGCCACGTGCGCCGCAACAAGAGCCTGCACAACTCGCGCTACGGGCTGCACTTCATGTTCAGCCACCGCGACACCTATTCGGACAACCTCTTTCAGGACAACGGGGCCGGCGTGGCGGTGATGTTCAGCAAGAACGTTGATATGGTCCGGAACCGCTTCATCCGCAACCGCGGCGCCAGTTCCTATGGCATCTTGCTGAAGGAGATAAACGACGTGAAGATCGACAGCAACATCTTCATCGACAACACCACCGCACTGTTGGTGGACGGCTGCAACCGGGGCGACATCCGCGGGAACATTTTCCAAGGCAACGGTTGGGCGCTTCGGCTCTTTGCCAATGCCACCGATTGCCACTTCACCGCGAACACCTTCACAGGGAACACCTTCGACATGAGCACCAACGGGAACCCGGTGTACAACAGCTTCAGCGGCAACTACTGGGACCGCTACCAAGGCTATGACCTGGACCACGACGGCACCGGTGACGTGCCCTTCCGGCCGTTGAGCCTCTTCGCCATGGTGAACGAGCGGATGCCTTATGCCGTGGTACTTTCACGCAGCTTGCTCACCCAATTGCTCGACCAGGCGGAGCGTTTGGTGCCCTCGATGACGCCGGAAGGCCTGGAAGACGATAAACCCTTGATGAAAACTCCGCATGGCCCGCGTAACCTTTGAGAACGTCGGCAAGAAGTACGGCAAGCTTTGGGCGTTGCGCGAATTCAATGCGCGCTTCGAGCCCGGCGAGACCGTATCGGTGATCGGCCCCAACGGATCGGGGAAGACCACCATGATAAAATGCTTGCTGGGCCTGGTGCAGGCCACGACCGGCACCATCATCGTGAACGGCGAGCGCGTCGGACCCGATCCGGAATATCGGCACAACGTGGGGCACATGCCGCAGATCTCACGCTTCCCCAACGAGTTGAAGATCGGTCAGCTGATCGATCTGATGGACGACATCCGCGGCAGCAACAAAGGCCGCAGCGAGGGCCCGCTGGTGAAAGCGTTGGGCGTGGATGCCATGATGGACAAACGCCTCGGTACGCTCTCCGGCGGCCAACGGCAGAAGGTGAGCGCCGTGCTGGCCTTCCGCTATTCACCCAGCGTGCTGGTGCTGGACGAGCCTACTGCCGGCCTTGACCCCCTGAGCTCTGAGATCGTGCTGAAAGCGGTGCGTGATATCAAACGTGAAGGTTGCACGGTGCTCATCACCAGCCACCTCATGGAGGAAGTGGAAGCCCTTGCCGACCGGGTGGCCTACTTGCAGGACGGCACGTTGCGTTTCCTGCTCCCACCGGAGGACCTGCTCGCAGTTACAGGGGAAAAGCGGCTGTCCAAGGCAATTCCCGCGATGCTCACCGCCAAGACCGAGGCCCATGTGGAAAGTCTATAAGTACACCCTGATCGATCTGGCGCGCAACAAGTTCGTGCTGGGCTGGACGCTGCTGTTGTTGGCCATCAGCCTAGGCTTGTTCCAGTTGGAAGACCAACCGGTAAAGTCCATGCTCAGTCTCTCGCAAGTGCTGTTGGCATTGGTGCCCTTGGTGGCTTCGGTGTTCACCATCGTCTACCTCTATGATGCGATGGAGTTCACGGAGCTGTTGGCTGTGCAACCCTTGCGTCGATCTAAGATCTTGGGTGGCCAGATGGGGGCCTTGGGCACGGCCTTGGTGCTGGGTGCCTTGGTGGGCGCGGGCATCCCGTTGATGCTTTTTCTGCCGGGCGGTGCATCGCTCACGCTCCTGCTCGCGTGCGTGATGCTCACGTTGGTTTTCGTAGCGATCGGCTCGCTCATCGCGATCAAGAACCGTGAGAAGGCGCGTGGTGTCGGTCTTGGCCTGGTGGTCTGGTTCCTCTTCGTGCTGGTGTACGACGCTGTGCTGTTGTGGGTGATGTTCGCCTTCAGTGATTACCCGATCGAACCGTGGATCGTGCCCTTGGCCGCACTGGATCCGATCGACCTCGGCCGCATCATGGTGCTGCTGAAGGTGGACCTGGCCGCCATGATGGGGTACAGTGGCGCGGTGTACGAGAAGTTCTTCGGGAACGTCCGCGGGATCCTGGTGGCGCTTGCTGCGCTCATAGCCTGGGTGGCGCTGCCGTCATCGTTCGCGTTCAGGGCCTTTCGGAGGAAGGACCTTTGAGGTATTGGCCGCGGACCTGCCTGCCGGCAGGCAGGGGCGCAGAGGCGTGGAGAATACAAAGTGAGCTTGAGGCTTGTGGCTGAGTGCTTCAAGCCACAAGCCTCAAGCTTTAATCTTGACAAGGATCAGTTGAAGTCCTGTCATCGGTCAAGTTGAGGTACTTTGGTCGGCGAGACTTTTGAACCACATAAAAAGCCACCCGATGAAACGCCTCACCATGAAACTGAAGTATTTTACACCGTTCGCCTTGGTCGCACTTCTTTCCGCATGCGGAGGAAGCACGGATACCGCACCGGCAGACCAAGCCGGGAGTGACCCGGCCGTAATGACCGATGGAGGCCAATCCACCGTGGTGGATGATGAATCCGAGAAGAACGTGGTGCAGGTGGCCATTGCTTCCCCGGACCATACCACATTGGTGGCCGCGGTCAAGGCAGCCGACCTGGTGAATGCGCTGAGCAACGCGGGCCCCTTCACCGTCTTCGCCCCGACCAATGAGGCCTTCGCGGCATTGCCCGCCGGCACGGTGGACGGCCTGTTGAAGCCTGACCAGAAGGACGCGCTGGCTGACATCCTTCAGTACCACGTGGCCCTCGGCGTCTTCAAGCCGGAGAATATCCGCGACGGACAAAAGCAAGGCATGGTGAACGGTGGCGACGTCGTTTTCCATGTAAAGGACGGGCAAGTGATGATCAATGACGCCAAGATCATCGGCACTGTGCCCGCCTCAAATGGATTGGTCTGCGTGATCGACAAAGTGCTGCTTCCCGGGAAGTGATCGGTCTGCCATCGCCCTTATCCTGGGGCATGGTGAAAGTCGGTAGAGGCGTCCGCGAGGGCGCCTTTGCTGTTTTAGAGTGACCGGTTGGTGGTGAATTGTTAGTGGTGACCGGTGAGTGGTGATCGGTGATCGGAAGTGCGTCGGCGCATTGCGGTGCTTCAAGATCCGATGCCGGCTTCGGAGCGCAGCTTCCGCTCCGTGAACTTCCGCCCAAAGGCGGGGATACGGAATTGAACGAAGCAAGAACCGAAGTCCGATCGGAGCTGTGGAATTGGCATTGAAGAAAACCCGACTGTCAATTTTTCATCGGCACTGAAAATTCGGCATCGTCAATCCTTGTGGATCCGTGAAAAAAGTTCAACGCCAAATACAGATCGTCAGTGTCCACTCCTTTGGCAAGGGGCTTGAAGTCTCCTGTGCGAACCTCGGCCATGGTGGTCGGGGAAAACCGAAAACACAAACCAAAATGACACTCGTGAAATATAAGCAGCAGCCGGTGACGACAGCTTCGCCGGTGGACAGGTTGGCCAGTGAGATCTTTGGCCAGAACATCAGCCGCCTTTTCGGTAGCGATGGCCTGATGGACCATTCACCCCGCGTGAACATCGTGGAAAGCAACGATGACTACCGCGTGGAAATGCAAGCACCCGGCTTCGACAAGAAGGACCTGAAGGTGGAGATGTTGAATGACACGCTCACCATCCGCGGGGAGCACACGGAAGAGGAACAGGGCGAGGACAAGCGCTGGACCCGCCGCGAGTTCGCGCGCTCCGCCTTCGAGCGCAGCTTCGTGCTGCCGCAAAGCGTGCAGGCCGACGCGATCAAAGCGGAATACGTGAACGGCGTTTTGCAGCTCACCATCCCCAAGAGCGAAGAGGCCAAACCCAAGATGCGGACCATCAGCATCAAATAGGCAAGTGGCGGGCCTTTCCGCACTGGAATACCGGGAGCCGGGGGCATTCGCACACGATGTGGATGCCCCCGCTCTGCTACAGGAACAATTAGAACGGCATTGAGCAATGAAAACCAACAGCACCGTCAAGAGCATGGTCGCGTGTGCGGCCATCTTGCTCCAACTTTCCGCCTGCATGGGTCAAGAAGGAAAGAAAAAGCCTATGGCCACCAGCACTCCGCCGGTCCTTTCCGCGGACACCCCGCAGGTGGACGTGAAGGTGAACAAGCAGTACGATGAGAACGGCAATTTGATCGCCTTCGATTCCACCTACACCACGATCTATCCGGGCAGGGCAGACAACCCCGCTTTCCTGGACAGCGTGTTCAAGGACTTCAAAGGCAGGTCCGGGAATTGGTACCCGTTCCTGAACGATCCGGGATTTAATGACCTGTTCATGAACGACAGCATCATGCAGCCCGATTTCTTTCACGACGATTTTTTCCGCAAGCGGTTCGACCTGAACCGGCGCTACATGGAACAGATGATGGCCCGGATGGATTCCGTGAAGAATGCTTTCCTGCAACAGGAAGCGGAGCGGAAAACGCAATGACCCATTCCATGGAACGCATAGAGGAAGCCATCGTGAAGGTGTATCTCCTTCAACGGGACCGTTTGCGCGAAGAAGCAAGGACCATGGTGGAACAAGCGCCGGACCCGGATGTTCCGCCAACCCGGGTGGTGCCCATGGATGTGCCAGCGATCGACAAGCTTGTTGGAGGGCAGAAGCCATACTTGTATTTCGACCGTGGCAAAGGACGCTTCACCCATATCGTGCATGCCTTCGCCGTTGTGGTCGGCGCGACGGGCGCGGGCAGCGTTTTCCCCGTTCAACGGGTGATCACCATTCCGGAAACTGCCGGTTAGCAGCACGAAAGCCGGTAGAGGCGTCCGCGAGGGCGCCTTTGCTGTTGGGGATGGAACGCTGATACATGCCTACGGTAGCCAGCGTTGTTGCACGAGCGGATCGTCGCGGACGGATGAATGTCCATGCGTTCCGGAATTGATCCGCGCCGACCATGAAGATCAGCGTTATCAACAGTGCGATCGTTGATCACTTTGATCGTTCATAACGCTGTGGATGATCGAGATCGAAAATGACCTCTATCAGCGACTTGATCTTGCAGTTTTGAGACCCGCAAAAATCCGATCCCAATGCCGCAAGCCATACTCTTCGAAGAAGCAACCTCCATGACCACCGCCGCACGACCCAAGCCCAGTACCAGTTATTCAAAGGAGGAGGTCCTGGCTGCCGCTCTCGAGTATTTCCACAACGATGAGCTTGCCGCCACTACTTGGATGAACAAGTATGCCCTGCGCAATACCAAGGGTGAACTGATCGAACTCACGCCGGCCGATACGCATGCCCGGATGGCCCGCGAGTTCGCGCGCATCGAGCGTTCCTATAAACCACTGCCGGCCGAGAAGCAGGCCCTGCTTTCCACCTATGGCCAAAAGCGCAAGCCCTTGGATGAGAAGCGCATCTTCGATCTCTTCGACGGCTTCCGGGACATCGTTCCGCAGGGCAGCGTGATGGCCTCCCTCGGCGACAGTACGCGCCTGGCCTCGCTTTCCAACTGCGTGGTGATCCCCGCGCCCGTGGACAGCTACGGGGGCATCTTCCGTAACGACCAACAACTGGCACAGCTCTTCAAGCGCCGCTGCGGGGTGGGCTTCGACCTCAGCACGCTCCGCCCCGAGGGCGCGGAAGTGAGCAATGCCGCACGCACCAGCACCGGCGCGGTATCGTTCATGGAACGCTTCAGCAACACCACGCGTGAGGTAGCGCAGAAGGGCAGGAGGGGAGCGTTGATGCTCACCATGGACATCGCGCATCCCGACGTGGAGCAGTTCATCACGATCAAGCAGGACCTGATGAAAGTGACCGGCGCGAACATCAGCGTCCGTGTGAGCGATGAGTTCCTGCAAGCCGTGGAGGATGATGCCGAATACACGCACCGCTGGCCCATCGACAGCAAGACGCCGACAGTTACGAAGAAGGTACAGGCCCGCGAACTGTGGGACACGTTGATCACCTGTGCGCACAAGAGCGCCGAGCCCGGCATCATCTTCTGGGACCGCCAGCACAAGTACTCCACTTCATCCGTCTATCCCGGCTTCAAGAATGAAAGCACCAATCCCTGCGGCGAGATCGCAATGCAGGGCGGGGACAGCTGCCGCTTGATCGCGATCAACCTCTATTCCTTCGTCACCGATGCCTTCACACCGAAGGCGCGCTTCGACCACAAACGCTTGGCGAAAGTGACCTACGAGGCACAGCGCCTGATGGACGATCTCGTGGACCTCGAATTGGAGGCCGTTGAACGCATCCTGGTGAAGATCGACAAGGACCCCGAGCCGGACGCCGTGAAGCGCGTGGAGCGCGAGACCTGGCAGTTGCTGGGTGAGACCGGTCGCAAGGGCCGTCGCACCGGACTTGGCTTCACCGGCATGGGCGATGCGCTTGCCGCATTGAACTTGGCCTACGACAGCGAGGCCGCCGTGGAGGCCGCCGAGCATATGCTGCGTACCAAGTGCGAGGCCGAGTTCAACAGCAGCATAGACATGTCCATCGAGCGCGGCAGTTTTGTCGGCTTCGACCCCGCCGTGGAACGCACGTCCGAATTCACCGATATGCTCGCCAAGGAACTGCCCGAGTTGCACGCCCGCATGATGAAGAACGGCCGTCGCAACATCAGCATCAGCACGGTGGCTCCCACGGGCACACTGAGCCTGCTCACCCGCACCAGCAGTGGCATCGAGCCGGTCTACATGCTCGGCTACACGCGCCGCCGCAAGCTTGGTCCGAACGCGCCGAAGGAGAGTGTGGCCTTCACCGATGACATGGGCGACCAGTGGGAGGAATTCACCGTGCACCACCCGCGACTGGTGGATTGGATGAAGGCCACCGGCAAGACCGATGTGAAGGAAAGTCCCTACGCCAACAGCACCGCGAACGACATCAACTGGCACCATCGCGTGCGCTTGCAGGCCGCCGTGCAGAAATACACCACGCACAGCATCAGCAGCACGATCAACCTGCCTGCGGACGTTTCCGCGGAACTGGTGGGCAACATCTACCGCGAAGCCTGGCACATGGGCCTGAAGGGCGTCACCGTGTACCGCGACGGATCGCGCAGCGGCGTGCTGGTCTCCAACGAGAAGAAGGACGCCGCCGCAGTGGCGCACACGAAGCGTCCGGACGTTCTGGAAGCCGATGTGATCCGATTCAACAACGAACTGGAGCAATGGATCGCCGTGGTCGGCCTGCTTGACGGCAAGCCCTACGAGATCTTCACCGGCAAGGCCACGGGCGTGTTCCAATTGCCGAAGTGGGTGGAGAAAGGCTGGGTGATCAAGCGCAAGGACACCAAAGCGAAGAAGAATATTTACGACCTGCAGTACGCCGACAGCGACGACTACCGCGTGACCATCCAGGGCCTCAGCCGCAGTTTCGACAAGGAATACTGGAACTACGCCATCCTCATCAGCGGCATGCTGCGCCAAGGCGTCTCCGTGCCGCACGTGGTGGACACCGTGGTGAACCTGAACCTCTACGACGCCACGCTGAACACCTGGAAGAACGGCATAGCCCGTGCGCTGTCCCGCTACATCGCCGACGGCACCAGCGCCAGCGGCCGTAAGTGCAACGACTGCGGCGACAGCGAAGGCGTGTACTACGAGGAAGGCTGCCTGAAGTGCCGGAGCTGCGGAAGCTCCAAGTGCGGGTAGACGAGGTTCGGAGATCTGATTTCTGATACAGGGTATTGGGTACTTAGTACAGGGTACTGTACGTCGGCAGTACCCTGTACTCGGTACCGTTCCGAACATATCGGTCCTTTAATAGTTAGGAAACCTTACTATATTTGTCCCCGAACTTCAAAACCCCAACACAATGACCAAAGCAATTTTCTACCATGCAGGATGCCCCGTTTGCGTGAATGCCGAAGAGCGCATCACCGAGATCGTGGACCGCAACAAGTACGACGTGGAGATCGTCCACCTCGGTGAGCACAAAGGCCGCATCGCGGAGGCGGAAGCCGCAGGCGTGAAGAGCGTGCCCGCACTGGTGCTGGGGCATGATGTGCTCCACATTAATCACGGCGCCAGCATGGCCGAGGTGAAGGGCTGAAGAGCCTAAGCGATACAGGACGAGAGGGTGTCAGGGTGCGGGAGCGCATTCTTTCACCCTCTCGCAATTTCCGTAGGGAACATTTTTCGCCCACACCTAATTTCGCCCCATGTCCTCCACCCCTGAACTCGACGCGCACTTGGCGCAGGTGCTGGAACGGATCGGTGAAGTGGCGCGTGCCCTTCGTTGGAAGCAGGCGGTGGAAGAAGGGCTGAGCCCCTTGCAGATCCGGATCATGGGTTTTCTGGCCGACCATGCGGACGAAAGCATTGGCGTGGCCCGTCTGGCGGAGGAGCTGCTGGTGAGCAAGCCCACCATCAGCGACAGCGTGAAGCTGCTGGCCGACCGGAAATTCCTGATCCGGAAACCGGACAAGAGCGATGCGCGCAGCCACGCCCTGCAACTCACCGCTGCCGGCAGAAGGCATGTCTCCGCTGGAACTCCGATGGACACAGCCGTTGCGGAGTTGTCACTGGAGCACAAGGAAGCCCTTCTGACGGGGCTGATGGGCGTGCTGGAATCCTTGTTCCGCAAGGAGGCCGTGCATGTGCAACGCATGTGCTTCACCTGCAAATACTACCGAGGTGATCGGAGCGTCGAGCATCGGTGCCTGCTGCTGGAGAAGTCATTACCGGTAGCGGAACTGCGGACCGATTGCGCGGAGCACGAGGTGGTGGAGTAGGGTGGCTATCGCTTTGCGACCTGTGTTTTCACCGAGAACAGTTCCTCTACAAGTCCTTCTCCGGGAAAGCTGAGCTCCTGAAAGATCACCTGCCCCTCGGCATCCACCAGCAACACCGTGCTGCACCGCGTGCCGTAGCCGGGTGTGCGGATGAAGATCGACGAGGCCGCACGCTCCATTTCCAGTGGAAGACCCGTGTCGGGGAGCTTTTCGTCCGGCGCGATGGCATCATCGGTGAGCAAGGTGAAGAGCGCTTCAGGAAGGTCCGCGTCCGGAAGCTCCAGCAACTCCTTCATCCCGTGTTCCGCCTTCACCACCTTGGGCCAGGGCGTGTTGAGGAAATGGTTGCTCAGCCCATGGATGCCGGGTGTCAGTGCTTCATCGGCGCCTTTGATGTTGTTGTGGTACCGCAGGCTGTTCACGCTTCCGTAGATCAGGTTGAAGCCGGCGTAAGCTTTCGTGCTTTTCGGATCGATGCCGTGCTCCAAGGCTTCGCGAACCAGTACGCCGCGTGATGGCCCGGCGGGAAAGTTCATCCGCATCTCCCGGTAATTGGTGATCGCGGCGAACCTGCCGTTGCGCGTGAAGCCCAGCCAAGTGCCGCCTGCGCGTTGGTCGCGTCCAGCGAGGATGTCCGGGGCGTCTTTCCACCAGTGTGCGGGCTCCGTGGGACGGTCCAGGAACTCATCGCGGTTGGCGGCCAGGATAAGCGGAAAGCGCGGGTGGACCTTGTAGGCCAAGGCGATCAGGCACATGCCACAAAGTTACCGTTGGCCGTGCCGGAAGGTGAGTTTCGTCAGGTTGTGGCACGGGAGGACCATGGAACTTTGACCTTTATGATCCCCGGAGCCTTTTCGTCGCAGTCGGCCACCAATGCCAGCGGCCAAGCAGCGGCACGCTCAATGTCCGACCATGAGATTGTGGAGGACATCCATCGCCTGAAGCGTGAGAAGAACGCCATCATCCTTGCGCACTACTACCAGCAGCCCGAGATACAGGAGTTGGCCGATTTTGTCGGTGACAGCCTAGGCTTGGCGCAGGCGGCGGACAAGACCGGTGCGGAGGTGATCCTCTTCGCGGGGGTACATTTCATGGCGGAAACGGCGAAGATCCTCAACCCCGGGCGTACCGTGCTTTTGCCGGACCTCAATGCGGGCTGCTCGCTCGCCGATAGTGCTCCGCCCGAGAAGTTCAGGGCTTTTCTCGATCAGCATCCAGACCATGTGGTGGTGAGCTACATCAATTGCAGCGCCGAGGTGAAAGCGATGAGCGACATCATCTGCACCAGCAGCAACGCAGTGCGCGTGGTGCAGAGCATCCCGGCGGACCGGAAGGTGATCTTCGCTCCGGACAAGCATTTGGGGGCTTATGTGCAACGCATCACCGGACGGGAACTCGTGCTCTGGGACGGCGTGTGCGAGGTACATGTGGACATCAGCTTGGACAAGATGAAATTCCTGTTGGGCAAACACCCCGATGCCAAGTTGGTGGCGCACCCGGAATGCCCGCCGCACATCCTCGCGGAGGCCGATCACATAGGCAGCACCACCTCGCTTCTGGACTTCGTGCAACGCGACCCCGGCAACACCTTCATCGTCGCCACGGAAGGCGGCATCCTGCACAAGATGCGCCAGGCGGTACCGGGCAAAACCTTGATCGCGGCCCCGGCGAACGTGGAGAATTCCTGTGCCTGCAGCGAATGCCCGTACATGAAGATGAACACCTTGGCGAAGGTCCATTCCGCCTTGCTCACCGGTTCGCCGGAGATCATCCTGGAGGAGCGCATACGTGCCGGGGCGGAGGTCGCACTGCGGCGCATGATGGACTTGGGATGAGCAGGCCGCTGAAGGTGATCGTGATCGGGAGCGGCGTCGCGGGGATGGCCTTCGCACATCGCTTGTCGGCCCTGATGGTGATCGATGAGGTGGACATCCGCATGCTCTCCAAGGCGGCGCCTGAAACAAGCAATTCGCATGCGGCACAAGGCGGTGTAGCAGCGGTGACCGACCCCTCGGATTCCTGGGAGCGGCACCGCGACGACACCTTGGAGGTGGGTGCGGGCCGCTGCGATCCGGAAGTGGTGGAACGCGTGGTGAAGGAAGGGGCCGCCTGTATCCAAGAACTACTGGAAGGCGGGGCCCGGTTCGATACCGATGCGGATGGCCGGTTGGATGCGGCTCGTGAAGGTGGTCACAGCGCCGCACGGGTGGTACACCGCGGCGATCGCACCGGTGCTGAACTGGTCCGTGTGTTGCGCGCACAAGTGAAGGGTGACCCGAAGATCACCGTGACGGAGACCTTGATGGCCTTGGACCTGTTGGTGACCGGAGGTTCTGGTGGCCGGCGGTGCCACGGGGTACGCACGATCGATATCCACACCGGTGAGGTCCGTGAACAGTTCGCCGATGTGGTGGTGCTGGCCACGGGCGGTGCCGGCCAAGTGTACCGCCATACCACCAATCCTGCGGGCGCCATCGGCAGCGGCGTGGCCATGGCGGTCCGGGCCGAAGTCCCGCTGCGCGACATGGCCTTTGTGCAGTTCCACCCTACGGCGCTGTATGCGCCTGAGCAGAAAGGGACGTTCCTGATCAGCGAAGCGGTGCGCGGTGCGGGCGCCGTCCTGCTGAAGCCGGACGGGGCGCGATTGATGGAAGGGCTGCACCCGATGGCCGACCTGGCACCGCGCAACGTGGTGGCCCGGGCGATCCATGCCGTGATGCGCGATCAGGGCGCGACCCATGTCCGGTTGGATGCCACACGGATCGGGGAGGCACGGTTCGCCAAGGAGTTCCCCATGATCCTGGACCATTGCCGTTCGATCGGACTGGACCCGTGCAAAGAGCCGATCCCCGTGTTGCCGGCCGCGCACTACCTCTGCGGTGGTATTCGCACCGATGGCCAAGGGCGTACGGAACTTGAAGGTCTCTATGCCCTTGGTGAATGCGCCGGCAGTGGCTTGCATGGCGCCGACCGGCTTGCCAGCAACTCGCTCTTGGAAGCCTTGGTGATCCCTCGGCATGCCGCGGCTTCGATCATGATCTCCGAATGGCAGGCACCCCTTCCGGAGGATAAAGGGACCGGCCGGTATGTTTTCACCGCGCCAACCCCGTTGACGCTTGCCACGCTCGATGAATTACGCGACCGCATGACGGACAGTGTCGGTATTGTCCGCGATGATGCCGGGCTCCGGGCTGCTTTGGATATCTTGGCGGGGTTGAGGTCGCATGCTGATGTCGCATGGTCGCAGGGCGAACGGTCCATGGAACTGTTCGAGCTGCGCGACCTGGTACTGGTGGGCATCGCCATCTGTGAGCAGGCCATGGCGGAGCCGTTCAACGCCGGTACGCATTGGAACCGGGATCGGCAGGGCCGGGCTAACACGGAAAGCGCGGTAGCGGACAAAACCGGTCCGACCGGACACCCCCAAACGTTGAAATAACGGTCGCGACCACTACGAACTAGGGTACGCATTTGGGCAAAGGCCCGAGGAAGCCCTGTTTTCCATCCGGACGCCGGGCATGGTCAGACCTGTCCCCGGCCTATTTTCGCCATGGTGATGGCGACCAGCATCGTCCCTCTCGCCCAAGAGATCCTGAACAGGCTCTAAGGGAATGCGTGACGCATGGTGCACACATCACGGACCACACACCCGGCACTGGCTGAAAGGGCCGTATGGTGTAAGAGCACCAACGGTTGGCCCTCCAAGGTTCTCTGATGAAGGTCAGCGGCGTATTCGCCGTAAATCACGACCTTTGATAGCTTGAAGCATCAAGGCCGGAGCCCTTGGTGCTGTGCTGGCAACCCAACAAGACCTCTTCCTGTATGCCCCATACCTCCCCCCACACCTTCCACATCCCAGTGATGGGCCTTGGCTACACCATCGATACCCCGGTGAAGGTGGCCCACTTCGGCATCTCATCGGTGATCTCCATCATCGAGGATGAATTAGTGGAACGCATGCGTGAATTCCACTGCAAACAGGCCGGGGAAACCTACACCGAGATCCCGTTGAAGGAGATCGACCACCGTGCACAGCGTATCACCGCCTACTTGGACCTGGTGCAGCGGATCGTGAAGCGGAACACGGAAACCTTGCGTGCGGAGGCCTTCACCGAAGGCTCGGACATTGAGAAGTACTTCCTGCTGCTGCCGGACGAGCACCCCCTGCGCATGAAGTTCGAAGTGATGAGGGTCTGGCCGGAAGGCGAAACACGCCTGCTGATGCAGGAGGAGTTGCGCGCCGCGATCGTTCCGGGCGCCATCGATGTGAACATCATGGCCAAGATCGACCGCGAGGTGCAGGCCAAGGACGGCACCAAGCTGCCGGTGGAATATGCCGAGGGCATGGCCGCCTTCCGCGGATTCGCATTGAGCGCGCTGGATTCCTCCATCGTGATCAGCGCAGGCTACAACCCCAGGATCTACAGCTATATCGCCACTTTCCCGGATTTCTTCCCCGATGCCGAAGGTGTGATCCGCAAGAAGGTCATCCTGAAAGTGAGCGATCTGCGTTCCGCCTTGATCCAAGGGAAGATCCTCGCCAAGAAGGGGGTCTGGGTCTCCGAATTCCGCATCGAGTCCGGTTTGAATTGCGGCGGCCATGCCTTCGCCACGGACGGTATGTTGATGGGTCCGATCTTACGGGATTTCAAAGAGCGGCGTGAGGCGTTGACGACGGAACTGTACGAGCTGTGCAGCGCTGCACTTGCGGAAGGCGGCCACCATCCGCTGCCTGCCTCACCGGAAATACGCGTCACGGTGCAAGGCGGCATCGGCACCGTGAAGGAGGACGAGTTCCTGCGCAGCCACTACGGTGTCGACGGCACCGGTTGGGGAAGCCCCTTCCTGCTTGTCCCCGAGGCCACCAACGTGGATGACAAGACGCTGCAGCAGATCACCGTGGCGAAGAAGGAGGACTACTACATGAGCTGGGCCTCGCCGTTGGGGATCCCTTTCAACAACTTCCGGCCCAGCACCTCCGAGGCACAGCGCAAGGCGCGTATCGTCAAGGAGCGGCCCGGCAGCCCGTGCTACAAGAAGTTCCTCAGCACCGACACCGAGTTCACCGAGATCCCCATCTGCACCTCCTCACGCCAGTACCAGGACCTCAAGCTGAAGCAGTTGAAGGAGCAGGGCCTCGACCCCGTGAGCTATGCGATGGCGGCGGCGCGCATCACCGAGAAGGACTGCCTGTGCGAGGGCCTCGGGGCCAGCGTCCTGCTGAAGGACAACATGACGCCCGCTCACAAGCTGGAGGCGGTGGCCATCTGCCCCGGCCCCAACCTCGCCTACTTCTCGAAGGTCGTACCGCTGCGGACCATGGTGGACCACATCTACGGACGGATCTCGCTGCTCAATGAGAACGATCGTGCCCACATGTTCATCAACGAGATGAAGCTGTACGTGGACTATCTCAAGCGGGAATTCGAGCAAGTGAAGCACGCGGCCACGGTCAAGCAGCGCCGCTACATCGAGGCTTTCAAGGCCAACATGCTCAGCGGTATCCACTACTACGAGGAGCTTGCTCCGGTGCTGCACCGGCAGGCATCCTCAGCCTTGCATCGCTTCCAGGACGACCTGAGGGGCCATGCCGCCGAGGTGCGCGCCATGCTCCTGCCCGCCCCGGTGCTGGCTTGAGCACGTGGTGATCCGTCCCATTAGCTGAAGAACCATCCTTTTTCATCCATCTTATCAATGACCGAGACAACAACACCCTGGGCCGAACCCTACAAGATCAAAATGGTCGAGCCGCTGGCCATGACCACCCGCGAACAACGCCAAAAAGCCTTGGAGGAGGCGGGCTACAACACCTTCCTGCTGAAGTCCGAGGACGTCTACATCGACCTGCTCACCGACAGCGGCACCAGCGCCATGAGCGACCGCCAGTGGGCCGGCATGATGATGGGCGACGAGGCCTACGCCGGCAGTCGCAACTTCTACCACTTGGAGTCCGCAGTTCAGCGCTACTACGGCTACAAGCACGTGATCCCCACGCACCAAGGGCGCGGCGCGGAGAACCTCATATCGCGCATCCTCATCAAGCCCGGCGACATCGTGCCCGGCAACATGTACTTCACCACCACGCGCCTGCACCAGGAGCTTTCAGGAGGCACCTTTGCGGACATCATCGTGGACGAGGCCCACGATCCCAACAGCCTCTTTCCGTTCAAGGGCAATGTGGACCTGAACAAGCTGGAGGCTTTGATCAAGAAGCACGGCCCGGAGAAGATCCCCTACGTCAGCATCGCCACCACGGTGAACATGGCCGGCGGCCAGCCGATCTCGCTGGCGAACATGAAAGCGGTGCGTGAGCTGACCAACAAGTACAAGATCCGCATCATCCACGACATGACGCGCGTGGCTGAGAACGCTTACATGATCAAGCTGCTGGAGGAAGGGCAAAGCCAGCGGTCCACGGCGGAGATCGTGCTGGAACTTTGCTCGCTCACCGACGGTGCCACCATGAGCGCCAAGAAGGACGCACTGGTGAACATCGGCGGCTTCATGGCCACCAACGAATGGGATGTCTTTGAGGAGGCGCGCAACCAAGTGGTGATCTACGAGGGCCTGCACACCTATGGCGGATTGGCCGGACGCGACATGGAGGCCATGGCGATCGGCATCTCCGAATCAGTGGACGAGGACCACATCCGGGCCCGGGTCGGTCAAGTGTTCTACCTCGGTGAAAAGCTGATCGCGGCGGGCATTCCCGTGGTGCGCCCCATCGGCACCCATGGCGTCTTCCTGGACGCGAAGGCCATCCTGCCGCACATCCCGCAAACCTCTTTCCCCGCGCAGACGTTGGCGGCCGAGCTCTATTTGGACGCGGGCGTCCGCAGCATGGAACGCGGCATCGTGAGCGCAGGGCGCGATAAGGATACCGGGGAGAACTACCTGCCCGAACTGGAAATGGTGCGCCTCACCATCCCTCGGCGTGCGTACACCCAGGCGCACATGGACGTCATCGCCGCATCGGTGATCAACGTGTACAAGCGCCGCGAGCAGATCACCGGCTTGAAGATGGTCTATGAGCCGAAGTACCTGCGCTTCTTCCAAGCCAAATTCGAGAAGCTGTGAAAAAGAGCGTCTCAGAGTTTTACCACAAAAGGGACACGTTGATGTCGTAGGCCGGGCGCCTCAACGGCATTATCCGCGTCCATCCGTGTCCATCCGTGGTTCGTTCTAAAATCGACAACATGCAACACAAGACCATCATCGAGCCCTTCCGCATCAAGAGCGTGGAGCCCATCAGCGTGGGCACCGAAGCGGAGCGCACGCAATACCTGAAGGACGCCCACTACAATCCGTTCCTGCTGCGATCGGACAATGTGGTGATCGACTTCATGACCGATAGCGGCACCAGCGCCATGAGCGCCCGGCAATGGGCGGGCATGATGGAGGGCGATGAGGCCTATGCCGGTTCGCGGAGCTGGGAGCGCATGGAGCGGGAAGTGCGGGACCTCACCGGCATGGCGTACATCCTCCCCACGCACCAAGGCCGCGCCGCGGAACGCATCATCTATGGCCACTTGGGCGGCCCGGGCAAGGTCTTCATCAGCAACACGCACTTCGATACCACACGCGCCAACATCGAGTTCAGCGGCGCCACCGCCATCGACATCCCCATCGCCGAAGGGAAGGACACGGCCTTGGAGCATCCGTTCAAGGGCAACATGGACGTGGGCGAGCTGGACCGCTTGCTGAAGGAGCACAAGGGCCATGTGGGCGCGGTGATCCTCACGGTGACCAACAACAGCGGAGGCGGCCAGCCGGTGAGCATGGCCAATGCGGAGAGCATCGCCGCGATCTGCAAGCGGCACGGTGTGCTCTACTTGCTGGATTGCTGCCGCATCGCGGAGAACAGCTGGTTCATCAAGCACCGGGAGGAAGGCATGGAAGGCTTGACCTATCGCCAGATCGCGCAACGCATGTTCGCCCTGACCGATGGCGCCGTGATGAGCGCCAAGAAGGACGCGCTGGTGAACATGGGCGGCTTTCTGGCCTTGAAGGACGAGGTCTTGGCCGAGGCCTGCATCAACCTCTTGATCATCACGGAGGGCTTTGCGACCTATGGCGGATTGTCCGGCCGCGACATGGAGGCGATCGCGATCGGCCTGCAGGAGATCTTCGATCCGCACTATCTGGACTACCGGATCAAGAGCACCCTTTTCCTCGGGAAGAAGATGCACGAGCTGGGCGTTCCGCTGATGATGCCCATCGGTGGGCACGCGGTGTACGTGGACGCGAAGAAGCTGTATCCCCACATCCCGCCGCATGAATATCCCGGGCAGGCCCTGGTGGGCGAACTGTACAAGCTGGGCGGCATCCGCACGGTGGAGATCGGCTCCGTGATGTTCGGCACCTACAACGCCGACGGCACGCTGAATCCCGCGCCCATGGAGCTGGTGCGCTTAGCCATTCCGCGCCGGGTGTACACGCAGAGCCACATCGAATACGTGGTGGAGACCTTCGAGGAGATCATGAAGCAGCGCGACCGGGTACGCGGGTTGAAGATCACCAAGGAGCCGCGTTTCCTGCGCCACTTCACCGCGCACTTCGAGCCATTGACATGAGCAACGGACCGATGGACCGGCCGGTGCGTGTCACCAAGCGCTTCACCTTCGAGATGGCCCATGCGCTGCGGTGCCACGATGGCCTCTGCGCCCAGATCCATGGGCACTCGTACGTGTTGGACGTTACGTTGATCGGGAAGCCGCGCAATGAGCCGGAACACCCGAAGGACGGCATGGTGATCGACTTCGCCGAGCTGAAGAAGCTGGTGAATAAGGCCGTGGTGGAGCATTACGACCATGCACTGGTGCTGCACGAGAAGGACCGCGACCAGGCCTCCTCCGGCCACGAACTCTTCGGCCGGACGCGCTTCACGCCATGGCAGCCCAGTTGCGAGAATGTGCTGCTGGACATCGTGGAGCGCTTGCAGAAGGCACTGCCGGAGAAGGACGCGCTGTACGCCGTCCGCCTTCAGGAAACGGCCACGAGCTGGGCGGAGTGGGGGCGGGGTTGATCAGATCAAGCCTTCACGAGCGGCACATCGTATTGCGCGAAGTGCGGGTCGGCCGTGAGCAGTTGCATGCCTTCGGCCTTGGCTTGGGCGATCAACATTCGGTCGAACGGGTCGCGGTGGTGTAAGGGAAGCTTGGATAGTTCGAGTATATGTGGCATTGTAACGGGCCGGGGAACGAACCCTCCGTTGGTGAATGACTTGAAGAAATCCTCGATCGGGCTATGGAGTTCCAGCTTCCCGAGCGCATGCTTGATCCCGATCTCCCACAATGATGCAATGCTCACGAGACATTCATGCTTTGGGTTCTCGATGATCGCTCTAGTGGCAGGGGTGCATTCCCGTTGACCCAGAACGAACCAGAGGAAGACATGGGTGTCCAGCAACACCTTCATTCCATGTATTCTTTGAAGTCATCAAGCGGGTCATCGAAGTCCTTGGAAATGGTGGCCATGCCTTTGGCGATGCCGAATACACGCGGCTTCTTTGCGTCGTTATCCTGTGGAACCCCTGCCTGCTTCTTTTGCTCCCATTGTTCCATGAGTGAAGCAATGAAGTCAAGCACCTTCTTCCTCACCTCCTCCGGAAGTGAGTCGAGCTGGATGTATGGGTCGTGCGTGGCCATATTTCAAAGATAGGCGATCAGGACTTCACGAGCGGCACGTTGTAATGAGCGACATTTGGGTCGACGGCCTTACCGGCGCTCGGCGTAGTGCATGCCGCTCCGAAGTAACGCTGTGCTGCAGTCTGAAGACTGCCTATGGCTCCTGTGCATCTGTCCACTCCGGGGAGCAGGCCCACCAGTGACCCCTGCCGTTCATTCAGGAACCCATATTCCGGTTGGCAGGGAACACTGGCGGGAGCGGGGGGAAAATGATTGGTAAATGATTTACCACTAAATGCCAATGTGCTCCGTTCATATTATTTTTTTAAAAAATTAAACATTTACTCCAAAAAGGTAACCAACTAACGCAGAAAGTACCATTGCAATTGTTCCCCAAATTGTAATGCGTAAGATAGCTTTTTTTATACTTGACCCACCTGTTTTTGCAGCTGTTGTTCCAAGTATTATTAAGAATATAGTAGTAAAGCCATACAACCAATATTCCATTCCTTTTACTGGTGCAAATAGAATTACTAAAAGTGGTAAAACACCACCAACAGTAAATGCAGCACCTGATGCTATTGCAGCTTGAATTGGATTAGCTTGACTTATTTCATTGATGCCTAATTCATCTCTAATGTGAGTTCCTAATGCATCTTCTTCTGTCAATTCAATTGCTACTTGCATTGCGGTTACTTTTTTAAGTCCACGCTTCTCATAGATTTGAGCCAAAATATTTAGTTCTTCTTTTGGCATTTCTTTGAGTTCTTTTATTTCTCTTTCGATGTCTGCTTTTTCTGTATCTGTTTGCGAACTTACAGAAACATACTCGCCTGCTGCCATTGATAAAGCACCTGCTACAAGTCCAGCGACTGTTGCTAACAATATTGGTTCTCTTGTCGAACTTGCTGCTGCAACACCAATAGCAAGACTTGAAATAGAAATAATTCCGTCATTTGCCCCCAAAACGGCTGCTCTTAACCAGTTACTTCGGTGTATGTAATGATTGTCTAAATAGTTGTCGATTGTTATCATTGTCTTGTTGTTGTCGGGTTGCTTTAAAATTACGCCTAACGGTTTGCAGCTACCCGAAGGGCGGGATTTTTACCAATAAACCTCATTCGGAGCACTGAACTTTCGGCTACCACAAATGTGTCTGTGGAGCACGAAACCCCGCCTTTTGGGTAGGTGCTGTTAGCAGCAGCAATTCTCATTTGTCAGTCAGTTTAAGGTCGTCAAGTATTAAATAAACAATGTCAATTCGTGCATTTGCAAAGTCCTTGTTGTTTAAGTCAGCCGATTGAATGCAATTAGCAAAATAATAAACTTTGTTTTCAGTCTCCAAATAGCCAACATACCAACCAACATCTTTGTTGTCTTGTCCGCCCCAACCAGTTTTTGCTCTTACTACATAGTCCAACGTGTCCTTTGCAATCATTATGTTTTTTACAATGTCAACTGAACGCTGTGAAAAAGGAAGTTGGTTGTCGTGAAGTCGCTTTAAAAAGTCAATTTGTTGTTTGGGTGAAATACGAAGTCCGCCAGTCAGCCAAAACTTGTCAATGCCGCCTGATGTGTCTGCGTTGCCATAGTTTGCTTTGTCAAGCCAGTATTTCATTTGCTGTCCGCCTACTCGTCTGGCAAGTTCTTGATAATACCAAACAGTCGAATTTTTGAAAGCTGTTTTTAAGTCGTGGTCGGTGTTCCAGTTTGGATTTTGTCTGGTTACGCTGTCCCACGGAATTACAAAATTCTCGTCTTTAATTACTCCCGTCTCAAGTCCGATAAGAGAGTTACAAATTTTAAAAGTCGAAGCAGGTGAAAAAGTTTGCTCGAACTGGTTTTGGTTGTAAAAAATATAATTGTCGGTTTGAGGGTCATAAAGCACGAAAGAACCGTTAACATTAAACTGGTCGTAATACTTTTTAAAATCGTTACGAATTTCAGTCGTCTGTTTTTGCTTACAGGCTGTCAGTCCAATAACAGCTAAAGTCAATATTAATATGGTCTGTTTCATTGTCGTCATATTGTTGCTGCTAACTAGTCGGTTGACGCTATATGTGGTTTATTTCCGGACTTGGTTTGTGCTTGGAGTTGGGTTTATCGCACTATTTGGGCATGTAAAGCCCAATAGGCTTTCGGTCTCCGAAGGTCGTCCAATGTAGCGCAGCTTTGCTGTTACCCGATGTGAGCGTTTCATTCCATGTACTCCTTGAAGTCATCCAGGGGCTCGTCGAAATCATCTGGAATAGTTGCCATTCCTTTGGCCAACCCGGCGATCAGCTTTTTCTTTGGCGACACTTCTTGTGCTGGGTTATTCCGCTCCCATTCCACCATCAGTTCCGTGATGAACGCAAGCACCTTCTTCCTCACCTCCTCCGGGAGTGAGTCGAGCTGGATGTATGGGTCGTGGGCGGCCATATTTCAAAGATAGGCCGATCAGCTCCAAGGCTGCTTGGAGCGTGGACTTACAACCTCACACCCTTTCCACCACGCGCTTCAAGGCATCGCGCACTTGTGTCGCGAGGGGCTCTATGGCCGGATTGTCCACGGCGCTCATGGCGGCCGCGGGGTCGATGGCCGCCACTTGATGCTTTCCGTCGGGCAGTTGCCGGAGGATGACATTGCACGGTAGCATGGTGCTGATGAGCGGCTCCAAGGTGACCACCTGGTCCGCGAACACCGGATTGCAGGCGCCCAGGATCAGGTGCGGCAAATGGTCCTTGTTCAGCTTTTTCTTCAATGTGGCCTGCAGGTCGATCTCCGTGAGCACACCGAAGCCTTCGGTCTTCAGCGCTTCCACGGTGCGTTCCTTCAAGGTGGCCATGTCGGTGTTGGCGATGGTACGGGTGATGGCGTAGTTCATGGTGATGTGGGTTGATCCCATACGGGGATGTGCAGGTGGTACAAAGGTCCGCCGGATACAGCGGACGGTATGTGATGAAGGTCACGGTTGCGAGGGATCCCGCTTCAGCCGCCGATGGCCTGCATGGCCCGGTTCCCGGTATGGTTCCCCGGATCGCTGAACTCCTCCAAGGATTCCATACCGCCGCGTGCCTTCTTCTTATGAAGGACGTTGCTGCGGATCAGCTCGGTGATGTCCTCTCCCTTGCGGTAGGCGCTCAACAGGTCGCTTTCCGTGCCGGAGAAGAGGCAGTTTTTCATGCGGCCGTCGGCGGTAAGGCGCAGCCGGTTGCACGAATCGCAGAACGGGTTGGTCACCGTGCTGATGACCGCGAACGATCCCTGGTGCCCTTTGATCCGGTAGTGTTTGGCCGTGTCGTGGGGGCCGTCGATCATCCGTTCGATGTTGTCCGCTCCGAACCGGGTCCCCACCGTGTCAAGGACCTCCTGCAAGGAGACGCCCTTGCTCCAGTCCCACTTGTTCCCGTCAAAGGGCATGAACTCGATGAAACGGACCCGGACGCCCTCGTCGGCGGTCCATTGCACAAAGTCGCCGATCTCGTCGTCGTTCGTGCCGCGGATCAATACCGTGTTCACCTTCACGTCGAAGCCCCTGTCCATCAGCAGGCGGATGTTGCCAATCACCTCCTTGTAATGGTCGCGCCGCGTGATCCGCTGCATGCGTTCCGGCCTCAAGGTGTCCAAGCTCACGTTGACATTGCGGACCCCGTATCGTTCGAACACGTCGATGAAGCGGTCCACCAGTACGCCGTTGGTGGTGATGGCGAGCTCTATGGGCAGCTTGGACAGGCCCTCGATGATCTCCGCCGCATCGTTCCGCACCAGCGGCTCGCCACCGGTCAGGCGGATCTTGCGCACGCCCATGGAAACGAAGGTGCCTGCGATGGCAAGCAGTTCCTCCTGCCGCATGAACTCCTCCCGGGGCCGAAGTGCGATACCCTCCTCGGGCATGCAATAGAAGCACCGCATGTTGCAGCGCTCCGTAAGGGAGATGCGCAGGTAGTCGTGCCTTCTTCCGAAAGTATCTGTCAACAGGGTGCTGCGGTCGGTCATCGCCCGGTCAGTTCGCGATGCGGTCGAACTCCTCCGTGGTGATCAGCTTATGCGCCAAGGGGAAGAGGATGTTGTCCTCGCGATGGATGTGCAGGCGGAGCAGCTCGGTGAGCTCCCTGCCCGTGTTGAAGGAGGTGTCCAGCACGAACATGGCCGAGCGGGCATCGGGCAATCGGGCGGCCAGGCCGAGCATGTTGAAGCAGAGCGCCCCGAGCTGGATGAATTTCACATGGTCGTCCTCCATCAGGTCAACGGCCGTGCGTGGCTGCTTGTCGATGCTGTGCTCTCCGGAGGCGACGAGCTTGGTGTGGAGCAGGGGGAAAAGCTGCCTTTCCTCGCGCCGGTTGTGGTCGAGCAGGTGTTCATCGTAGTATTCAAAGAAGTCATGGAACTCCCCGTTGGTCTCCTCGTCCATCCGGTACTGCTGTTCCTTGAATTTCGCCAGCGCCTTGTCGAAGCGCTCGATCATCTCCACGGCCTTCACGTGGTCGTCCATGTAGTGCTGGAGCAAGGGGTGCAAGGCCTCGTAGGGAACATCCTCGATCACCGCGCCACCGTATGCGTCGGGCGGGTCCATGGGCGAGTTTTCCTCGCCCTCCATGCCTTTCTCCGCGTTCACCTTCAGCGGGTCGGTCTTCTTGAGGCTCGGGTCCAGCTTGGGCCCTTTGTTGTCCAATCGTTTCCCGCTAACAGGGTCGATGATCTTCATGGCTTTGTGCGTTGCATTGGGTAAGAATGGATCATAGTTCTCGATCCGGGTATGCGGCAAGTTTAACAGCCTTGCGCCGAACGGGGTCTAAAGAACGTGAAGCCCCGGTAAACCGGAGTTGAGCAATATCATGGGAATGATGATCGGCCCGGGGTTTGGGCCGTGGATGTTGCCGTTCAGAACTGCAGGCCCGTGAACCGCTTCGCCAGATTTGGCCGGACCAGGATGGAGAGGTAGGCCCAGTTCTGCATGTCGGCTATACCCGGTGCTGCCTCCAACTGCTGGAGGGTCTCGGTCGCGAACAGCTGGGAATAGCCTATTTGCAAGGAGACCACGTCGTTCAGGAGGTGGCCCATGCTCAGGTCGATCTCGTTGCCGAGCCTGCCGTCCATCTGCTTGCCGTCCTTCATCACATTGGCCGCGGCTTGCAGCTCATGCACGTTCATCGAGAGGAAGGTGCGCTTGTTCAAGTCGTAGCGCACGCGCAGGAACACGTCCATCAGACCTACGGAATTTCCTCCGCGGCCGCCCACATAGAAATGATCCATATAGCCATTGTGGGCGTGGTTGGTCCCGTACATCGGTGTATAGGACCGGTTGACTTTGTCGGTGGCGTCCTGCGCGGTGCCTGAAAGCAGTTCGCCCCCCAAGGTGGCGAGCACCGCCGAGCCTTTTTCCTTGTTCATGTCCGCCTTGTACGAGACCTGGGCACTGGCATCATAGGCCTGGACCTCGCGCTTGCCCACGTCCTCGCCGATCTGGTGGTAGTAAAAGCCGGAAAGTGACAGGCCTCCGCTTTCGTAGCGGACGGTGGGCAGGCCGAAGGTCTGCGTGTAGCGCACGCCTTCCTCGGTCAGGTTGCCGAGACTGTCCTTGTTGGCGTAATAAAGGCCGTTGTTCCAGAAGAGGGCGCTTAGCCGGAATTTGTCCCAGTGTTTTTCCATCCACAGCATTTGGGCCGCCTTGTACTGTTGGGGGATGTCATAAGATGAAAAGGCCAGTGTTTCCCCTGTGGAGTTGAAGGCGGCACCCACATGCAGTTTGAACGTGTTCCGCTCGTACTTCAGCAGCGCGATATCGTGTGACCGGGCTTGCAGGGCCCAATCGAGGTTTCCGAGGAAGCGGGCGTTGTCGTAATTGAGTTCCTGGCGTCCGAGTTTCAGCACCCAGCTCGTGTCGAGCTGGATCTCCGACCAGGCCTCATGTACCGAAAAAAAGCCGTCACTGGCGTTCGCCTGCGAAGTGCTGCCCCAAGTGCGCACGTCCTGGACGCTGACATGGAAGCGGACGCGCTGATGCGTGTACGTAGCTTGGAGCCGGGCCCGCTGGCCGATGAAGAACGCCGGGACCCCGGCCGTATCGATCAGCTTTCCATAGCCGTTGCGGAACTCCGCACGTTGCAGCAACTGACCGCCCCAAGTGAACTGGGAGAACACCAGTTGTGGGCCCAATGTTGCGATCAGGGTCAACAGGCACAGTGTGGAGGCTCGGTTCATGCCTGAACGTCCGGTAGGTTCGTGATGCTGGGAATTCATGTTGGTGCGGTTCAGGTTCGTACTACTAACTGGGGCGTTCGCAGCCCTTCTTGTTGTAGAAATGCCAATTCACCCAGGTGGCGATCACCAGGAACACCAACAAGCCCCAGAAGAAGCCGTTCGCGTTGGTGGTGGCTGTGATGACCGCGCCGATGATCACAGAGTAGACGAACGGACCGTATGCCGCGATCGCGGCCGTCCAACCGATCACACCAGCAGCCTGTCGCGGGGAGTGTTGGAAGATGATCGGGAACTGCCGGAAGGTGGAGGCGTTGCCGATCCCGGTGAAGAAGAACATGGCGAACATGATCCCGATGAACCAAGGAAGTTGTTCCAAGGAAGTGGGGGCCAACAAACCCATGGTGAGCAGCAGGATGGTGCCGATGAGGAGGCCCACCCCGGTGATGGTGGTGAGGATGGCCCCACCGATCTTGTCCGCGACGAAGCCGAAAAGCACACGGCTTGCGGAGCCGATAAGTGGGCCGTAGAAGGCATACGTCAATGGGTCAGGGAATCCGTGGAAGCCTCCGTACAGGGCCTTCATCATCATGGGAAAGGTCGCAGCCAATCCGGCGAAGGTGCCGAAGGTCATGAAGTAGGTGATGGTGCAATACCAGGTGTGCCGCTCTTTGAAGATGTCGAATTGTTCACGGATGGACGCCTTGACGGGCACGCTTTTCAGGTAGCGCCAGCAGAGGAACGTCATGATGAGGATAAAGGGCACGTACCAGAAGCTGGCACTTTGCAAGTAGATCTCCTTGGAGATGACGACTTCGTTCGTGGTCGCATCGAACTTCTCGAAGAGCCGGGGCGCACCATAGAGGGCCACCCCGAGCAGTGCCGGGGTCATGAACTGGGCAAGGCTCACCCCGAAATTGCCGATGCCGGCCTGGATGCCCAAGGCTGTTCCCTTCAGCCGTTTCGGGAAGAAGAGGCTCGTGGAGGGCATGTATGAGGAGAAGTCGCCCCCGCCGAAACCAGCGGTAAGCGCAAGCACCATGAATACCCAGTAGGGCGTGGTCGGGTCCATCACGGCGAATCCGATGCCGATGACCGGTATGAGCTGATCACCGTGGAGATGGTGATGGTATGCCGTGTGCCGTATACCGGGATCAAGAACGTATGGACAATGCGCAACGTACCGCCGGCCAGGCCGGGCATGGCCGCTAACCAGAACAGTTGCTCCGTGGTGAAGGTGAACCCGATGCCGGGCAGCTTGATCACGATGGCGCTCATCATGAACCACGTTGCGAAGGACAGAATGAGCGCGATGGTCGTGATCGTCAAGGTACGCCACGCGATCCGGCTGCCTTGGTCACGCCAGAAGTCCGGTTCCTCAGGGGTCCATTTTTCGATCCAAGTAGCCATGGTGGTGGTGGGTTTGGTGGTTTTGTTCTAGTTAGGACGGGTTCTCCAGCTGGTTTTCCTTTCGGCGCAGCAAGCGGCTCACGACCAGGTTCATCCACCAGAGGCTCAAAGCCGAGATCAAGAGGATAAGCATCCAGGAGCTGGTCCACAGCCCGGTGCCGTCAAGCAGGTAGCCGAAGAGGATGGGGCAGAAGAAGCCGCCAAGGCCACCGATCACTCCCACCATGCCGCCAACAACGCCCACCTCCGTGGGGAAATACTCCGGGATGTGTTTGTAAACGGCGGCCTTCCCGATGCCCCAAACGAGCCCGATGAAGATCACGAGAACGGTGAACACCCACACGTTGGCCTGGAAATAGATCTGCGTGACCCCCTTGGCCAAGAGTTGCCGTTTCACCACCTGGTCGCCCACCTTCACCATCGGCTGGTGCCAGCTGGCCTTGGTGGGCATGATGAGCTGTCTGCTGTCCGCATTCTCGAAGTCCTGGCTTCTGCCCTTGAGCGGATATTCCCGGCCGCTGACCTTCACCAAGCTGTCGCTCACCTGTTCCACCTGGCCGGCTTTGAGGGCCATCACCCCGCGACCGGGTGATACCACCTGCATCTTGGGCACCACCAGCATCAGGCTGATCGCGACCGAGAAGCCAAGCACCCAGTACATCACCCGGCGTGCGCCCCACTTGTCGCTCAGCCAGCCGCCGAGGGCACGGATCACCCCGGATGGAAAGCTGAACAGGGAGGCGAACAGGCCGGCCAATACCAGGGAGATCCCGTACACGTTCACATAGTAGGGGACCAGCCATTGTGCAAAGGCCACGAAGCAGCCGAACACCAGGAAGTAATACAGGCCGAAACGCCACACACGCACATCCCGGAGCGGCCTGAGGAGCTTGCTCATGGTGCGTGGCTCGGCGACCGGCTTGCGGTTCTCGGTGAACATGGCGAACGCAATGGCCATCACCACCAGCGTGGCGGCATAGAAACGCGGCAACTGGCGCCATCCCTCCAGGTCGGCTCCGTCATGGGTCAAGTACAGCAAGAGCGTGGGTGCGAAGAGCGTGGTGAACGCGGCACCTGCATTCCCTGCGCCAAAGATCCCCAGAGCAAGGCCCTGCTGCCGCTTGGGGTACCAGACCGAGGTGTTGGCGATGCCCACGGCGAAACCGGCACCCGTAAGGCCGAAGCCGAAGCTCATCAGGGCGAAACCAAAGAAGGAGTCCGTGAATGAAAGCAGGTACATGGGGATCGCGGATGCCACCAATAGCAAGGTGAACACCCATTTGCCACCGTACCGGTCCGTGAGAATGCCTACGGGCAGCCGGAAAAGAGAACCGGTGAGCACCGGGATGCCGAGCAGCCAACCCACTTGCACAGTGCTCCATTGGAAAACGGAATTGTCCACCAGAAAGGTGACAAGCACGCCGTTCAACATCCACGCCGCGAAACACAGGGTGAACGCAAGCGTGTTCAACGTCAGCATCCGATGCGACTTGCCGGTGGCCTTTTCCATCGTGTTCATCGTACAGGGAAGTTGGTGGTGGGGTGGTGGGGCGCGGAGGCGGGAACCGCTCCGTTTCGCGAGCAATGTTATGACTCAGAATAGGCTGGAATATGATATGTGTCATATAATTGAAAAAGGACCGGAATACCTTGCGGGTCCGAACGGAGGGCGTGATCGATCTACGTCCTTTTGTTTTGATCGTTCCCCGAATGTGCTTAACCTTGAACGCGGATCAAACAATACCCGGACCATGGCGGACGTGAAGGAAAAGGTTTCGTTGGAGGTCGTTCGTGAGAGCCCGGCGCTACACGAGACGATCGAATTCTGGTTCTCGGACCGCGACCATTTGAGGTCGCCTTTCCCGCCCGGTATCCGGGAGGAATTGACCGAGAAGGCCGCATTGCGGTTCCATCAGTGGGTGAACCTGCTTGACCCCAAAGCCCAGGGCGAGGTGGACAACGAGGTGATGGGCGAGAAGATCGAGGAGATCATCTTCACCTGCGCCATGGAACTGGTGACCGACCCCGAGCAGCGCATCACCATCGGCTTTCCGTTCATGCCACGCCCAGGCGACCCTATCCAGTCATCGGACGGCTCTGAGTCCAAGGTGATCGCACGGAGGATCGAGAAGGAGGACAAGGACGCCTTCCTTCTGGTGCTCGCACGGGAGACGGGATCCGGGAAGGAGTGGAGCACCCGCTTCGAACTGCCCTGAGCGCACAGAAGCAATCACGCTGGCGGAAGGCCCGTTCACACGCACTCCCGTAGGGTCTCCGCCTCGGGACCCTGCGGGCCGTACCATGCGGCTCATTTGCCCAAGGCAATTTGGTGATGCTCCACCGCACCGAGGGTGTGGCAGGGCTATCGGGTCTTATTTCTCGCGCCTTTCGGCGCTTCGCACAGCATTCAAGGAACCACGGATACACACGGATCTGCACGGATGAGGGCCAGAACAGAACAATAGGGTCAATGCGTATGCGCTCATCGATCTTGGAGCTTGGATCCGTGCCTATCCGTGTCCATCCGTGGTAAAGAACACTCGGTCTTGTGCGCCCGCAGGGCGCTTAAGACCCGATAGCCCTGGAGGGTGTGGGGCGTGGGCCACGTTTTCGGGTATTTTCGTGTCTTATTGGAGATGGGCACGCCTGAACGTTTACGGATCGCAGTCAGCTGCATGCTGATCGGGCCGGCGTACTTGTGCGCCACGGACCTGAGCGCGCAGTTGGTGATCAACGAGGTCTGCTCCGCCAACAACGTTGTGCTGGAGGCCCCGGAGGGCGATCACCCGGATTGGGTGGAGCTGCACAACACGGGATCGTCGCCGATCCAACTGCACGATCACTATTTCTCGGACAAACCCTCCGAGCCCGCCCTATGGCGTTTGCCGGTGATGGTGCTGGACCCGGATGCGTACATCGTGCTCTTCTCGGGGAACAGCGCGGGGCGCTTCCCCTTCGGCATCGATCGGCAAGGCGAGCGGATCGTGCTCTCCGATCTCGCGCTTCAGCCGGAGCAGATCATGGACGTGCCGGAACTGGGCTTGGATCATTCCTTTGGCGGTGATGCGGGCGGCGCGGGCGCGTACTTCTTCGCGGTGCCCACGCCGGGAGCGGCGAACACCACCACGGTGTATCCGGGCTATGCGCCGAAGCCCGTCCTCGATCGCGCGCCCGGCTACTACGCGGGCAGTGTGACCGTTTCCGCGAGCGCGTCCTCCGGGGCCGTCCACTGGACTTTTACCGGACGCGAGCCGGACCCCGGTTCGGCGGTCGCTTCAAGCCCGGTCGAGCTCACGGCCCCAACGGTCGTGCTTGCGCGCACCTATCGGGATCAATGGCTGCCTTCCGATGTGGTGACCGCGACCTACCTCACCGGTGTGCATCATGAACTGCCGGTGGTCTCGCTGTCCGTGGATCCCGACAGCATGTTCCACGAGGACCTGGGGTTGTACATGCCGGGGCCGAACGCCGATCCGGAGTATCCGCACTACGGTGCGAACTTCTGGAGCGAACGATCATTGCCCGTGCGTTTCGAGTTCTTCGAGGCGGACGGCGTGCGCGGCTTCGTGCAACAGGTGGATGTGAAGATGCACGGCGGTCGCCGGTCGCGGAACAACCCGCAACGCCCGCTACAGCTCACCGCCAAGGGGAAGTACGGCAAGGAACTGATGCACTATCCCTTCTTCCCCGAGCGACCGGAGGTGGCCGACTACAACACGTTGGTCCTGCGCAACGCGGGCGGTGATTTCTGCATCGCCAACTTCCGCGACGGCCTCTTTCACGAGATCAGCCTGCACAACGACCTGGACATCGATGAGCTCGCCTTCCGGCCCGCCGCCCTGTACATCAACGGCGAATACTGGGGCATGGTGGAGATCCGCGAACGCATCGACGAGCACCACTTGGAAAACAATTACGGTGCGGACCCGGACTCGGTCCTGATCATGGAGGAGGAGAACTGGAGCGTGCAAGGCGATACGATCCACTTCTGGGACCTGATGCAGTTCATCTACACGCAAGACCTGAACGATCCCTCGAAGTGGGCCCACGTGGACAGCTTGCTGGACCTGCACAGTTGCAAGGACTACTTCGCGCTGGAGATGCAGGCCGGCAACGTGGATTGGCCGAGCAACAACCTGAAGTACTGGAAGCCCTCCATCGGCCAAGGGAAGTGGCGCTATTTGATGTACGACCTGGATGCGACCATGCAACTCTACGGTTGGATCGAAGAGGACCTGGACATGTTCTACTGGGTCTTTGTCCACAGCCAAGGATTCGTACACACGGAGCTTTTCCGCGGGTTGATGACCAACGACGAGTTCCGGCGAACCTTCCTGAACCGCTTGGCCGACCTGATGAACACCGTCATGAAACCGGAGAACTTCCAAGCGGAGATCGATCGGATCACGGACACCTTCAGCAGTGAGATCGAGCGCCACTATGCGCGCTGGGACTGCTGGTACCAGATGTACGTGGACCACGCCTTCGGGATCATCCCGCATTTCGCGCAAGCCCGGGATGCCTACGTGCGGCAGAGCGTGCTGGACTACTATGCCTTCCCGAACGCACCCTTGCTGGACTTCGAGGTCTTCCCGCCCGCCGCCGGGTCCGTCCTGATCAACACCATCACACCGGAACTGCCTTTTTCCGGCTACTACTTCAACGGCAACGCCATCGACCTTACCGTGCAGCCGACCGATGGCCTCATCTTCGATCACTGGGGCTATAGCGCGGGAACGGAGACCTCCTCCGCCATGCATTGGAAACATTCCTTCGCCAGTGACGGCAAGGTGACCGCCTACTTCCGCTCGGCCTCCGGCGAAATGGCCGTGTACCCGAACCCCGCAACAAATGTCCTGACCATCGGGCTGGATGCACATGCGGCAGGGCAGGCCGATGTGCGCATCACGGATATGCGCGGCCGGGAACTGGCGCGGTACACGCCGGCTGTTTCCAATGGCGTCAACGGGCTAACGATCGACATCGGGGCGCTCAGTGCCGGGGTGTATGTGATCACCTCGGAGGTGAACGGCGATCGGCGCATCGCGCGGTTCGTGAAGCAGTAGGGTGGGCGTGTTGAAGGTTCAAGTCTTCAGCTCCCCGCAGTCCCTGTGGTATCTCGTCACTGCGGGCCTCGACCAGCAGTCCCGGCTCCCCAGCAACCCACGCCACCCGCCACCACCCGCATCATCCCCGTAGACATACCGAACACCCAGTACGCCCTCCGACCCCGATGCCCCGATATGCATCGGGGTCGGGGCATCGGGGTCGGGGCGGGGGCGGTGCATTGAGCAGGGTAGGCAACTGACCGCCAGAGGCGGGACGACGGTGTGGCACTCGGGACCCCGGATGAGGCTCCAGGGCCGAGCGCCGGGATGGTGACCGTGCAGTTGCTGCACGAGTTCGGCTTCGAGGACGGCTTCGGGTCGGGTGCTCATAACGTTGTACGGATCTCGACCTCTTTATTTCCGGGGTAAAGGCCGGGAAAGATCCACGGTGAAGAACGCAACGAATAGCTCGCGTGGAACAGTAGTGGCAGGCCCTCTTTCTTTTCCTCGTTCAGCAGGCCCATGCCCACCAGTTGATCAGTGATCTTCTTCAACGTCTTGTGCGATGTGCCGGTAAGGCGCTCCGCATCTTGTCGTGTGATGGTGCCACGCAGAAAGACCGCTTCCAAGAGGTAGCGGGCGCTGGTATGCATGCGCTTTGCTGTCGCCATGTGGTCCACATAGGCATGCATGCGGTCGAGCACGCCGTCCAGTTGAAAGGAGCCGTGCATGAAGTTGATCTGGTCGATCGCGGTCTTCAGGAAGTAGTGGCAGAATTCCACCAAGGACTTGTTGCTCAAGTTCCCTCGCCCATCATGGTCTCCCATGCGGCCGGCATCCGCAGCGGCCAGCTTTTCCCGGTAAGTGTCCCGGCTGCGGGCCAGGCCGCGGGAGATGGACCACAGCCCTGCGGCATCCAGATGTTCATGCAGAAAACAGGCATCGGAGAATAGGCGTACTACGCGGCCATTCCCATCGGGGAAAGGGTGGATCCACACCAGCCTGTGATGCGCGGCGGCCAAGGCGATGATCCGCCGCAGGTCCGAACGGTTGGCGGGAGCATCGGGATCGTAAAACGCGGCGAACCGGTCCATGTATGCGGGTACGGCCTCGTGGGCGGGCGCAACGTGGCGGCCCACTTCAACCTCCGTATCCCGGAACGCGCCGGGGACCAAGGTGAACGGCGTACCGTTCATGCTCTTCACCCACTTGAACGTCGCGGGCAGGTGGTCATAGAACGCTTTGTGCAGCTCCTTCAAGAATACCGTGCTGGCCGGGCTGGCAGGCGCGTTACCCGCATGCCAGCGGGTGTGGAGTTCGCGGTGAACAGCGATATGCGCTAAGGCCTCTTGCTGCCGATCGCGCTTTTCCTTGTCCGTGGAATACTCACTACGCAAGGCCTTGTCGATGTCGAGCGGGTGCGTGTCGTGCCCTTCGATCAGGTTGCTGTAATAGCTGTTCATGGGGCGCACAAGTTCGGCCACGGCAGCGCGGGTAACGGGGTGCATGGCCTCGGAGAGCTTCGCCGAAGTACGCACCAGCTCCGTGGCCAAGTGTTCCAACTCCCCGCTGGGGTCGCTTGGGAACAGGGGCTCCATGGCAATGGGGTCACGGTATAGCGCAAGTGGGCTGGCCATGTGGCAAATATAGGCTCTTGCTCTGTGTACTCCCAAGGTGGTTCCCAAGGTTATGGGGTGGTGACAGGTTTTATATCAAATTGATAAACAGAGTATTAAATGTAAAATATCAGTGCTCGACATCAACATTAGGAGTTCGTACTTCCCAAGGTTGTTCCCGAGCCTTGTCCCCTATCCCGTCATCCCGGAACGCGGGCAGTGCAGCGGTGGACGCCACCACCCGCGTGATCGCCGTGGACATACCGAAAAACCAGAACGCGAACGCACCGCCGTGGTATGACTACCGCACCAGCGTGGACCGGATCGAAGCCGCCACCGGGCTGGACTTTCTGGATGCCCTGCCTGCGGACCTACAGGAGCAGCTGGAGGGTGGGGTGGATACGGGGGCGGTGCATTGAGGGGGGGGTAGGCCTCTGACCGCCGGAGGCGAATGAAGTGCTGGCACTCGGGACCCTTCGAGTGCCTCAGGGCCCGAGCGCCAGGGTGCAGAGGGACACCTGTCAATACCCAAGATCATCCAAGAACTCCGACCCCGGTTCCACACAGGACACCAACAGCTGCTCCCGCGCTCTAGTGCATGCCACATAGAGCAGATGACGTTCCGTATCGTACACCTCCTTCAGGTCCGATTCATCGCCGACCTCATTGATGCGACTTTGCAAGGGGATCACCTCGTCGTCGCAGGCCATGACCGCGACCGCGCGAAACTCCAAGCCCTTGGCCATGTGCATGGTGCAGATGGATACTTCTCCTTCAGCAGGTTCGACACGGTCTTGTAGTATGCGGAATGGAATGGAAGTCTGTGCGACAGCCGCTTTCGCCCGGTCGAGCTGTTCCTCTGAGCGAACGAACACGCCGATCTCTTGCGGAGGAACACCTTGTTTCTGTTGGGCAAGGATCCATGTGGCCACACCCTTTGCCTCTTCATCCTCGCTTTGATAGGCTTGGATGTTCGGCTGGGGTCCGTTGAACACGGATACGGTACCGCTGCGATCTTCGGTAATGCCATCGGCATCGCTGACCTCCATCGCGAGCAGCTTATCCGCTTGGCTGCGGATCTGGTGAGATGTCCTGTAGTTGACCTTCAGCGTTCTGGACCGGCCGCGAATGTCCACGCCTTGCTGCAACCAGGAGAAGGCTTGTTGGAAGATCCGCTGCCCGATGTCCCCGGCGAAGAACAAGGCATCCGGACGTTCCTTGCCCAGTGCGGCGAAGAACTTGAGCTGTGCGACCGAAAGGTCCTGTGCCTCATCCACGATCGCGAAATCGAAGGGCGATGGTTTGTCTTGCGAGAGGTCTTCGGCCAGTTGGGTGAACAACTGCGCTGTTGTGATCTGCCCTTTAGCGGTTAGTGCGGCTCGAACTTTTTCGAAGATGGACCAGAGCTTCACGCGTTGCTGTTCCGGCAGTCTCGTCTTGCGGCCTAAGCGCGATACGTCACGGTAGTCCTCCCATGTTGTGAGTTGCCAAGCGTCCACCACTTGTTCCCATTCCGCGACAAGGAATGACTGGCTGAATTTGTGATCCGGGATCGAACCGGCTGTTGCTCGGATCAGGTCCGAGATCTCCTGCGCAGAAGCGATCAAGGGTGCGTCGATGCGTGCTTTGTAAAGCCGAAGGCCCAAGCTCAACAAGGAGTGTACTTCGATCTGGTCGCCAAGTTGCGGCTCACTTCGGAGCAAGCGCTTCAAGCGCGTATCCAAGTTGTTTGCCAGCACATCCGAGAACGTGGCCAGCAATACGCGTGCATCCTCATGCAGCCGCGCTACATGCACGGCCCTGTGCAGTGCCACGATCGTCTTGCCCGTGCCCGCAGACCCGGTAACGCGTGCCGGACCATTGTATTCGCGATCCACCAAGTGCTGTTGGTCCGGATGGAGAAAGACCATCCACTTGTCCCAAGGGTAGGCGAACGCACGCTCCAGTTCCTCCACATTCGCCAG
This sequence comes from Flavobacteriales bacterium, assembly GCA_016700415.1. Lineage (NCBI taxonomy): Bacteria > Pseudomonadati > Bacteroidota > Flavobacteriia > Flavobacteriales > Flavobacteriales bacterium. Next base: position 3,841,318 of record CP065018.1, read on the forward strand.
CGTGCGGAAGCGGCGCTGTGCATCGGGATGTTCGAAGGGGTCGACGTTCACAGGCACAGGTGCCGGGATCACAGGCTTGCCTCCTGTGGCAATTTCCAACAGTGCTTCAGCTGCTTCCGCCGGCAAGTGGTCCGACAGGGCAAGCAAGGTGTCCTCATTCGCAGCCTTCACATCCGGCAGCCATTCAGGAGGAACACCATAGTCCAGCAGTTCATCGTCTTTCAGGTGCTCGAAGAGCAACGGCAATTGGACCGCTGGGCGCTTCACCACTTCGTCAACGTATTGTGGAACGATGATCTCCTTCACCGTCTCGCGGATCTCCACCAACTGCGCAGCACCGGTCTTGGGGTGCGTTTCCAGTTTGCGCCGCTCGGCCCAATCGTAGGCCTTGTCGTGGTGGTCCACATAGCAGAGCAACATGCTGCTTTGCGTCTTGTGGATGATCAAGCGGATATCCGAGCTCACACGCACGGACCAGAAATTCTTGTCCTTGGCCCGGTCCAGCTTGTGGAGCTGCATGCCCGGATGGGCCGGGTTCATTTGCAGGTCGAAGGCAGTGGTCTTCACGGCCTTTTTGCTCATCTCCGGTTAGGCGAGCAAGGCTATCGGTAAAGGTGTCGGCAATTCGGAACTCCATTCTTGTCTAACTAGCTGTGATTGGATTAGGAATAGACCTGCCACCCCGCACGTGCCTTGATATTCCTGTTTGCTGATTTATGAGGTTATGTCTGACGCGTCATACACGTCGCCCCCCATTTCAAGGTCATCTTCAATAGTTCGTTGATGCCTTGGCTCGGCATTCTGTAATGCAAGTACCAGCGCCTTATTCCCGGCAAGGATTTCATTGACCAGTATTAGTAGGTTCTCTGTTGAGGGTGGATACGTGCCTATATAACCAGACTGCAGTAACTCCTGAAATGTGTGCGGTCGTAGATAGTTGCCATTGAGCGATTCATAGCTCAAACGAACACCTCCATTAGGACCAGTCATGGCCGACGATCCAGCCATCTGCTGATAGTGATCCAGTGGAGTTATGATGGCACTATTCTTCACCAATGCGTCACGTTTGACGAATTTCAAATACATCGCCGAAGGGTTGAGTCGGTATGTCTTCGTGTCCTGTGGCCCTGATGCGTTGAACTTGTTCATGCGCTCAATTTCCGCAGCGAACTGAGAATCCGGTCTATAGATCCAATCCCATCGCTCACCGTTTTCCACCGGCGTTAACATCTTGTATTGGAGCAGAACCATGCTGGCGCGGGCATGATTGACATAGATCAAGTCCACACCGAGGCACGTTTCCAATGGTCCTCTATTGGCTGTAATGACCTCCAGCTGCTCACCCTTCCGCTCAAATTGGGCCACTCCTGTGATAGCAGAATTTATCAGTTCCCAACCAGGCATGGTCCGGGCTTCGTGTTCGATCACACGGTCCTCGATCATCGATACGCGACCGAGAGCTGTAGTGTCGTTTCCGTAAAGTTCTAATGAGGTAGCTTCTGGGTCAGGTCCTAATCCGAATGCAGCCAGTGCTGTTTGAAGCGCATTCGCCTGTAACGCGGCATTGCTGTCATACTTCTTCGGTGTTCTGATCTGCTCGGCCACTAAACGAAGCGCTTCGTGGTTACCGCTCTGGGCAGAAAGAACGCTCACCACGTAGCTGCTGAGCTTCTTTGAGAGGTAATCGATACCATTACCGGGGCTTAACCTGGAGATTGGCCTTTTGAACCTCGGTTCCAGAAGCAAAGCCTTGAGTTCATGCTCGGTCCTAACGGTCAGGTTTGTTGCGCGTATCACCTTCACGCGGGAGAACAACGTAGTCACTGCACTGCACGAAGAGACTAATCCAAAGCGCAACTCAGGCTTTTTATCATCCTCCCCTATCAAGAGACAAGGTGCCCTTCGCTTCACTTTATCAACCGCATCATGCGGGAGTACAAATGTGAATTCCTTAGCTCCCTTTCTGGAACCTTTATATGCTCGCCATTCATCTTCAGGGAAACGGAAAATGACGATCGGAAATCGTTCACAATAGGCCAAGAGATCGGATAGCCATTGCATCCCTCACACTTTAAACACCTTCATCACCTCATCCCCCAAGTGGTTGATCACCTTCACGGCGATGCGGCCTCTGGCTGGTTTGTCGAAGGGCCGTGAGGTATCGCTGTGGAGCGACTCCCAGGCCTCGCGGTCAATCTCCGCTTTGAGCGTTGTCTTGAGTGACTTGTATGGGTCGTTCGCGCCGAGGAAATATGCGTGGCGGACGAAGAAGCTTTCGTTGTCGTAGTCCGTGTCAATGAACCAGCAGGCGATGCCGTCCGCGCCGGAGCTTTCCACTTTGCCTGTGCTGGGGTGGAACACGTCCACGCCTTTTACATGCACTTGGTACTTGCCGTCCTTCTGCAGGATGTCGATGTCCGGCTCGCCGAAGACCACGAAGAGGTTGCCCTTTCCGGTGCTCTTCAGGTCTGCCGCCATGTGGAGGTCGGCGTTCATGCGCGCCTTGAGCACGGGGACCTTACCGAGCTTTTCAAATTCGGTGGTGTGGGCCTCGTAATTGAATGCGCAAGCGATAAGCATGTCGAAGCCTGCATCGGCGGCTTCCCGGGCGGCTTCCACCAGATCGGCACGTTGCACCGTGCCGAACTCCGGACCGATGAAGATGGCCGCGCGGCGCTCCTTGCTTCCTTCCATATAGAAGCCTTCGGCACAGACCAGTTCGCCGGGCCACGGCTTCAATGAGGTAAAGGTGATCCTGTCCTCCTTGTGTGCTTGTTGCACGCCAGCTAAGCGCAGGTTCTCCAAGATCATCTGCCCGAAGTCCTGGCTCTTCCCATAGCCCAACTGGGCATCGGCGAGGCTGTCGATCAATTCATCATCGGCGCCCACGGCCAGCATGCGGTGCGGGCTCATGCTCTCCACGGTGAAGGGTCCGGCTACGCGCACGGTCTTCTTATCCTCGTAGGGCTTGTCGAAGAGGTATTCATATTCAGCCTTAGCGGCGATGCTGGCATCCATCTCCTGCTGCCGTGCGATGCGTGCCTTCCACCATTCGGTATGCAGCTTCTTGGTTGCTGCATCTAATTTCTCCTCAGCCTCACGCGGGATCTCCCATTCCTCCCACTTCTTCTTCAGCGCTGCGTTAATCTTGGTCCGTAGCGGCTCCAATGCCACCTGCCACTTCTCCCAGATCACATCGATCTCGGCGTTGTTAGCGATGGACTTCAACGTGATATGCGGCACCCGCTCATAAACGAAGCCGTGTCGGATGTTTCCGCGCGCAGGTTGTGTGCTCGGTGCTGTTTGACCAACCTCGGCTTCCTTCAACTGGCCTTCCCGTGAATCAGCCAGCAGGTAAAAAGGGTATCTGGCGCCCATAATCCTGGCACGAGCAAGAGCCAATGCGACGCGTGAGGTATCAATCGTGATCCAGCGGCGGCCCCATTGCTCTGCGACCGTAGAAGTGGTGCCTGAACCGCATGTCGGGTCAAGCACCAGATCACCTGGGTCGGTTGCCATAAGTATACAAGCTTGTACAACCCTCAAATTTGTTTGAACCACATACACTTTGTGCTGGGCACCAGCAAGTCCTTCGGTCCAGATGTTTTGTGTATTCACAGATGGAGAGTCATCAAAGCCCTCAACGTAATAGGGGCGTTTGATTCCGGGCTTGACACGACCAGCGAAGTACAGTCTCTGAAGGCCAAGTGGATGATGGGTGCGCCAATGGCGACCGAGGCCGGGTAGGAAATCGTTCCCAAAGGCATTCCATGGCTTGTTCTCCGATTCACCGCCACCATCTTGGGTTAGCGTGATGTCATCCCGGAATGGACGCCATCCATCAGGAATCAGTTCGGGTGCATCCCTCCATTCCTTAGGAATGGATTCTATTTCACCATCCTTATTCCAGGCCTTTGTGTACTTTGAATAGTCAACGTCCAAGAGCTTCGCTGCTTTCCATGCCTTCCTGAATTTCAGGTCTGGCTTTCGCTTCGCGTACAGCAGCAAGTAGTCAGCGATGTTCGAGGTGTAATCGCTTTCTTGATAGTGCGTTTTCTTAAAGGTGATTAGTCCAATAAAGTTGTCCTCACCAAACACCTCATCCATGACCGCTCGAACTCGATGGACGTTCTCATCGCCGATTTGTACAAAAATGGAACCTGAATCAGCCAGTAGATCGCGAGCTACGGTAAGTCGGTCGCGCAAGTAGGTAAGAAAACTGTGAATGCCATCGCGCCATGTATCGCGAAAGGCCTTGACCATTTCGGGCTCTCTCGTGATGTGCTCCTTCTTCTCCTTCACATCGCGCGTAGTGGTGCTCCACTGGAAGTTACTGTTGAACTTGATCCCATACGGCGGATCGAGATAGATGCACTGCACCTTACCGCGCAGCCCTTCACGCTCTGCCAAGCTGGCCATCACGTGCAGGCTATCGCCAAGGATCATCCGGTTGGTCCAGTTCTGGTCGTGCTGGTAGAACTCGGTCTTGTCGGCTTCCTTGGGCAGGCCATTGAAGTCGCTGAAAAGATCAGGTGCGCTCGGGTCGCTTTCCTCCTTGCGCGCTTTGGTCTCACGCAACAGATCGTTGATCAGCACCTTCGGATGCACCTTCTCTTGGATGTAGAGCGGTGGCGCTTGCACCACTAGATCGCTCCAGTCCTGTTCATCCTTTCCACGCCATACGAGCTGTGGGTCCAGATCCCGGTTGCGGCGCTCATAGGCCACCTGCACAGGGTTCTTGTCGGCATCCTTCAGCACGCTGTCGTACTCGGCCGTGGGGATGTTCTTCCGCTTGGCCTCTTTGTGCTGGAGGGTCTCCACGGCCTTGTCGGCTGTTGAGGTCGCTTTCTTCTTTGCCATGGTTTCTTTTGACAGGATGGACAGGAGCTACAGGATGGTGTTTGGCTGTACGATATCATCCTGACCGTCCTGTTCGTCTCTTTCCTGCTTCGCTCTATAGGTTCGATGCTTACGTTTTACCTGTAAGCGTTCGGCACCGAAGTTGAGCAGCAAGCCCACCTCGATACCCGTTGCCGTCAGGTAGTTCACCAGTTGCACTTCATGGGCCGTGTTCAGCGCTTGCACGGCCTTGTTCGCGATCAGAATGACTTCCTCCACCCACATATCCGCAATGAAATCCCCAACGACCAAATCATCATAGCGCACTTGGATCCTGCGCTCACATTCCACCGCGAGGCCAGCCTTCCGCAGCTCATGCGCTAACGCATTCTGGTACACGGATTCCAAGAACCCAGGACCCAATGCGGTCTGCACCACCATGGCACAACCAATAACGCGTTCCGTCAGCTCTTCATGCTCCATGCTCCCATTCTATATTCACCTTCATCCCATTTACTACAAGCTTGATCCTGTACATCCTGTTCATCCTGTCCGAAGCAAGCTTAATCCTGTCACTCCTGTTCATCCTGTCCAGCTCTATCCACCATCGACTTGAACTGCTCCTCCACCTTCGCCGCGAAGTCGGCCTCCATCTCAAAGATCTCCTTGAATTCCGCGAAGGCCCAACGGCCATAGGTGCCGTTGTTGTTCACCCCGGGGATCCAATAGGCGTTCATGGTCTTGGCCTTCTCCTTGGCATCCTCGCGCCGGTAGCCTTTCACTTCCACCACCAGATGCAGGAGGTCTTCCGGCCCACGACCATCATCCACGAGCACGATGTAATCCGGGATGTATTTCCGCGCTTCCCCTTGGAAGAGGTAGGGCACTTCCAATCCGAGGTTCTGGTTCTTCACATAGGCCACCACCTTCGGATGGTTCTCCGCGATGCGGCAGAACTCGCCTTCCCATCCGCTGTCCAGCACGGCCCAGTTCACATGGCAGCGGCGTGCATCGGTCTCCCACCGCAGGTCCTTCGAGGTGCGGAAATTGACATGCCGCGTACTGCCTGTGGGATTGTACGGATCCAAGACAGCCTTCACCGGGCGTTCGTCGGCGAATGCCAATGTGATCCCCGCAGTGATCTTGTCACAGGCCATATCAGCCAGGACCTTGTAGGCCAATTGTGCCGGATACGTACCGCCTTGGCACACGAGGTAATTATCCATCCATTGCTTCGCAATGCGCTTCAACTGCCCGAACAGGTGGTACTTCACCTCTTTGCCTGTATCGCGCCACTTGGTGAGCACCAAGTGAGAAGTCAGTTCGTAAAGCACTTGTGACGGGCGCACATCGCCAGTGTGCTTCAAATTCAGTTCCGTTAGAGCACCGATGATGCCAGAATTCGTGACTATCGCCGGGCCAACCAACTCTGGTGAAAGGGTGAGTATTGAGTCTTCATCGAACTCCGCGATCAACCGTTCCTCGGGCAGTTCCACGCGATACCCTTCCACGCGGGGGAACTGGATCTCCAGTGCATCACGGTCCGGCCGGACCGCTTGCACATGGATGGTCTCGCGCGGGGGCTTTGGCGTCGCGATGACGGGCTTCGCTGTAAAGTCGAACGGGATACCGAGAATGTCGGCATATTCCACATTGAACAAGCCCTCCTCGTTCAACTCATAGCTCTGTCTGCGGAGTGCCCTTCCTATCACCTGCTCACAGAGCAGCTGGGTGCCAAAGGCACGGACACCGAGCACGTGTGTAACTGTGTTCGCATCCCATCCCTCGGTTAGCATGGAAACAGAGACCACACAACGAATTTGTCCGCCCAATTTGTTTTCCCGCCCAACGGTGTTCATTACCTCGCGCAGAATTGCCTGATCGGTGAGGTTCTCAGCCGCACGATAATCATTCGTGCGCTCGATGATATCATACTTGAAGCGTGCGATCTCATCCGCGGCCATATTCCGGAAGTTGTCGTCCAATGCGTCCCCAGACTCCAACTGGACACTGTCGATGAGCAAGGTGTTCGGCCGTGGCATGGGGTTGCCATGCTCATCGAAGTTTCTGAACAGCTCCAACCTTCCGGGTACTGGTGTTCCACTGCCATCCTCATTCGTTCTGACAAAGCCGGAGATATAGTCGTACACAAGTTTAGAAATGGCGGTATTCTGGCACACCACGATAAAGCATGGTGGCACCCGGATACCTTCCTTCTTCCATAGGTCAAAGGTTTTCTCGTAGTGCCCATAGAGCGCGGCCAATGCGGTTTGCAGCAGGGGAGGCAAGCTAAGTGGGTCGAGTTCCTTTTCGCCTCGCTTCTTTTTCGGCAAGCCTCTCGGGCCCTTGCGGATGTTTTCCCAGAGGTTGCGGAACATGGGCATCTCTTGTCCCGGAATGTTGTCCGCAACCGGAACACGCGGCAACTTCACGATACCGCATTCGATAGCGTCCATCAGCGAGAAATCGCTCATGGTCCAGTGGAACAAGGTGCCTTCCCGATATCCCGATCCTCTTAGAAAGAACGGCGTAGCGGAAAGGTCAACAACCCGCGCAATGCCGAGCTTCCGCTCCACCATCTCCAAGCCGGAGATCCACATGCGTGCTGCTTCATTCTCCCTCTTCGCGTGTGCCTTGGCCTCCTTCAGGTCCGCACCGGTCAAGGGTTCTCCATTGTCATCGGTGAAGTCTGAATCATCGGCGGGTTTCTCCCTGTAGCAATGGTGCGCCTCGTCATTCAGGACCATGACGTTCTTCAGGCCCATCAGGTCCGGCATCACCCGTTGAAGCATCTGGCCTTCACTCTCCTTTGTGTTCAGATCGGGTCCTCGACCTTGCAACAAGGCGCGCCCACCTGAACTCAGTTCAAGGCGTTCCCGCAACTTGAAGGCGTGATAGTTCGTGATCACGATCTTGGCTTTGCCCAGGTCCTCCATCATGTCCGTGGGCACCAACTCCCGCTTGCCGTAATAGCTATCGGGGTCATTCGGCTGCAACACGCGCAGGCGGTCCTTGATCGTAAGCCCCGGTGCGACCACCAGAAAGCCGCGTGTGAAATGCTTGCTGTTCGGCCTGCGGACGGCATTGATCGTTTGCCATGCGATGATCATGGCCATCACCGTGGTCTTGCCTGCACCCGTGGCCAGCTTCAAGGCGATCCGCGCCAAGTCCGGATTGGCCTCCTTATTGGCAGCATCCAGCCATTCAAGGAAGCGCTTGCCCGCTTTGCTCTGTGGCGCTACCTCCGTAAGCCAGATCAAGGTCTCGATCGCTTCAACTTGACAGAAGAAAGGACGCACATCACTGAAGTTGTAATGCCGCCAATGCTGGAGCAGTCGAGCAGTCTCCGGAGTAACCTGCCAGGAGCCGTATGGCAATTGTCTCCAAGTTTCCACATGCCCGCGCAGCTCGTTGATGATGGAGGTCGGGTCGTACTGCTGCTCTTTGGTGGTGAGGTGCTTGCCCTCGTCAAAGAGCATCTCCTCCTGCTTGGCCTTGGCCCTTTGCTTCTTCGACTTCGGAATTGGCGTAATGAACTCCGCCTTCCGTCTGATATCGATGGTCTGCTGAGTTGGCTGTCCTGTTTTATCCAACTCCCAGTGTCGGCGAGGGCGCTCGTATGGGGAATTAAGGATAGGGTGGTCGAAGAAGGGATTGGACATCTAACTAGCCTTGGTGGACTTTTCGCGGCTCAAAGTACCCAATTCCACAAAGCATGAGAACGGACTAAGGCTAAAGCCGCCAAGGGGCCGAAGAAGCCTGAAGACGACGAAGGTCGAATGCACCTTGAACACCAAGAGGCCGAAAGCCTAATGCACCCAAGAAGCCGAATGCGCCTGAGACCTGAACGCACCAAGAAGCCAACAGGCCAAAAGCCTGAAGAAGCCAGAGCCCAATGCGCTTAAAAGCCTAAAAGCCCAAAGCCCACCCTTCGGCCCCGCTCAGGACAACCGGCCAACAGCCGCCCAGCCTACCCCTCACACCGCCAATTCCTTCCTCAGCCCCCTCACCATCTCCGCCAGCTCCTCCTTCCTTTCCGCCCCGGTCTCGCGGTCGTGGTCCTCGAACTGGAAGCCGATGCGGTCGAGCAGGTTGTCGTCCAGCAGGGTCATGGCCATGTGGAAGACCTCGTCGTTCTCCACGGCGATGTGATCCAGCAGGGCTTCGCTGTATTGTGCCAACCCGTCGCGCACTTCGGGCAGTCGGCCTGCGTCGAGGTCTTTTGTGATGGCGTCGAGCATCTCCCGGAAATCGGCGTGGTTCTCCAGCATCTCCTTCAGCACGCCGTCGCCGAGCAGCTCGTTGCTCTCCAGCATCAGGGGGAAGAGCACCTCCTCCTCCTTGTGGTGGTGGTATCCGTCGGCATAGGTGCGGAAGAAGTCCATCAGGTGCTTCACGGTGCTTGCGTAGCGGGCGTCGTCGGTGCCGATGAGGGCTGCAGCGTCCTTGGCCACTTCGGTGGCCTCGACGATCATTTCGTGTTCGTCATAGAGGGATCGGATCGTGTTGTGCATGGTCGTGCCGGTTTTGGTTTTGTTCAATGGGTGTCCAGTTCCTCGAAGCTGCGTTCCAAGAACACGGTGATCATTTCTTTCCTGTAAAGCCGTGGATACGGATCGTTGTCGATGATGCGCCTTCTTCACGGCCTTGGTGATGAGCGCGGCTTGGTCGTCGCTGCGTTGCGCGTCGACGATGATGGGCTTGGGGTCCACGGCGCCGAGCACGATCCGCACTTTCCCGGATCAATGCGGTGGGTGGCAGGTTGCGCGGGTCCACGCCGTCGCCGGTGTAGATGCTTTCCAACGGGATGGTCTGTATCCCTTCGGCAGTGACCACTTCCAGTTGGGCTTCCATGGCGATCAGCACGGGTGCGGTGTCGCTGGCGAGCTTGGAGAAGCAGGCCTTGCGTCCGCCCGTGGCGATGCAGACGTCGCCGTCGCACTTCAGGCAATTGCCCACGGCATCGCGCCACCATTCGCTCTGGTTGTAGAAGGAGCAGCGGTTCTCACAGAGCAGGCTGCCGCCCAAGGTGGCGCTGCGGCGGACGATCGGTGATGCCACGGCATGCGCGGCCTCGATCAGGAGGAAGCTTGCGCGATCACCGCATGCTCCTCCAATGCGGAGAGGCGCA